>JBDTAX010000204.1:0-10890 GCA_039924425.1 Pseudonocardiaceae bacterium
GTCGACGGGCTCTACCACCATCACTACGGGATCGGCGACTATGACCGGTCCGTGTTGGACGGCCCCGAGGACACCCGCGACGACCGGATCATCACCGAGATGCACCGGTTGGAGACCGCGCAGGCCAAGGTTCTGCTCGACCATCTCGGTGACATCTCGGCGGATGACCTCCTTATGGATGCCGGGTGCGGTCGCGGTGGCACCAGTTTCATGGCCCACCAGCGCTTCGGCGCTCAGGTGAACGGAGTGTCGATTTCTGAACAGCAAGTCAAGTTCGCCAACGACCAGGCCGGACAGCGAGGTGTGGCCGACAAGGTGCGGTTTCATTTCCGCAACATGCTGGACACAGGTTTCGCGACAGGATCGCACCGAGGAATCTGGAACAACGAAAGTACCATGTATGTGGACCTGTTCGAACTCTTCGCCGAACACGCCCGCCAACTGCGGTTCGGCGGCCGCTATGTCTGCATCACCGGCTGCTATAACGACGTGACGGGTGGCCGATCCAAGGCGGTCAGTCGGATCGACGAGCACTACATCTGCAACATCCACCCTAGAAGCGACTACTTTAAGGCGTTGACGGCCAACAACCTTGTCCCGATCAACGTCATCGATCTGACCGCTCACTCCATCCCGTATTGGGAACTGCGGGCGAAGTCCTCAGTGGCTACCGGGATCGAGGATCCGTTCCTGACGGCGTACCGCGAGGGCAGTTTCCACTACCTGCTCATCGCCGCCGATCGGGTCTGAATCCTACCGTCGACCGTATCAAGATTGGTGAGGTGCATGATGACCATGAAGGGTCCGAACGTCGATGTTGCCGAGCAAAAACGGTTGAGTCTGAGCACCGCTGCGGCCCGCACGCTGGCGACGGTAACCAAGTCCGTGCCGCAGATGCGGGGGATCACGCCACGGTGGCTGTTGCGGATGTTGCCGTGGGTGGAGGTCTCGGGTGGAACGTATCGGGTAAACCGCCGGTTGACGTATCTGGCGGGCGACGGGCGAGTGACGTTCACCGCGACGGGCGCCGAAGTGCGAGTTATTCCAGAACAACTGTGCGAGTTGCCGGTGCTTCGGGGTTTTGATGACGCCGAGGTGTTGGGAGCGTTGGCGGGCCGGTTCACGCGGCGAGAGTTCGCGGCGGGTACCACGCTCGCGGAAGCGGGCCGGGCGGCGGATCAGCTATTCCTCATAGCACATGGCAAAGTCAAGAAAATCCGCCCGGGGAAGTTCGCCGAGCCGGCTGTGCTGGATTTACTGGCCGACGGGGACTATTTCGGCGATCAAGAGTGGGTGGAGTCACAAGATACCTGGGCCTTCGGCATCACGGCGGTGACGCCGTGCACGGTACTGACTGTACCCCGGCAGGAGCTCGAGGCGATCATCGGCCAGTCCGAGGCGTTGCGGACGCACATCGAGCGGTTCCGCGTCTTAGCCAAAAATTCGACGAATAAAAAGGGTGAAGCGGATATCGCGCTGACCTCGGGCCATGAGCAGCATGCGGACTTGACGGCGACCTTCGTTGATTACGACACCACACCCCGGGAATATGAGCTGAGCGTGGCGCAGACCGTATTGCGAGTGCACACCCGGGTAGCGGATCTTTACAACAATCCAATGAACCAGACCGAAGAGCAGCTACGGTTGACCATCGAGGCTCTGCGGGAACGGCAAGAGCACGAGATGATAAACAACCGTGATTTCGGACTCTTGCACAACGCTGACTTCACGCAGTGCATCAGTACTCGCACCGGGCCACCCACACCTGGCGATCTCGACGAACTGCTCTGCCGGAGGAGGAAGTCGAAGTTCTTCTTGGCCCATCCCCGCACCATCGCCGCCTTCGGTCGAGAATGCAACCACCGAGGCATCTATCCGCAAAACGTCGACCTCGACGGACAATTGGTGAGGTCTTGGCGCGGCGTACCAATTTTCCCCTGTGACAAGATTCCCATCACCAAGACTCGAACCAGCTCCATCCTCGCGTTCCGTACTGGCGTGGAAGATTCAGGCGTGATCGGCCTGCATCAGACCGGTATCCCCGATGAAGTCCAACCCGGACTGAACGTCCACTCCATGGGGATCGACGATAAAGGAATCACCTCCTACCTGGTCAGCGCCCATTACTCCGTGGCCGTCTTGGTTCCCGACGCGCTCGGCATCCTGGAGAACGTCGTAATCAGCTGATACGAGGAGGGACAAAGTTATGGCCACCGTTGATGTGAAGACCGAGGGCCGATCAGCGCGCGAGGTGCTCGCGTGGAGTCGAACTACTGTCGAACCCGCCCTGCGCGCGGCGGTCGACACGCTGCCCGCGTCGATGCGGCGCATCGCCGGATACCACTTTGGCTGGTGGAACGAGCACGGCAAGTCATACGAGATGTCAGAAAAAGACACAAAAAAAGGCCCAGAAAAAGACTCAGCAAAGGGAATCGGGGGTAAAGCGATCCGGCCCACGCTGGTGTTGCTGAGCGCCCAGGCCGTCGGTGGGCTTCCGGCTGCCGCGGTGCCGGCCGCCGCGGCGGTGGAGCTGGTGCACAATTTCTCGCTACTGCACGACGACGTGCTCGATGGTGATCTTACCCGCCGCCACCGACCCACAGCGTGGAGCGTGTTCGGTCTCAATGCGGCGATTCTCGCTGGGGACGCGTTGCTGACATTGGCCTTGGACGTGCTCGCTACCAGTGGGCACCCAGCCGCCACGGACGGGACACGGATGCTCACGGCCACCGTGCAGAAACTGATCGACGGCCAAAGCACAGACCTGACCTTCGAACAGCGTGTCCAGGTCGAACTGGCCGAATGCCTGAGCATGGTGCGGAAAAAGACCGGTTCTTTGATAAGCTGCGCGTGCGCAATGGGCGCTTCCTTCGGCGGTGGCAGCCTGGCGCAGGTCGAGCAGCTACGCGGGTTCGGTACGCACCTAGGCCTCGCCTTCCAACACATGGACGACCTGCTGGGCATCTGGGGAGACCCGGCCGTCACTGGTAAGCCGGTCCATTCGGACCTGCTGAGCCGTAAGAAGTCCCTGCCGGTGGTAGCCGCCTTGAATTCGGACACCCCGGCCGGGCGCGAACTTGCCGCGCTTTACTACCGTACGGCGCCGCTATCAAACACCGAGTTGGCGCGCGCCGCGGAACTGATCGAACTGGCGGGCGGCCGTGCCTGGAGCCAGGCCCAGGTCGACGACCTGCTCGCGCGGGCGCTGCGCCAGCTGCCCACGGCCGATCTGACGGCGCACACCGCGCGCGCCATCGGCGAGCTGGGCGCGCTCGCGCGGCTGGCCACCCACCGTGACCATTGAGGTCAGCGGCGCGCCGGACATCAGTCACCCACAAGAACACCGCGGGAATCCCAAACCCACGACCGACTCCAAAGAAGGTTTCGTAGCATGCCCACCTGGATTTACACCCTTCCTCATTGGCAGATGCTGCTTCTGTTCGCTGGAATTTCGATCTGCGCCTGTTGGGTGCTGGTGCTGCTACTCAGACCTTTAATGGAGCACTGGTTCAGCAGTGATCACGGAAGCCGCAACCACATCATCGAAATCATGATCGCGGGCACCGGCCTGTTCTACGGCCTACTGCTGGGCCTGATCGCTGTAGGCGCCTACACCAATTATACGAACGCCGATGAAGCCGCGACCCGGGAAGCCAATGCGGTGGGCGTGCTGTACCGAGACGTGTCGAACTACCCGGCGCCACTCAGTTCAGAGCTGCGGGAGGGCATCACCCACTACATGGACGTGGTGATCGACCAAGAGTTCCCGTCGGCCCATCGGGGAAAACTACTGGCCACGGCCACGCCGGTGGCAACGACCATACAGCATGACATCGTATCTTTCGCCCCCACCAACCCCGGGCAGGCAGCGTTGGATGCTGAGACTTTCCACCAGTTCGGCAATTTCATCGATGCTCGAAACGAGCGATTGAATCTGATGGGACTGGGCCTGCCGAGCACACTCTGGTTTGTCCTGGTCGCTGGCGCGGTGATCAACCTCGCTCTCATAGCCATGCTCGGAGTGAGCCAACTGGGCGCTCATCTCGTGTTTGCAGGGCTTTTTGCTTTTTTTCTCAGCCTGATGTTATTTTTGGTCGCCGATTTGGATCATCCATTCCTTGGCCAGTACAGTATTTCACCGGACGCGTTCGAGACGATCCGCAATGTGGTGCTCCCGCAGATCCACTGAGCGCCTCAGCGCTCCGCTGAGCGCACGGCGCGTCGGGTGTCGAGGGTGGCGAGGTCCGCCGCCGCGCGGCCAGCGTGCCACCCAGCGGCGTTGCCGACGCTGTACGAGCGGGACACCGACTGCGGGAACATCGACTCGAACAGTTCCTCCACGACTCGCTCCCGGGCGGCCAACACCGGCAGCAGCCGAGCTGAATCGGCCACCGCGGCGGCACCCGCGTCGCGCGCGGTGTCCAGCCGTTCACCGATCCGGGTCGCGTAGGCGATCAGGAACGACTGGCGGTACGACCGGGTCCGAGACTGCCCGGATCGGGTGATCTGACTGCCCGCCGACACCATCGCCCTGGTCGCCTGGACCAGCAGCGACGTGCTGAGCAGCTCAACGATCTCCAGGTCGACCTCGTCGCCGAGCACGGTGGTGAAGCCGAGCTTTTCCGACAGCACGGTCCGGCACCGGTTCGCGCCAGCCACCGCGCCCACCAGCAGAGCCTTGGCCGCCACGTAGGGACTATCCAGCCACATCCTGCGGGCGGTGGCGGGATGTGGATCTGGCCCCGCGCTGCCAGCGTGCTCCAGCACAATTCGTTCCAGGGAGTACCGGCTCATCAGCTCCTGCGCCTTGGCCGACAGCGCCTCAGCCTCCTCGGGAAAGGTGGTGGACTCGGCCTTGGCCAGCAGCGCCCGAACTCGAGCCAGCATCTTCTGGTCGACGCCCCGGCGCGGCGGCGCGGCGGCGGTGGACCCCGGTGGCGCCGCGATCCTCGGCAGCGTCGGCAGCGACAGCAGTAGCGCCAGCACCTCGATCACCGTGGTGAGCGCGTCCGCCACGCTACGCCCGTACCGGGCGGCCCACTGCGGCAAATGACCCCCGGCCCGCGTGGGTTCCCACCACAGCACCGCCTCGATCTGCCGGAGATCCTCGCACCACCGCTGCGACAGGGTGGCCTTGGCGTAACGCTGCGACTCGTGCGCGATCGCGTCGACGAGGTAACCGACACCCGCGCCGTCCAGCCGCCGCCGAGCCGCCTGGTGCAGATCCTCCGGCGACCAGCCGCGCGCCCACACCGCCGTGACCAGCGGGGTCACCGCGCACTGAGCTGCCGATCCGATGAGGCTGGGCGTCTCGGCGCACCGGTCGGCCACCATGGCGCCGATACGCCCCGCCGCCTCCGCGTCACCCGCCCAGTGCTCGTGCGCGGCACTGAGCAACACGGTCGAGATCGTCTCCGCTGACGGCCGCGCTCGCGGCGTCCCCGCACGTGGAGCGCCCGTGGCCCCCGCACCAAAACCCGCAGCACCAAAACCCGCTGGCCCAAAACCCACCGGTCCAAAACCCCCGGAACCAACGCTTCCGGATCCGACACCCTCGAATCCGACACCCTCGGATCCCGCGTGGGTCCGGCGCCGCGCCCGACGACGCACCGCCGCGGCAACCCGTCGCTCCCGATTCCGCTGTGTCACCGCATCCTCCCGCCTGAAGCTCAACCCGGTCGGCGAGCAGTATGGAGCGCACCACCGACAATTCCGCCAGGCGTGGCCGGTACCGCCGCGGATCGCCCCGGGCAACCGTGTGTCGCGCTCGGCGTGTCGCGCGAATACCCGGTACGCCCAACCATCGGAGTACCCGCACCACCGCATAAACCAGAAGACGACACCCCGTGTGGTGTGCGATGGTAGACAACGCCGGCCCAGCCGTTGTCCAGACGAACGTTCCCTGGCCGAGGCGAGCGAGAAAGGGACGGCGGATCCCATGATGTCAGCGGCAGCGAGGCGGCAAGCCGGTGAGCACGCGGTGGTTCTCGGCGCGAGCATGGCCGGGTTGCTGGCGGCCCGGGTACTCGCCGATGTTTATCCCCGGGTCACGGTGATCGACCGGGACGTTCTGCCGGAGATCGGGGCGCCGCGCCGCGGCGTGCCGCAAGGACACCACGTCCATGTCCTGCACCCGCGCGGCCGCGAGGTGCTCGACGAGCTGTTTCCCGGTTTCACGACCGCCGTCGCCCAGGCCGGGGCTGAGCTCGCGGACGCGATGGGCGGCGTGCGCGGGATATTTTCTGACCACCTGCTGCGGCAAGCCAACATCGGGCTGCCCATGCTGCTCGCCAGCCGGCCGTTCCTGGAGGGTCAGGTCCGCGCCCGGGTACAAGCGCTGCCCGGCGTCACCTTCCTGGAGAACACTGACATCGCTGGTCTGACGACGACGTCCGACCGGCGACAGGTCACCGGGGTGCGGTGCCAGCAATCAGGCACCGGTCGGCGCAGCGGCAGGGAGCCCGAGACAATCGCGGCTGACCTTGTGGTGGACGCCACCGGCCGCGGCTCACGGACGCCAGTCTGGCTACCGGAGTGGGGCTACCAGCGCCCGGCCCAGGACCAGGTCACCATCGGGCTGGCTTACTCCACCAGAACCTACCGGCTGCGTCCGAGCGCTCTCGAGCCGGACAAGGCGATAGTCATCGGTGGTACGCCGGCCAACCCGCGGTTCGGCGTACTGATCGCACTCGAAGGCGGCCGGCACATGGTCACGCTCGCCGGCATCCTGGGTGATCACCCGCCAACCGACCCGGCTGGCTTCGCCGCCTTCGCCGCCAACCTTGGCTTCCCCGACATCGCGGACGCGATCATCGGGGCGCAGCCGTTAGGCGACCCGGTCGCGTTCCGCTTCCCGACCAGCGTGCGGCACCGCTACGAACGGTTGCGCCGCTTCCCGCGGGGTCTGCTGGTTCTCGGTGACGCGGTCTGCTCGTTCAATCCCGTCTACGGACAGGGCATGACGGTGGCGGCCAATCAGGCCTTGGCGCTGCGCGAGTTGCTCACCCGCGGCAGCGACCCCGCACCGCGGGAGTACTTCCGGGCCATCGCCAAGACGATCGACGCGCCATGGGACATGGCGGTCGCCGCGGACCTGAGCTTCCCTGGGGTGCCTGGCACCCGCACCGCCAAGATCCGGCTGGCCAACGCCTACCTGCCCCGGCTGCACGCGGCGGCCGCCCACGACGCGAACCTGGGCGCGGCGTTCGTCCGGGTCGTGGGGCTGCTTGAGGAGCCCGAGACGCTGCTGCGACCGGACCGCGTGCTGCGGGTGTGGTGGACCAACCGGCGCCACCCGGCGGGGCCCGCGACCATCGGCACACCGCAGACACCAGCGAGGTCACGATGACTACTTCCCACGACGACATCGCCGTGCTCGACATCCTCGACCCGGCGTTCCGGACCGACTCTCCCGAGATCCGCGCCGCCGCTGACGCCAACTGGTGGGCACGCACCCCGACCGGTATCGCGGTGCTGCGCTACCCAGAGTGCCTGGCGCTGCTGCGGGACCGCCGGCTGCGCCAAGGCAGTCTGGACGGTCTGGCCGTCCAGGGCGTCACCACTGGTCTGTTCGCCGACTGGCTGCGCACCATGCTGCTCAACCTCGAGGGCCGCGAGCACCAGCGCCAGCGCCGGTTGGTGAGCACCGCGTTCACCCAGCGCAGTATCGATGCGCTGCGGCCCTTCATGCGGGCCAAGACGCACGAGCTGATCGACGACTTCGCCAGCGACGGTGGCTGTGAGTTCATGACCGCCTTCGCCGATCCCTACCCGGCCTGGGTGATCGCCGAGCTGCTCGGCATCCCCGCCGAGCGCTTCGAGGCGTTCCTCGGCTGGGCCACCGACATAGGGCTCGGTTTCAGCCCGGACGTCGCCGCCGAGCGGGACCGCGTCGACGCGGCACTGGCGGGCCTCTACGACTGCTGCGACGACCTGACCGCGCAACGCCGCGAGAACCCCGGCGAGGACCTGATCTCCGCGCTGATCACGGCGGAGGCGGACGGCCAACGCCTCAGCGCGCAGGAGCTGCGCGTCATGGTCAGCGGACTGGTCTTCGCCGGCCAGGACACCACCCGCAATCAGCTCGGCCTGGCGATGACCACCTTCGCCCAGTACCCCGAGCAGTGGCGAGCGCTCGCCACCCGAGCTGAGCTGGCCGGCGCCGCAGTCGAGGAACTGATGCGAGTCAACCCCACCGTCCCGGTCATCGCCAGAGTCGCCACCGAGGACTTCACCTACCACGACGTGCACATCCCGGCCGGAACCCACGTCGCGCTGTTCGTGTCCGCCGCCAACACCGACCCCGCCACCTTCGGTGGCGAACCGTTCGACATCACCGCGGCGCGCGCTCCGCAGCTCACCTTCGGCGGCGGCATCCACTACTGCCTCGGCGTATCGCTGGCGCGCACCGAGATGCGCGAGGCGCTGCCGATCCTGGCCTCCCGACTCGGTGACATCGCGCTGGCCGGCCCCGTACCCTCACGGCCGCACCTCGGCATCACCGGCCCCGTCACCCTGCCGCTGAGCTTCACCGGTGTCACCCGCCGTTGAGGATGTAACTCAGGGTGGCGCCGGTAAGGTTCTCCAGGACCAGCAGCGGCGCCTGATCCGGCTGGGTAGCGTGGTATTCGTAGGCCCGGACGAGGTGCGGATGGGTCAAGGAGAGCAGCAACCGCGCTCCAGGCCTCGTAGCAATCCAGCTCCTCACCCCGGCGCACGTGCTCGATCACCTGATAACCGGGTGCGAGGATCTGGTCGGCGTCGGTCACGGTGAGCAGGTATGGGAGATGATCAATGTGGTGCGTCTGGTCATCAGGGTCCGCATCGGCGCCAGGAGGCCTGCCCGCCGGAGAGCAGCCGGCCGCGTTGCCCGATGCGGGTCTGGTAGCCCCGCGGCAGCGCGGTGATGAAACCCGTGCGCGTCGGCCGCCCTGCCGCGGCGACCAGTTCGGCCTCGGTGGCCTCGGGTTTGCCCCACCGGATGTTCTCCTCGATGGTCCCGTCGACGACCAGCGTCTCCTGCAGCACCGCCGCGATGCTGCCGCGCAGACTGGCCAGCGCTAGCTCCCGCCCGCCCCGCTCGCGCCGACCAGCGCGACCTTCTGCCCCGCCTCAATGGTGAAGCTCACCCCAGTCACCGCCGGGCGCTCGGCCCCGGGGTAGCTGAAGCTCACGGCGTCGAACACCACCCTGTCACGCTGTCTTGAGTCCCGGAGCGCCTTGCATGGGTGGGGCCGGCGGTTGACCCGCAAGGGGTCAGCGCATTCCGAGTGCACCATCGACAGGCTGAGCGGTTCAGCTCGCTGAGCCAGCTCCGTGATCAGAGCCAGGCCCCGTCTTTACCGAGAGCCTGGCTGCTGAGTTCGCCATACAGATCACTCAGGATTCGCACGACGGCTTGATCGTCCACCAGGTGACCTCCTACTGCGCACTCCTGGTAGACAGCTCGCAATGCCACGCCCGGGGCGAAGTCCAGCTCCGGCCCCGGCACCACCTCGTGGTGGAGCGGCGCCGCTCGTCGGGGGGCTGGGGTCAGCGGGGGTCGAATCGGCCTCGCTTGAGCTCGCGGAGGAAGGCCGGCAGGTCGGGTACCAGCAGCACCGTGCCCGCGGGGTTCTTGCTGTCCCGGATCGCACCTGGTGGGTGCGCCAGTTCGACGCAGTTGCTTTCTTTCCCGCTGTGGCTGGATTTCCGCCAGGCCAGTTCGACGCAGTTGTCTTGTGGGCCGCTGTGGCTGGATTTCCGCCAGCGCATCTCGGTCATGTCGCAGCCTCCAATTCGTGAGCTGTCTGGGTGATGAGGGTGCGGGAGTCGGCCGGGCTCATCGCCAGCCAGCCGATCTTGTCCACCGCGGTCTTGTAGTCGGCCACGTCGTCCGGTTCGGACACGAACGCGCCCGTCCGGTAGTGCGCAAGCAGGACGATGGACGGCGCGCCGTCGAAGTCGTAGAGCACGAACGGTCCCAGCAGGCCCGGGTGCCAGCCCTGGGAGGATCGGACGATCTGGATAGTGATCGTGTTCGACTCGGCGAGCTTGACCAAGTGGCGGAGCTGGTCGGCCATCACCCGAGGTCCACCGATCAGCTCGTGTAGGGCAGCCTCGCCGAGCAGCGCGGTCAGCCGGACCGGGTTGCTGCGCGTGATGACGTCGCGCCGTCCCATCCGCACCAGCACCCCCGCCTCGACCTCGGCAGCGGGAATAGCGTCACCGCTGATGATCGCTCGCGCGTAGTCGGAGGTCTGGAGCAGGCCGGTGACGATGTGCGACGACCAGTCGGTGATCGCCGCAGCGGCCCGCTCGCACTCCATGGTCCCGGCGAGTTGCTGAGAGATGCCGGGGATGCCGACGGTCAGCCAGTCCTGGTCGCCCGCGTGGCGGCCCAGGTCGAGGACGGCTTCCCGTTCCGCACCGGTCACGCCGATCGCGGTGAGGAAGCTGGCGACGTCCTCCAGGCGCGGCACCCGCTTGCTGTTCTCCCAGTACGAGACCACGGAGTGGGAGAGGTCGAGCCGGCGGGCGACCTCGCGCACGCTGACGTCGGCCGCTTCGCGCGCTTGGCGAAGCGCTCCGGCGAGCGCCCGGGCGCGGGGCGCTCCACCGGGTTCGGTCACGTCATCACCCTAGCCGACCGCCGGTTACGCACAGTCCCCCGACCGGTCGGTTGCGTTTTTGGTCGCGACCATTGCATACTGGTCGCGACCAAACAATGGGACTTCGTTCCCGGTGGTCCGCACTGTACCCCGGGGGGCTGGCGTGCTGAGGGCACCGAGTGGTCGGTCGGATGCAAGGACGTGGTGGGGCGATCCCGTCTGGTGGTCGTCGGTGTGGCCGACCGCCGCGTCTCGCTGCGCACCCCGCCCGGCGAGACCGCGATCATGACCTGGACCGCCA
>JBDTAX010000205.1:0-12577 GCA_039924425.1 Pseudonocardiaceae bacterium
GGGGCGAACCCGAACACGGCGGGAACCAAGATCGCGGTCCGCCAGGATGCGACAGCTTCCAGTAGCTCGACCATCAGGCGAACCTCCAAGCCAGACCGGCGGTCCGTGGGGCGAGGCGGGCCGCCGCGAGGACTCCGGCGAACCGCGCGTCGTGGCTGGCATTCTGGAGAACCGCGCCGAGCCCCAGCTTGCCGTCGTTGGTGAGCGTGTAATACCGGCGGGGCGGGCGCTTGTCACGGATGGTGGTCGGGTCCTCCCACCCGTCCTCGACCCAGCCCTCGTCGAGCATCCGGGTCAGCATCGGGTACAGCACGCCGGACCGGACGCCGCTCTGCTTGGACAGCTCGTACCCCCAGTGCCGCCCCCCAGGATCCCCCAAGAGCACCATCGCCACCTGCACCAGCGCATGTGTAGTCCGCACACCCCAAACCCTACATATACCTTCCAAGACCCACAACCCCTCGCATTCAGCGGGCTCAACGGGGTAACTGGTACGTCGATAGCCCCGCTGAGCCCGCTGAATGCGGCGGTGGTGGGGTGGGGGGGTGGACGTGAGCAATGTGCGGGCGCATGGGGAGTTGGTGATCGAGCTGCGGGGGCGGCTCGGTAGCGCGCGGGTGGGAGGGTCGTTGCGGGCTCGGGCTCGGCATGTTGCGCGGGGCAAGCTGTTGCCTCGGGATCGGGTCGAGCGGCTGGTGGACCCGTCGAGCCCGTTCTTGGAGCTCTCCCCGCTCGCGGCCACCGGCATGTACGGCGACGAGGCCCCGGGCGCGGGGATCATCACCGGGGTCGGGCGGGTGGCCGGTCGGGAGTGCGTGATCGTCGCCAACGACGCCACCGTCAAGGGTGGCACCTACTACCCGATGACCGTCAAGAAGCACCTGCGCGCCCAGGAGGTCGCGCTGGACAACCGCCTGCCGTGCCTGTATCTCGTCGATTCCGGCGGGGCCTACCTGCCGGAGCAGGATCAGGTGTTCCCCGACCGGGAGCACTTCGGCCGGATCTTCTACAACCAGGCGACGATGTCCGCCCACGGCATCCCACAGATCGCGGCGGTGCTCGGCTCCTGCACCGCGGGTGGGGCCTACCTGCCGGCGATGAGCGACGAAGCGGTGATCGTCCGCAACCAGGGCACGATCTTCCTCGGTGGCCCGCCGCTGGTCCAGGCCGCCACCGGCGAGGTGGTGAGCGCTGAGGACCTCGGCGGCGCCGATCTGCACTCCCGTGTCTCCGGCGTCACCGACCACCTCGCCGAGGACGACGCCCACGCGTTGCGGATCGTCCGCGACATCGTCGGCACCCTCGGGCCCCGCGCGCCCCGGCCGTGGGAGGTGATCGCCACCGAAGAGCCCCGTTTGGAGGGAATTTACGATGTGGTTCCGGTGGATTCCCGCACTCCTTACGACGTCCGCGAGCTGATCGCCCGGATTGTCGACGGCTCCCGTTTCCACGAGTTCAAGGCCGAGTACGGCACCACGCTGGTCACCGGCTTCGCCCGACTACACGGCCACCCGGTGGGAATTGTCGCTAACAACGGGATCCTGTTCAGTGAGTCCGCGCTAAAAGGTGCGCATTTCATCGAGCTGTGCGACCAGCGAGGAATTCCCCTGGTTTTCCTGCAGAACATCTCCGGTTTTATGGTGGGCCGGGAGTATGAGGCCGGCGGGATCGCCAAGCACGGCGCCAAAATGGTCACCGCGGTCGCGACCACCCGGGTGCCCAAGCTGACCGTCATCATCGGCGGCTCATTCGGCGCGGGGAACTACTCGATGTGCGGCCGGGCGTACTCGCCCCGGTTCCTGTTCATGTGGCCCAATGCGCGGATCTCGGTGATGGGCGGAGAGCAGGCCGCGATGGTGCTCGCTACTGTTCGTGGTGCCGGCGACGATGAGGTGGCCTTCAAGGACCGCATACGTGCCCAGTACGAGCATCAAAGCCACGCCTACTACTCGACGGCCCGGTTGTGGGACGACGGGGTGATCGACCCGGCGGACACCCGGATGGTGCTCGGGCTCGCTCTGTCCTCCTGCGCGAACGCGCCGCTGTCCCCGAGCCGCTTCGGCATCTTCCGGATGTGAGTGCCCATGTTCGAGTCGGTCCTAGTGGCAAACCGCGGCGAGATCGCTGTGCGGGTGATCCGTACGTTGCGCGCACTCGGTGTGCGCTCCGTGGCCGTGTACAGCGACGCCGACGCCGACGCGCGGCACGCCCGCGAAGCTGACGTCGCCGTCCGGCTCGGCCCAGCACCCGTGGCCGCGAGCTACCTGTGCATCGCGCGGATCCTGGACGCCGCCGCGGCTACCGGCGCGCGGGCCGTGCACCCCGGCTACGGGTTCCTCTCGGAAAACGCCGCCTTCGCCCGGGCCTGCACGAACGCCGGCCTGGTCTTCATCGGCCCGCCCGCCGCCGCGATCGAGGCGATGGGTGACAAGATCCGGGCCAAAGTGATCGCGGCGGCCGCGGGTGTCCCAGTGGTTCCTGGCAGCGGCCCGGGTTGCGACAACCCTGGTTGCGACGATGACGCACTGGCCGCGGCTGCCGCCGTGATCGGCTACCCGGTGCTCCTCAAGCCTTCCGCGGGTGGCGGGGGCAAGGGCCTGCGGACGGTGCACCGCGCGCAAGACCTGCCCGAGGCCATCGCCAGCGCCCGCCGGGAGGCTCGGGGTGCGGTCGGTGACGACACACTGCTCGTCGAACGGTTGATCCCCAACCCGAGGCATGTCGAGATCCAGGTGCTGGCCGATGCGCACGGTGCGGTAATGCACCTCGGTGAGCGCGAGTGCAGCCTGCAGCGGCGACACCAGAAGATCATCGAAGAGGCGCCGTCGGTGCTGCTGGGCGCCGCGACCCGGGCTCGGATGGGCCAGTGCGCGGTGGCTCTGGCGCGGGCCGTGGGGTACACCGGCGCGGGGACGGTCGAGTTCCTCGTGCCAGCATCGGCGCCCGATCAGTTCTTCTTCCTGGAGATGAACACCCGGCTGCAGGTCGAGCACCCGGTCACCGAGCTGGTCACCGGCCTGGACTTGGTCGAGTGGCAGCTGCGGGTGGCTGCTGGGGAGCCGCTGAGTTTCACCCAGGACGATGTCGGTGTCGACGGTCACGCCGTCGAAGCGCGGATCTACGCTGAGGACCCCGCGACGGGTTTCCTGCCCACCGGGGGGCGGGTGCTGCGGGTGCGCGAGCCAGCCGGGCATGGTGTTCGGGTGGACTCCGGGCTGCTCGCGGGCGATGTCGTGGGCAGCGACTACGACCCGCTGCTGGCCAAGGTCATCGCGCATGGGCCCGACCGGGACACCGCGCTGCGCCGGCTGGACGCCGCTCTGGCTCAGACCAGCATCTTGGGGCTGGGCACCAACGTGGCGTTCCTGCGCGTGTTGCTCGCCGATGCCGGCGTGCGGGCCGGCGAACTGGACACCGGGCTGGTGGCGCGCCGGTTCTCGCCCTGGGCCCCTGCTGAGCTGCCGGGGGATGTGCCTGCCGCAGCCGGGCTGCGTGCGCTGCTGGTGCTGGAACCCACCGGGCCGGTGGTGGATCCGTTCGCGCTGCCCGGCGGTTGGCGGATCGGTGAGCCCGCCTGGACCCGCTGGCGGGTGTGGGTTAGCGGCCACCATCCGGTGGAGGTCCGCACCCGGGGCCGGGCCGCCGCCGCCGAGGTCAGCGTCGGCGAGGGTGCCCCGGTCCCCGCGTCGGCCCGCTGGGATGGCGCGGACCTGGTCGTCACCCTTGATCAGATCACCCGCCGCTACACCTGCGCGGTAGACGGCACCGCCGTGTGGCTGGGCCGAGACGGGCACGCCTGGGAGCTGCGCGAACAGCCTCTTGACGCCGCGCGGCGCGTCGAGCACAGCGCCGACGGGACGGTGCGCGCTCCCATGCCCGGCACCGTCACCGTCGTCGAGGTCACCGAGGGCCAGCGGATCACCGCGGGCGCCCGGCTGCTCGTACTCGAGGCGATGAAGATGGAGCATGTGCTCACCGCGCCGTTCACCGGGGTGGTCCGCGAGCTGCGCGCCCACCCGGGCGGCACCGTCGAGCGTGACAGCGTGCTGCTGGTCGTTGACCCGTGAGTGGCGATGCGAGTGATAGGTCGCATCGCCACTCACGGGTTATCCACAGGGGAGGCGATGTGTTCGAGGAGCTGAGCGAGGAGCATGCGGCGCTGCGCGCCACCGTTGAGGAGTTCGCCCGGAAGGAGGTCGCGCCGGTTATCGCTGAGCTGTACGAACGCGGCACGTTCCCCTACGCGCTGGTCGCGAAGATGGGCGCGATGGGGTTGTTCGGGTTGCCCTTCCCCGAGAAGTACGGCGGGATGGGCGGCGATTACTTCGCGCTGTGCCTGGCGCTGGAGGAACTGGCGCGGGTGGACTCGTCGGTGGCCATCACGCTGGAGGACAGCGTGTCACTGGGCGCGATGCCGATCTTCCGGTTCGGCACCGAGGAGCAGAAGCGGCGCTGGCTCCCGGCCTTGTGCACCGGCCAGCGGCTCGGGGCCTTCGGCCTCACCGAGCCCGGTGGGGGCTCTGACGCGGGCGCCACCCTTACCACCGCGCGTTGTGACGGTGATGAATGGGTGATCAATGGGTCCAAGGCTTTCATCACGAATTCGGGCACTGACATCACGTCTGTGGTCACCGTCACCGCGATCACCGGTGTCAGCGGGGGCCGAAAGGAGATCTCCACCATCATCGTTCCGGCCCAGCACCCGGGGGTCACGGTCTCGGCGAGCTACTCCAAGGTCGGTTGGCGCTGTTCGGACACCCGAGGATTGTTCTTCGACGACTGCCGAGTTCCGCTGGGCAATCTGCTTGGTGAGCGTGGCCGGGGTTACGCGCAGTTCCTGTCCATTCTCGACGAGGGTCGCATCGCGATCGCCGCGTTGAGTGTAGGTCTGGCCCAGGGCTGTATAGACGAATGTGTGTCCTATGCCCGGCGGCGACACGCTTTCGGCCACGCGATCGGCAGTTATCAGGCGATTCAGTTCAAGATCGCTGACATGGAGGCGCGGGTGCACGCCGCCCGGCTGACCTATTATCATGCCGCCGCGAGAATGCTGCGCGGCGTACCGTTCAAGAAAGAGGCCGCGATCGCGAAGCTGATCTCTTCGAACGCCGCGATGGACAACGCCCGGGACGCCACGCAGGTCTTCGGCGGCTACGGCTTCATGAACGAATACCCGGTCGCCCGCTTCTACCGAGACGCGAAGGTCCTAGAAATCGGCGAAGGCACCAGCGAAATCCAACGCATCCTCATCGCCCGCCACCTAGGCGTGCACTAAACCGTTCGCCCGCCGCATTCAGCGGGCTGAGCGTGCTTATCGGGGTCGAATAACCACGCTCAGCCCGCTGAATGCGGTTCAGGCCTTTGGGGTGACGCCACGGGGCGCGGGGCGAGGTAGGGTGGGGGGTCCTGGCCCGGGTGGCGGGAGGTCGGCGTGAGCGTGAACTATGTGGCCAGACCATGGGAGAGCAGGCTGTTCCGGCGGTGCCGGCGGGCCTGGGACCTCGGTGCCCGGGAGCGGCAGGACTACGAGCCGATCGAGCCGGCGCGGGTCTTCGACATCGGTGAAGCGATCCACGACGCGCTCGATGTCTACTACTTTCCCGGCATGTGGGACTGGAACCGGGCGATCGTGCGTCCGCTGGCGCTCGCCGGCTTCGACAAGGCGATGCGCAGGCAACGCGACGCTTACACCCAGACCCGTGAGCTGTCGCAGGAGCAGGCCCAGGACTGGGAGCGGAACCTGGAGCTGGGTCGCGGAATTTTGCAGCGCTATTTCGAATGGGCGCTCGAGGTCGACCGCTTCACCCCGATCCAGGTGGCCTCGCAGTTCGACATCTGCCTGCCCGACCCGGCTGATCCGGACCGCGGGCTCATCACCCCGGAGGGCCGGCCGCTGCAGTACCGGGTCCAGATCGACCTGGTCGTGATCGACGATCACGAGTTGTACTGGCTCGTCGAGCACCGGATCGTCAGTGACTCGCGGTGGCCGGATCTTGAGGCGCTGCGGCTCGACGAGCAGGCGCTGGCCCGGAGCTGGGCGTGGCAGCTGGGCTTCCTCGCCAAACTAGAGGGCACCATCCACAACGAGCTGCGCGCCGCGGTGTCATCAGAGGGGTCATCAGAGGGGCCCGGAGAGGGTCAGTCTGAGGTGCAGGTCCGGGCGGTGCCGGGGGCGGGTGGCATCACGACGCAGCGGAGCACCGAATCCTTCCGCCGCACCCACATCCCCAGGACCGAGCTCGAGATCGACCGGTATGGCATCGCGGTGGCGCTGGAAATGCAGGACATGACCGATTCGTCGTTGCGGATCTACCCGAACCCCTCCTGGGAGCACTGTCAGAGCTGCGCCTACCGGTCGCCGTGCCTGGCGATGACCCAGGGCGTCGACGAGCGCCCGATCCTCAAGGACTCCTACCGCAAGCGGACCGGCAATGACTTCGAGCTCGGGCGGCTGGGGTCGGTGTGGGGTTTCGTCCCCGAGATCTATCGGGTCGCTGAGCACCGCGCTCCTGGCGCGGAGTAGTAACGCCGGTGCGCATCCGGGTAGTGAGCTGGAATGTCGATTCCCGGCCGACTGGGTTGCTGGACGCCAAGGTCGAGCTGCTCCGTGAGCTGCAGCCGGATCTCGTGCTGCTCCAGGAGATCGGCCGGCCGGTCTACCGTGCGCTACTGCCGCACCCCTCAGCGCATGAGCGGATGCACCAGCGCGCCAGGCAGTTCTCCTGGGGTGCCCTGTCCACCGACCTGTGCAAGCCCCGTGGCAGCGAGTTCCGGCTGGGCTGCGCGGTGCTGGGCGTCCCCAGCACCGCCCTGCTGGATGCCCAGGTGCTAGACCGGGCGCCCTTCGGTGTTCGCGATCCGGTGCTGCCCGGGTTTCTCTGGCGGACGGTGGCGGCTCGGGCGGCATTGTCTAACGGTGACCTGCTCACCGTGTGCAGCTTCCATGGCCGGCAGCCTTCCGGGTTGCCCGCTGCTGCCCTGCGGGAGGCGTTTCACGCCGGGATCGCCGGCTGGCTCGCCAGCGCGCCCGGCCCGGTGGTCTTCGGCATCGACGCCGGGCCATCGACACCCGACGGCGGGGACCCGCTGCTCGGGCCAGGACCGGTCCACCACCTGAACCACGTGCTCAGCGCGGGCGACGACCACTTGTGGGCCACTCCCGAGCTCACGGTCCTCGCCGTCGAGCGCCTGTCCGACGAGGCTGCGGCCGCAGGCAGCGACCACGCCTTGCTGCTCGCGGATCTGTCCCTCTGAATGGGTCGTACGTACGATATTCTGGTCTCGTACGTACGAGGAGGAGCGTCGATCATGGAAGTGACCGCGTCGGAGCTGCGGACGGATATCTACCGGCTCCTTGATGAGGTTCTGGAGACGGGTGTGCCCCTGCAGATCCAGCGTAAGGGCCGGACCCTGCGAATAGTCGCTGATGAGCAGCCGTCGAAGCTGTCCAGACTCGTCCCGCACCCGGGTTACATCGTCGGCGATCCGGACGATCTGGTGGACACCGACTGGTCGGGGCACTGGGATCCGGGTCCGCTCTGATGCACCTGGATACCCACGTCGTGGCATGGTTGTTCGAAGGCCCTACCAACCATCTGCCAGCGGTTGTGCGACGCCGTCTCGACAACGAGCCGCTCGTCATCTCGCCGATCGTCGAACTGGAACTGGCGTACCTCCACGAGATCGGTCGGACATCGCAACCGCCGGGAGTTGTGCTAAAGGAGTTGGGGGCCGCGGTGGGCTTGACGGTGTCCGACGCCCCGTTTGGAGCCGCGGTGGCCGCTGCGATCGGGCTGGCCTGGACCAGAGACCCGTTCGACCGACTGATCGCGGCGCAAGCCCTCACCGAGAAGGAGACACTGCTGACCAAGGACGAACGGATCCGCAAGCACCGTGAACTCGCCGTGTGGGACGCGGACTGACGGTCCCCTCGCCGGGTTCCAGGTCCATCCGGCTCCCGCTCTGGGTATCGTTTCGGAGGTGGCCGCCACCTACGCCTACGACGAGCAGCCATCGAGCGGACACCCTTGCGACCGGGTGCCTCGCCGCACGACATCCGCGCGGCCCTGTTACCCGAGGACCGGGCCAAGTTCGACGCCGCGTACGAACGGGCGCTGGCCAGGACCCGCGCGAGCTTGGACCTTACGGAGTTGTTCAGGATACTGGAGCACTGGCGACGAACGGCCCTCGTCCAGCGCGATCCCGAGGACTTCCGGCGCGTGGTCCGCCGAGCGGCGGCGTTGCTAACCGGCGAGGAGGGCCCCGCCGATGAGCAGCTGGCGGTCACCCGCGCCAAGGCCGACATGTAGGTGTACCGCGTCGACACTGACGAGCAGGTACAGCAGCAGGTCGGCCAGCTTCCCGCCGAAACCGGACGGTCCGGTGCGGACGCTATCGTTCGGGCGAGGATTCGGGCTGGTCACATTCTTGATTCTGGAGGATCAGCGCAGGGTAGACCTGCTTCAGGTGATCTGGCTTGACTGACCGGCCGCAGCGAGGCCAGCGCCCAGCCCGCCACTGCTGGGTTGCCCGCCGGGGCTACTCGTTGCTGGGCTGTCCGCCCTGCTGTCCGATGAGAGTGTTCAACAGGCCCACGATCTGCGCTTGGCCGGCGGCGGTGGCGTCGAGCTTGCCGCGCATCTCGGTGAACCCCATGTCGACCTTGGTGAACCCCATGTCGACCTTGGTCCGGAGGTCGGTTAGGTCCTCGCGCATCGCGTTGAGGACCCGCATGTTCCGCTCGCGGAAGTCTCGGATCTCCCCACGCAACTCGGTCACGTCGCGGTCGGCTCCGCCAGCCAGCACGCGGGCGGCTGCCGCGTCCTGCTCGCTGGTGCGCACACGGTCGACCAAGTCCCGGATCTTGGTCTCCAACGCGGTCACGCGGGCTTCCAAGTCGTTCTGCTGAGCCATGCCGGCCAGGGTACTGGCCCGGCTGCGGTCAGGCCCCGGCGCGCGGGTGTTTCGCCCGCGCTGCCCCGGTGGCGATTCGCGCGCTTGCGTCGGTCAGTCGGGGGGAAAGTCGAACTCGCCGAGGCGCACGCCCGCCGTGAACGCCGCCCACTCGGCGCGGGTGTAGACGATCACCGCGTCGTGCCGGTGGTGGCTGTGGCGCACCGCGACCCGGCCCGAGCCATCGCGCAGCGGCCCGGCCTCCACACAGCTCATACCGTTGGTATCACTTCGGGTGCTGATGTGCCAGTCGATGCTCGTCAGCTCCTCGGGCCCCACCGCGCCGGGCCCGCTGGGCATACCCAATTACAGCTCCTTCGCCGCAGCCGCGATCAGCGCGACCGATTCCTTGCCGTTGAGCGCCATGGCGCTGAGCTGATAATACGCCTGCCGGAACCGGTCCACCGCCGCGTCCTCCTCGACGTACACCGCACCGGCGAGGTTGTCCACGCAGGCCACGTCGGGGTAGGGGTCGGGCATCTCGTAGAGCCCGAACGCGCCATCCAGTCCCGCATGCGCGCCGCGGCGCAACGGGAGCACCCGGACCTCCACATTGGGCCGCTCAGCGACCTCGAGTAGCCGGGTGAGCTGGCCGTGCATCACCTCCGGGCCGCCGATGACCCGGCGCAGCGCCGACTCGTCCACCACGGTGGCGAAGTCGACCGGCGCCTCGCCGCCGAGCAGCCGCTGGCGGGTCAGCCGCAGCTCGATGCCCTTCTCGATCTGCTCCTCCGGGGTGTCGGCCGCCGCCGCATTGCGGATCAGGATCTCGGCGTACTCCCGGGTCTGCAGCAACCCGGGCACCAGCATCGCCTCGTAGCTGCGCAGCCGCTCGGCACGGGAATGCAGCCACACCAGGTCGATGTACCGGCGGCCGACGGTGCTGGTGTAGTCGTCCCACCAGCCCTTGCGCCACACGTCATCGGAGAGCTGCAGCAGCCCCTCGCGGGTGCGCTCCGCGGAGACGCCGTAGAGGTCGAGCAGCGCCAGCACGTCGCCCCGGCGGATCGGAGTCTCGGCGGTCTCGAATCGACTCACCATCGACGGGTCGCGCTGCAGGTACTCACCCGCCTGGCGCAGCGTCATCCCAGTCGACTCGCGCAGCGCCCGCAGCTGCTGGCCCAACCACTGCGCCCGCAGCGTCAGTCCCGGTTTCGTCTTCGACACGGCAACCACCCTCTCGACACCTGGCCAACCGCAATCTTGTGATCAAGATTATCGCATGGTTATCAAACTTGCAAAAGTTGACCAGATGGGAGAAGCTTCGTCAGGTTACCGAGCCCGCCAGGCACTGAGGGGAGAGTCATCCGATGACTGAACACGCTCCGGGGCCCGCGCGGCAGGCCGATCCCACGAAGGATCTCCGCTGCGTCACGCTGCCCGAGATCCCCACTGTCTACGCTCTGTACCACCCCGAGGACGGTGTGACCGCCTGGGTGCTCGCGCTGCCCGATGAACGGGTCATCCTCGTGCCGGTTGACGAGTACGGCGAAACGGAGGGAACCGGGCTGGTCCACACCGACCTGAATGGGGTGGTGAGCCGCTGGGCCCCGTATGACGAGGCGGACCTGGTGCTGGTCACCACCTGCTGAAGGATGCAGACTACCCACTGCACAAGAAAGTAGGGGGTAGCCATGCAGGTGAAGCTTGCCGTCGCCGGGGACGATGCCCCAGCCGCGATGCGGTCGCTGGAGGCATGGCTGGCGGGCCATGACGAGCTGTGTGGGCGGGTGCGTCCTGTGGTGGAGGCTCCCCTGCCTGGCGCGATGGGGTCGGTGGCCGAGGTGCTGATGGTCACCCTGGGGCAGGGCGGGGTGGCGACCGCCGTAGCCAGTGTGCTGATTTCCTGGATTCGACGCCAGAGCGGGACGGTGTCGGTGCGCGCGACCCGGCCCGACGGCGCGGAGGTCACCATCACCGCTGAGCATGCACAGAAGTTGACCACCGAGGAACTCTGTTCGGTGGTCGCCCAGTTGGGGGCGACGCTGGATGGCGCCGGGGCCGGGGAGTAGCTGCGGATGGGGGTGCTGACTGGCGCAGGGGTGCGCGTCCTGCTGGTCGGGACCGGTCAACACACAGCCGGTTCGGAGTTGCCGGAGCTGCCGTCGGTGACCACCACGGTCACCGACCTGGCTGCCACACTGGTGCGACGCTGCGGCGCCCCACCTGAGCGGGTGCGCACGCTGCTCGACCCGGCCAGCCCGCTGGAATTCGGCCGGGAGCTGACTGCGGCGGCGCAGGCCGAGGATGTGCTGCTGGTCTGCTATCTGGGGCACGGCCTGCTCGACGCCCGAGGTGAGTTGTACCTGGCGACCCAGGCCACCGACCACCTGCGCGACGGGCTGGGTTACACGGCGCTGCCGTATGCGGCGCTGCACGCGGAGCTGGCAACCAGCCCTGCGTGCTCGGTCATTGTGCTGCTGGACTGTTGTTTCTCCGGGCGGGCGAGTGGCTCGCCCTACCCGGCCGATCTCGACGGTTTCGCGAGTACTCGCTCTCCAGGTGGCTACCTGCTGGCCTCGGCGGCTCCGGAGGAACTGGCGTTGGCTCCGACCGGGGAGCGTCATACGGCGTTCACTGGTGAGCTGATCCGACTGCTCCAGGACGGCGACCCGGCCGGCCCACCCGAACTGACCCTCGATCACCTCTACCGGTGCCTGGATCGGGTGTTGCCCGAGCAAGGCCGGCCCCGACCCCGCCGCTACGCAGCGGGCCGCGCTGGGGAGTTGCCGCTGGCGCCCAACCCGGCCTACCAGCCACCGGTGCGCGGCACACCCCGATTGCCCGCATCAACCTCCGACGCGATCTGCCCGTACCGGGGCCTAGCCGCCTATGACGTCGCTGATTCTCAGTACTTCTTCGGCCGCAAGGCGCTCACCGAGCAGCTGGTGGCACGGCTGGCTGAGCAGCTGCCGGGCGCGGGCACGCTGGTGGTGGTCGGGCCGTCGGGGTCGGGGAAGTCCTCGCTGCTGCGCGCTGGCCTAATCCCCGCCTTGGAAGTGGGTTTGCCCCGCATTCCGGGATCCAAGGTGTGGCCGCGGGTGCTTCTCACCCCCGGCGCTCACCCGATCGCCACCCTGGCCAGCCGACTTGCCCCCATGGCCGGCGACACGGTGGACACCCTGCGTGCCAGGTTGGCCGCTGACCCGGCGCAGCTGAGCGCGGTGGCCCAGATGGTGGTGTCCCGCCATGCCCGAGGCGCGGATGCCGCCGGCCGGTGCCTGGTTCTGGTCGTCGACCAGTTCGAAGAACTCTTCACCACCTGCGAGGACCCCGCCGAGCGGCGGGCGTTCCTCGACGCGCTGAGCAGCGCCGCCGCTGCCTCGGACGCGCTGGTGGTGCTCGGCCTGCGGGCCGACTTCTATCCCCAGTGCGCGGCCGAACCACAGCTGGTCGAGGCCCTGCAACACAGCCAGCTCATCGTCACCTCAATGAGCAGCGAGGAACTGCGCGCCGCCATCGAGGGGCCCGCAGCCCAAGCTGGCCTGACGCTCGAACCCGGGCTTGCCACGCTGATGCTGCGTGATCTGCGGACCAACGACGGTGAGCACACCAGCGGGTTGCCGCTGCTGTCCCACGCTTTGCTGGCCACCTGGCAGCAACGCAACGGCGACCTGTTGACAGT
>JBDTAX010000206.1:0-5277 GCA_039924425.1 Pseudonocardiaceae bacterium
GCGGGCCCGCGCAGCGGCGGCAGCGGGCGGCGGCCCGGCACTGCCCGCAGGCCAGCGCGGGAGCGTAGCCCCGCCGCGGCACCTGCACCAGCACCGGCCGGTCCCGGCTCAGCGCCGCGCGAGCCGCCTCGAACGCCACCGAGGGCAGCCGCGCCACCCGGGCCGCCGGGTCCCGGGCCAGCTGGGTGTCGTCCTCCCCGATCGCGGTAACCCGCGCCGCCGCGGCCCGCACCGTGTCGCGCGCGGCGGTGATCTCGTGCGCCCACCCGGTGTCCAGCGACAGCTGGGTCTCCGCGGTGCGGGCGTAGCCGGCCACCAGCAGCGCTCCGCCTTCGAGCACAGCCCGCTGCCCGAGCACCAGCCGGCTGTGCGGATAGGGGGCTCTCCGTTCGGCGTGCAGGTCGTCACCGTCGTCCCAAAGCACCATCAGGCCCAGGTCGGCGACCGGGGCGAAGGCCGCTGCTCGGGTGCCGACCACGATGCGCACCGCGCCCCGGCGCACCGCCAGCCACCGGCGGTACCGCCGCGTGGGCCCGGACTCGGCGGCGAAGGTGACCACCGCGTCGGGCCCGGCCAGGGTGACCACCGCGGCGTGCACCCGCGCGGTGTCCCGGTGATCGGGCAGCACCAGCAGCGCGCCCCGCCCGGCGGCGGCGGTGGTGACGGCGGCCTCCGCGAGCCGGGCGGGCCAGTCCTCCCCCGGCAGCGCCTGCCAGCAGGCGTGCGCCGCTCGACCCTGGTGCAGCGCGTCCAGGAACGCCGGCCCGCGGGGATAGCGCCCCCACCCGCCCGCCTCGGGCCGCGCTGGGCAGGGCTGCGTTGGAGCGGCCGGCTCGGCCTCGGTGCGGGCATGCCGCGGTGGCACCGCCAACCGCAACACGTCACTCAGGGTGCCCGCGCACCGGTCGGCCACGGCCCGGGCCAGCGCGGCGATCTGGGGACTGAGCGCCGGCTCGGCGGAGACCACCCGCTCCAGCCAAGCCAGCGGTCCCGGATGGTCAGATCGCTCAGCTCGCTCCAGCAGCCAGCCATCCACCAGCCGTCCAGCGAAACGCACCCGCACTCGCACGCCCGGCGCCGCCGTCCCGTCGAACTCGGCGGGCACCAGGTAGTCGAATGGGCGATCGAGATGGGCCAGCGGAGTGTCCACACACACCCGCGCAACCGGCAGCACGGCAGCCGGGCTGCGCTGCTCACGGCGGGACCGTCCGACACTCACCCGCCGGGTCTACCAGAACACCCCGACAACGTCACAAGCCCAAGTGCTTCGGTAGTCGATCCTGGCTCCCCGGCCGAACCCTAAGCTTCGCGCGGAGCCACCGAACAGGAGCAGCCACCATGAGCACCGTCCTCTGGTCCGACATCCGCGACAAGCACGTCGAGGCGATCGGTCGCGAGGACGTCGAGCGCGGCACGTCCCGGCTCATCTCCCAGGTCCGCGCACACCGGCTCGCCGACATGCGCAATTCGGTGAACCCGCTTGACCGTAGCGACCATGCGTCGGGCTCGACCGGGCTCACGCGGCGTACTCTGCTGGGCGCGGCGATGCTGTTGCCGTTGACCGGGTGCGCGACGGGCAACCGGCCCGCCACCAGTGCCTCATCACCTACGCCCCCCTCGTCACCTACCACCACGACGTCGACGAACGATCATTTCGCTCAGCTCGAACGTAAATACGACGCACGCCTCGGCGTGTACGGCTTTGCCACCGATACCGGTGCCACCATCACCTACCGCGCCGACGAACGCTTCGCGTTCTGTTCGACGTTCAAGACACTCGCCGCCGCAGCGGTCCTGGCCCATAATCCATTGACGTACTTGGATACTGTGATCCACTACACCAGAGACGATATCCGGTCCATCTCACCGATTACGCCGCACCACGTGGACACCGGGATGACGATCGGTCAGCTGTGCGATGCAGCCATCCGATACAGCGATGGCACCGCGGGAAACCTCTTGATGAACGCGATCGGTGGTCCGGCCCAACTCACCGCGTATCTCCGCGGTCTCGGCGACACCGTGAGCAGGATGGATCAGTTCGAACCCGAACTCAACCAAGATGCCCCCGGTGACGACCGAGACACCACCACAGCCACGGCGATCGCCGGGGACTACCGGCGACTCGTTCTGGGCGAGACTCTACTGGCGGACAAACGGGTCGCCCTGACGGATTGGTTGCTACGCAACACCACTGGCGCGGAACGGATCCGAGCTGGAATCCCCAAGGAATGGAAAGTTGCCGACAAAACCGGGACCGGCGATTACGGAAGGGCCAACGACGTCGCCATCATCTGGCCGCCAGCCTCCGCGCCGCTCGTCGTCGCGATCATGTCCGATCGCACCGGATATGACGCCAAACCACGCAGCGCCCTCATCGCTGAGGCAACCACCGCCCTCATTTCCACACTGACCTGATCAACCAGATCACGAACTACGACTGGAGTACTAGAATAGCGTCTCATTATCGCGGCGATGTTGGGAGCACAGCGTTATTCGTACCTGAAGGCTTGAAGCGGGCGCAGCCGGTAGGCGGGGTAGCCGCCGACGACGAACCCACCGAGGCCGACCAAACCCATGCATGATCGCGGCATCGCCGATGTTCCGCTCCTCCTTCACGCCAAGCCATAAGCCACTAGACGCTCGTCGAGCGCGCGGACGGCGGCGGTATTTTGCCAGGGCTGTATGCCAGCGCGGACCTGCACCAACCGCCTGGCCAGCCGAACGGAACTGTTGCCCACCGCGATCTCTCCGGCATCACCGAGCAGGCGCGCCGCTTCGTCGATCTCAGTGCACTGCACATACGCCTCACCGAGGTCGGCAAGAGTCATAGCCACGTTCCGGGTGGATGACGGGTCCAGGACCCTGAGGGACTGCTGGGCATAGGAAATTGCCTGGTCAGTTTCACGTAGCGTGAGGTGACACCCACCGCGAATCGACATATATTTCGCTTCGCTATACGCGGCATAGCTCGGGGCTTGGTCATCCGCTTTCATCAGTACGGTGCGGGCCGTGTCGAGGGCAGCCAAGCAGGCATCGTGCTGCCCGTCGGCGGCGTAGGCCCGCGCGGCCACGTCGGAGGTGTAGGCGTGCAACCGCAGGTCATCGGTGCGACCGGCCCACTGCCCAGCCGCGACGGCGTGGTCGATGCCGATGCGCGGCGTGCCCCGCCAGGTCGCCAGGTGACTCATCTCGCACAGCACGAACGCGCCCAGCCCGGTGTTCTCCGCCTCGTGCGCCAGCGCGCGGGCATCCTCGTAGTAATACCCGGCGTGGTCGAACTGCTCCAGGTCGAATGACAGCCACCCAGCCAGACGCGAGCCCTCGCTCAGCGCCGAGAGCATCCGAGGCCGCAGGGCGGCCGGGCAGTCGGGCAGCAGCCCACGAGTCAGGTCGCGCTGGGCCAGGACGGTGGTGAGGATGGCCTGCGGACCCAGCGCGTAATCCTGGTGCCGACAGTGCCACAGCACCGCCTCGATGTGCTCAATGGTTCGCGCATCGACCCGGCTCGACCCGCTGAGCACTGACGCCACTCGCTGGTGCTCCTCACCAGCGACGCTCGGCAACACCGACGCCACGCTCGCTGCCCAGGCCAGGACACCCAGCACGTCACGACGGTCCACGGTATGCGCCCAACTGCGGAGGAACTGGACAAGCTGATGATACGCCTGGTCACGGTGACGGGGCGTGGTACGTACGTCACGATCAGGCGGTGCCAGTGATCCGAGGTAATGCATGAGCATCGCGACAAATGTGTCCGGCAGCGCAAGGTCGGTTGCCGTCGTCCACACCGCGACATCGCTGGGCACGACAAGTTCAGCATCAGGTTGGGGCATCGCCAGTGTTGTTTCCCGCGTCCCGCTCGCCGTATCACGATGCCGGAAATCCGGCAGATCGACGAGCAAGTCACTGACCGCGCACTCGTACAGCTCCGCCAACTTGCCGAAATTGTCGAAAGTCGGGGCGTGCCCGGTGCTGCTCGGCCACTGCTCCCAGTACGAAAAGTTTTTGAATGTCTTCAGCTCATCGGGCCAGCGCCTGTTCCACTGATCGGCGGCCTGGCGCTGGCTCCAGCAATGGGCGTAGCGGAAGGCTATCCGGGCATTGACGCGGTAGCGCCGCCGGAGAGCGTCGGCGACGTCCACCCGCGACTTGCCCTCGGCCCGCAGTGAACGCACCAGCTGCTCACGCTGCTGCTTCTGAGTGCGGAGCTCCCCCATAGCACTTCCTCGACATCATGGCGCCGCACTCAATAGGCGGCTTCCGGACGTGGCAGATAGACGCTACCGGCTCGCGACAATCCGGCCAAGCCAGCGCGGAAGTTCCCTACGCCCTTCGGATGCCACTCCCGCAGATCGCAACTGCCCAGGGTACGTCATCACCCGTGACACGGGCACGGTTGTGATCAAGGCCGTAGGACCGGGCTGACGAGTCAGCGGTACGGAGGAACCAGCCGTGAGCGGTAAGGCTGAAGCCACCACCCCGTCGCGGAGGCGGGGTGGTGGCTTCGACAGCGCCGGTCGGGTGGGTGTTCCTGGATTGTCATCGTCACGACGGATTCACGATCCGATGGCGTCGTGGTGAGGCGGTGGCCTACGTGCTGGACGGCCAGCGGATCGGCGACCACTCCACCGCGGCAGGCGTCCTGAGCACCATCCCTGTGGCACCGACGGGCTGGACTGATCTCGCTGAAATCCGGTTGCTCGGACAACGATGGCTACGGCAACGGTGAGCGGCGCGGGGGGAGCAATGATCCGAGAAGTCCGCGAGCTAAGCCGCCTGCTCCAGGCACATCATCCAGCTCAAGGCAAGAATCGCTGCTCCCGATGCCGTACCTGGTGGGGTGGCCGACGGCGCTGGCCTTGTCAGGTGTGGTGGGCTGAGACCAGCCGATGCTTATCACTTGCCCGCAAGACAACGTACGATGCAGTTCCGACCGGACGACGGGACCAACCGGGAGTAAGTCCCACACTGTCGGGGTACCGCACACCGCTGTCTGAAGCTGTTCTTGTGGAGTTCTTGCGAATCGAGCGGTTCGGGCACGGACACGCTAACACGCTAAGTACGCGTGATCTACCCCCGCCGCCCCAACAGACCGGCTCGCGGCGGCGGATAGCTCCAAGGAGGGCCAATGCATGAACTCATCGCCAGCCTTTCTGGGCAACCACATCCTGGTCCGGCCGGGCCGCCACAATGGGGTGAAGATCTCACACACCAAGTACAAGAATCGGGTGGGTCGCCGAACCCGTCACACCTTCTCCCCCGGTGCGGGGGAGA
>JBDTAX010000207.1:0-12792 GCA_039924425.1 Pseudonocardiaceae bacterium
CCGTCGTGCTGCGGGGTCACGACGGCGCGGTGTGGGGCGTGGTGTTCAGTCCGGATGGGAAGCGGGTGGCCAGCGCGGGTGAAGACGGCACGGTGCGGGTGTGGGATGCGGCCGGCGGTGGTGACCCCGTCGTGCTACGGGGTCACGAAGGCACAGTGTATGGCGTGGTGTTCAGTCCGGATGGGAAGCGGGTGGCCAGCGCGGGCGCAGACGCCACGGTGCGGCTCTGGGATGCCGCCGGCGCCGACGTCCCCGTCGTGTTGCTGGGTTCCCAAGTCGTGTACGGCGTGGCGTTCAGCGCTGATGGGAAATGGGTCGCGAGCGCGGGTGGAGACGGCACGGTGCGGGTGTGGGATGCGGCTGGCGCTGGCGAGCCCGCCGGCAACCCCGTCGAACTGCGTTACCGCCGGGCGATGAGGGATGTGGCGCTCAGCCCTGATGGAAAGTGGGTAGCCAGCGCGAGCACCGATGGCATGGTGCTGATCTGGAAGTGCGACGTGTGCCGCCCATTTGAGGATGTGCTCACACTGGCCAAGCAGCGGAGTACGCGTGAGCTGACCTGCGCGGAGCGGGGGACCTTCCTGCACGGACCTTCATGCCCCTGATGTCCAGGCCCTCCGCTGCAATTACGGTCTTGAAATTGATGTACTGTTGCCTGTTCAATTCTGCTGTGTGAACGTTCAATCAGGACACGTACCAGGCTTCTGTCCACTACAGGGGTCTGAGGCGGACGTCATATGATTGTTCGTGAACGCTGGTGCAGCTGTTGCAGTGGACGCGCCCGCGAGGACGAAGGTGGCGGCCAGGAGAAGCGTCGAGACCACTACCATGGGGCGTTTGCGAGATGACCCCGCATGAGCGTTTCTCGGTGCCCCGCTCGCGGCGGGTGCCTCAGGAATGATCATCAGTGTTCTTCTCCTCGGTGCCAGCACACGCCAGGCACTGTTAGTTCCTTCTCCCGGAATTGTTCCACTTCTCTCGGCCGGAGGCAACCCGTCACAGGAGACGGCGGTGTCATCCCCACTGGTGGGTTAGCCATAGCCATCCCACAGATGTAGAAAACCTCGCGGGCTACTTCATCTGGTGTAGGGGGCCCAATGCCGCCACACCCCCGCCTTGTCCGAGAGGACCCTGCTGGGCCGGATGGCTGGCCGAGGACCGGCCCAGCAGGCTGGCCGAGGATCTTGGCATGGTAACAACGGCTGGCCGTCTCCCGATGCACTGGTTAGCCACCCCTGCGGCGTCCCGCCGCCGCTATGGTCCGTCCGCGCACTGCTGACACCTGACGAGACAGGGAATGGACCCATGACCCAGCCTGCCGCGCCGACCGTCCCGAGCAACGGTTTTGGTATCACCGCGCTCGTGCTCGCCCTCAGTGGGCTGGGTTTCGGTCTGGTGCCCTTCACCGGGTTCATCGCGCTGGTCCTCGGCCTGCTGGCCGTGCTGTTCGGCCTGCTGGGCCGGTCATATGCCCGCCGCGGGGCCGCCACCAACCGCACGATGACCGCGACCAGCACGGCGCTCGGCATCGGTGCCGCGGCGCTCGGGGTCTGGGGCATCGTCATGATGTCCGGCGGCGTCGACAAGTTCGGCAAGAACCTCCAGGGCGTCGGCCACGATACCGCCGCCATGGGCGACGTAGCCGTGTCGGACTGCTCGGTGACGAGCGAGTATGGCGTCTCATCCGTCCACGCCACGGTGAAGATCACCAACAAGGCGGACCGGGCGCAGTCGTACCTGGCGACGATCGGGGTCAACGACGCCAGCGGTGCGCGAATCGGGGAAATCAATACGGCCGGCAAAACACTTGGCGCCGGACAGTCCGTGAGCATGTCTGGAACAGCGCCGGTCGCCACTGCGGCAGGTGGCGCCCGGCCCAGACCGGCGACGTGCGTCGTCGCGACCGTGAACCGCTTCCCCCCGGTGATGACCTGCCCAGCGGGTGAGGTTGACGCCAAATTCTGTTGATCTACCGGCATCTGTCGCACATCCCAGCCGTCCGCGCTGGTGCATTACCGCTCAGGCGCCAGGCCGGTGACGAGGAAGCTGACCTGGCGGGCGATCGCTACCGCGTGGTCGGCGAAGCGCTCGTAGTAGCGGCCGATCAGTGCGGCGTCCACCGCCGGTTCCACCCCGTGCGACCAGTCCTCGGCGAACAGGATCTGGAAGCTCTGGCGGCGCAGCGCGTCCACCTCCTCGTCGGCCCGCTCCAGCCGGTGGACGGACAACGGGTCCTGGTTCTCGATCGCGTTCGCGGCCTCCCGCGCCAGCGTGGTGGCCAGCAGGCTCATCCGCGCGAAGACGGGGCGGACCTCACCCGGGATCGGCACCGCCGGGTGCTTCATCCGGGCGATTTTCGCGATGTGCTGGGCTAGGTTGCGCATCCGATCCAGGTCACCCACCGCGTGCAGGACCGCGACCACCATCCGCAGGTCGGTGGCCACCGGTGCCTGCAGGACGAGGAGCTTGACGCAGCGCTGGTTCATGTCCGCGCAGCTGGCCCGCAGCTCACCATTGCCGGAGATGACCAGCTCGGCGAGCGCCAGGTCGGCTTGACCCAGCGCGGTCGAGGCGTTGGTCATCATCTGCCCAACCCGCGCAACGTCCTTGGCCAGGTCCTCGATCAGGCTGTCCAGCTCCGCATGGAGGGTCTCCCGCATCGCAAGAGCGTACGGCCGTGAGGCCGCCGAAGTCTCGGTGTTCGCGGTAAACCTGTGATGAACGCGGCTCACCCGCCGGAATGCGCCGTCTCGGCGTCGGCCGGGATCGCGAGGTCCATCGGGTCCTCCAGCCAGCCTTCCGGCAGCACCACCCGGCCGGGCGAGCCCTGCCGACCCCGGGGGCCGTCAGCGTCGGGGGGAAACACGGCGTCCGGGTCCAGCTGGGCGAGTGCCCCGTCCAGCTCGGCGAAGCTGGACACCATCCCCAGCGCGCGCCGCACGTCCCCGCCGACCGGGAAGCCGTGCAGGTACCAGGAGACGTGCTTACGCAGGTCACGCAGACCCTTGTCGGGGCCGAGCTGCTCGGCGAGCAGCCCGGCGTGGCGGCGCAGGATCGCCGCCACCTGCCCGAGCGTCGGCGGTGTCGGGGCCGGCGTGCCCTGGAAGGCGGCCTGCAGCTCAGCGAACAGCCACGGTCGTCCTAAGCAGCCGCGGCCCACCACAACTCCGTCGCAGCCGGTGTGCTCGACCATCCGCAGAGCGTCCCGGGCGGCGAAGATGTCCCCGTTGCCCAGCACTGGGATCGATGTGAGCGCCTGCTTGAGCGCGGCGATGGCGTCCCAGTCCGCGTGGCCTGAGTAGCGCTGCGCGGCGGTGCGCGCGTGCAGCGCCACGGCGGCCACTCCGGCGTCCTCGGCGATCCGCCCGGCGTCCAGAAACGTGTGGTGCTCGTCGTCGATGCCGATCCGGAACTTCACCGTGACCGGCAGTGGCCCAGCCGCTTCCACGGCGCAGCGGACGATCTCGCCGAACAGCGCCCGCTTGTAGGGCAGCGCGGCACCACCCCCCCGGCGGGTGACCTTAGGGACCGGGCAGCCGAAGTTGAGATCGACGTGGTCAGCGAGATCCTCGCCGCGCACGATCTCCACCGCCTTGCGGATCGTCGCCGGATCGACCCCGTAGAGCTGCATCGAGCGGGGCCGTTCCTCAGGATCGAAGCTAATCATTCGCAGCGTGCTGGGGTGTCGTTCCACCAGAGCCCGGCTGGTGATCATCTCGCAGACGTACAACCCGGCACCGTGCTCGCGACACAGCCGACGGAACGCCACGCCGGTGATCCCGGCCATCGGCGCGAGCACGACCGGCGGGTCGACCACGTAAGGCCCGATTCGCAGTGATCGTCGCACGGCAGGCACGCTCTCATTATCCCCGTCCGCGCCGGGCGCGCCTATCTGGCCGCGGTCGAGAAGACCGGCAGCACGGTCTTCTTGAAAGTCGCGTTGGTGACACCGGCGAAGGAGGCGTACCAGGCCAGCGCGGCGGTCGCGATTCCGAGGTAGCCACCGATGGTCGTCATGTCGGTGGCACCCGAGTACGCACCGATGGTCAAGAAGCTCAACGTCGCGAGCAGCGTGACGAACACCGCGGCAACCGCACCGGAGACCCGCAGCGACGCTACCGTCATGTACGCGGTGAAGATTGTCCACGCCAGCAGGAACAGCGCGGTCGCGGACGCCGCGGCCGCGGCGGGCAGGCCGGGGGCGATGAACTTGGCGTAGGCGGCGAAGGACAACCAGAACGCGCCGTAAGAACTGAACGCCAGCGCGCCGAAAGTGTTCGCCTTGCGGAACTCCCACATGCCCGCCAGCAGTTGGACGATGCCGCCGTAGCACAGCGCCAGCGGGAGCACGACCGGCTCGATCGCCTTGCTGACCAAGCCGGCGTTGACGCAGCTGAGCACGAAGGTGGTCATCGCGAATCCGGCCAGACCCAGCGGACCGGGGTCGGCGATGTGATCGTCCGAGGGATCGGCGCGCGGTCGAGGCGGCGTGGACACGTTGTGCTTCGCGGCGATGTTGGCCATGATTCGCTCCTTGGTCATGAGCTTCCCCTGCCCGAGCGCGTTCCCCGGGGCCACAGCTGTAGCTGTCGCGCCAACAATAACGTGGCCGGCCCTAGAAAGCCCAGAGCCGAGCGAACGTGTCCTCGCACTGACAGTGTCCCCCAGCCCCGTTCCCGCAGGCACCCGCAGGTCTCCGCATCCCGGCCAACAACGGGAGTTTCGCCTCCGCGGCGCGGCGTGATAACGCGCCTAGGTCAAGTCGCGTACCCCAGGTCGTGCAGCGCCACTACATCAGATGGGGTACCCTGGTGGGGCTTCTACACCTGTGGGTTGTCGCCCATGGGGGGTTTCTTCCGAGCGAGACAAGAGTAATATGGATCTGCGCATTGATTGGGGGTTGCGGCATGTGTTGACACTGAGGAGCGGAGATGACGATGATCTTTTTTGGAAAGCTTCCCGCAGGTGAGGTCCGGAGGAGTGCTGATGCACGGTCACTACGCAGGCGCGCCACGGTGGCTGCCATGACATTTCTCTTGGCTATTTCCGCTGTTGCGTTGGCGCCCGCGAATAATCATTTCTCGGCTCCGTCCGGCCGCCTTGTCCTCGCCTGTGGTAACACGCCCGGCGCCTGTCCCAATCTCGTCGACGCTGCCGCATCCACCGGCGTGCGCAACGTCGATGTCTAAGACGGCAAAGGTGGCGATGGAACTAGCCTTCGGTGTGGCCGGCCGTACCGCCGGCTTCCTGCCACGGTAGGGGAGCTCGATGAGAATTTCGAGTTGGATGCCGAGAGGTATCCATGTGCCGCCGTTGACCAAACGGGATGCGCTGCTGTTCTCCGCGCTGTTCATCTTCAACTGCTTTGTTTTTTCTTCATGGACTGAATTGGGTCAGGTGGCGACCAAGCCGTGGTTGCTTCTCGTGTGGTTGTATGGGCTGGTCGGGCTCGCGCCGCTCGCCTGGCGAGACGAGGCGCCGGGGACTGTCTTCGCCACGCAATGGGTGCTCACCGTAGCTGCCTGGTTCATCATCATGCCCCACTACATCCCCGTGGCCGGCATGACGGTCGCCCTGTACGCGGTCGCTGCGCACCTCCCCCGAAGGGCTTCGCTGCTGGCGCTGCTGGTGTCGTGCGTTCCCATCGGACTCGCCCTCGCCTCGATATACAGCGCGAATCACCTTGGTCATACCTCGTACGAGGCGTTCTTCACCAACGGGGTGCTTCTTGTCGTCGCGGCTGGCTGGGCGTGGGGTTTGGGCCGGGTGACCCAGGCCAACCAGTTGCGTGTGCAGGAGCTGGAACACGAGCGGGAGTCGGCCCGGGAAGCCGAGGTGCTGGCCACCGAGCGCAGGAGGATCGCCCGGGAGCTGCACGACATCGTCTCCCACGCGGTTACCGTGATCGTCTTGCAGGCCGCGGGTGCCGCGCGGGTCGCCAAGACCGACTTCACGCAGGTCGTCCGATCGCTGACTCACATCGAGACCACCGGCAAACAGGCGATGGCCGAGTTGCGCCGCCTGCTCGGAGTGCTCGAAGACAGCGACTCCGCCGGTGCCGGTGACCTCAAGCCGCAACCCGGACTGGCCGACCTGCCTGAACTGCTCAACTCCCTGGTGGAGGTCGGAATGCCCGTCATCGTGCACACCGAGGGCAGCCCGGCCCCGCTGGACTCCAGCATCGATCTGACCGCATACCGGATCGTGCAGGAAGGCCTGGTCAACGTCGCCAAACACGCCGGCAAGAACGCTCACCCCCGGCTGCGGCTCGTCTGGGGAGCCCAAGGTCTGCTCATCCAGATCGACAACAACATCCCCACCGCGAGGGCGCAGTGCGCCCAGTCACTGCCCGGCGGCGGCGGTCGCGGCCTGATCGGCTTGCGCGAACGCGCCAATGCCGCCGGGGGCAACCTCCAAGCCGGGCCCCACGAGGGCGGCTACCGGCTGACCGCCACCATTCCGCTCGCTACGCTCGGGACCTCGGCGGTGCCGCCTGTGTCCAGCAACGGTCGTGGGGATCAAGGGAAAGTGTCAGTGTGATCCGAGTCGTGGTAGTCGATGACCAGCCGCTCGTCCGAGCCGGCATCACCATGCTGGTCAACGCCGAGGAAGACATCGCCGTCGTCGCTGAAGCCGCCAACGGCCAGGAAGCTCTCACCCAGCTTCGCGCCGAGCGTCCGGACGTGGTCCTGATGGATGTGCGCATGCCGGGCACCGACGGCATCGAGGCGACCCGCGCGGTGACCGACGAGGGTCTGACCGCGCGGGACGGCCAGCCCATCAGGGTCATCATTCTCACCACCTATCACGTTGACGAGGCCGTGTACGCCGCATTGCGCGCCGGAGCGTCGGGTTTTCTCCTCAAAGACGCCGCCCCCACCGAGATCGCCAGCGCGATCCGAGCGGTAGCCGCCGGTGAGGGATGGCTGGGTGCAGCCGTCACTCGCCGGCTCATTGACGAATTCGCCGCTCAGCCTGCGCAAAATACGCCAACACCAGCGGAAATGAACCAGCTGACGCGTCGTGAGCGGGAAGTCCTCAGCCTGCTGGCTCGCGGTTTATCCAACGTCGACGTTGCCGCCAAGCTGTTCATCAGCGAAGCCACCGTGAAAACGCACCTGGCCCGAGTGATGGCAAAACTCAATGTCCGGGAGAAATCTCAAGCGGTGGCCGCCGCCTACCAAACTGGGCTCGTCCAGCCCCCGGCCCCGCGATCACGTCCCGCACCGTAGCGGGACGTGATGACGTGGTCTTCGCGCGGCCCCCCACGTGACGCTGGCCGCGCTCATCCGCCGCGCTTTCCGCGCGGCCGCCTCCGACATCACGCCGCTGCGCGAATCCGTCGCTTTCCGGCGGTTGTTCGCCGGTCAGGCGGTCTCGCAGATCGGCACGCAGGTGACCCGGGTCGCGGTGCCACTGCAGGTGTACGCGATCACCCGCTCGTCACTGGATGTTGGTCTGATCGGGCTCGCTAGTTTCGTGCCGTTGGTGGTCTTCGGGATCTACGGCGGCTCGATCGCCGACGCGGTCGATCGCCGCACCCTCGTGTTGATCACCTCGACCGCGACGATGCTGGTCAGTGTCGTGCTGCTGGTCCAGGCGGTGCTGACGGTCAATCGGGTCAGTGTGCTGTTCGGTTGCGTCGCGGTGCAGGCGGCGTTCGCGGCGGTTGACTCGCCAGCCCGGCGAGCGGTCCTCCCGAGCTTGGTGCGGGTCGAGAAGCTGCCGGCGGCCAACACGCTGTCCTACGGCAGCTTTCAGCTCGCGCTCGTCGTCGGGCCGCTGCTGGCCGGGGCGGCGGTGGGTGCCGGCGGTGTCGGGTGGGCCTACGCGATCGACGTGGCGTCATTCGTCGGCGCCTTCTACGCCGCGGCGCGGCTGCCGTCGCTGCCGCCCGGTGCGGGTGCCCGCCGGGCCGGACTGACATCCGTCGTTGAGGGGCTGCGGTTCCTCACGGCCCGCCCGATGGTGCTGATGACCTTCGGTGCCGACCTCATCGCGACGATCTTCGGGGCACCGGCGGCGCTGTTCCCGGCACTGGCCTACGGGCAGTACGGCGGTGGCGCCGGGACGGTCGGCCTGCTCTACGCCGCACCCGCGGTGGGGTCGGTGGTTGTGACGTTGCTGGGTGGGGTTATCGGCCGGGTGCACCGCCACGGGCTCGGGGTGGTGCTGTCGATCGTGGTGTGGGGGGTGGCGATCACGCTGTTCGGGTTGGCCTCGGCGCTGTGGCTGGGGCTGCTGCTGCTCGCGGTTGCTGGCGCGGGGGACACCGTCAGCGCGGTCTACCGCTCGACGATCCTGCAAGTCGCCACCCCGCCCGGGATGCAGGGTCGGCTGCAAGGCGTGTTCATCGTCGTGGTCACGGGCGGCCCGCGTCTCGGCGACCTCGAGTCCGGCGCGGTGGCGGCTGCCTTCACTCCCCGGGTCTCAGTGGTCTCCGGCGGGCTGGCTTGCCTCGCCGGCATCGGGCTGCTCGCGCTCGCCGTGCCGGCCTTTCTGCGCTACGACGCCCGGGCCGACACGGCGGGTGAGCAGCCGCGATAGTGGGTGGCATCCCCGATGCGTGGCCGCCGCAGATTGCGTGGGTGGCGACGGTGCGAGGCCGGCGTATAGTGGTGGAGAACCAGCCCAGGCTGCTCGCCCGGTCCCGCAACTGCGGTGCGACTGCGGCTGTTCCTGCCGTGTTCATTTAATCGTCACCCTCCGTCACCGATTTGTTCGCCTTCACCTCGTTGGCCCAACGTGTAGCTGAGAGTCAGCTCACGAAGTTTCGGCCAACAGAGAGTGGTGGTCTTGGTGCGTGGGGGCGGGGATGGGACAAGGCGGGTGGTGACCCGAACGGCTGTGGTGTCGTTGGGTGTCGCCGCAGTGATGGGGGCGGTGTTGGTGACGAAGAACTCGCCACCAACACCGGTGACGTCGAATGCGACGAACGCTTCGACACCGAAGCCGGTGACGGCGGTGGTGACGGAGGGCTCGGTGTCGACAATGGTCTCATCGAAGGGGTCGCTGGCGGCGGCGAAGACGACCAACCTCGGCTTCAAGGCGGCCAACACGCTCAAGGTTATCAATGTGAAGGTCGGGGACAAGGTGAAGAAGGGCCAGTTGTTGGCCCAGGAGGACAACGGCTCGCTGGAGCAGGCGCTGGTTCAGGCCCAGCAAGTGTTCGCCGATCAACAGGCGCAGCTGGCTCTGATCCTCAACGACGTGACCGTGCCCGGGGACCTCAGAACTCTGGAACAGGCGCGCGAGGTCGCCGAGGACGCGCGGCGCAACATCGGGTTGAAGGTGAAGGCGGACGAGGACACCCTCCGTCGGGCGCGCGATGTGCTCAAGCTCGATGAGCAGACGCTGGACACGGCACTGAAAAAGGCTGCGGCGGACGGTTGTGGGCCCAATGGACCGCTGACCGCGTTGCCGACCGCCGCGGAGACGGCGCTGTGTTCGACCGACGACGCGGCGGTGAAGGCCGCTGAGACGGTGGTGTTCAACCAGCGCACGGTCGTCATCGCCGATGAGGACAACTTGCGGATCGATCGCGGCAACCTGGAGACCACCTACCAGCAGGATCTGGTCACCGTGCGCGCCGATGAGAACATCTTCCGGATCGCCGCCACGAACCGTCCCTCCCAGATCGCGATCCAGCAAGCCTTGCTAGTCTTTGATCAGGCGGCGGTGGTGGTCGCCCAGAACTCGTTGAAGAACTCGTTCGTGTATGCCCCGGCGGACGGCACCGTGACTGCGGTCACCGGGACGGTCGGGGAGTTCATGCAGGGCAACGGGGCGCAGTCGCCGCCCTCACCGTTGGCGCCCGGCAGTGACGCGCAAATTCCAGACGTGGGTGGGCCAGCGACGTCTGATGAGAAGAATCCCGGCACCCTGCAGGGTGTGGGTGGGCTCGAAGCGTTGCGGGCGACCGCGCCGAGCGGTGGTGCGTTCATTCAGCTCAGTGACTTGGACACGTTCCAGGCGGTCGTTCCCTTCGTTGAGGCTGACGCGGCGAAGATCGAGCCTGGTTCGTCGGCGAAACTGACCTTTGACGCGCTGCCCGGAGTCGAGCGCGACGGCACGGTGACCTCGATCTCGCCCACGGGAGTGAACATCGGTGGTGTGACGAACTACTACGCCACGGTGTTGCTGACGAACGACAATTCAGGGCTCAAGTCCGGGCTGACCTCGACCGTCTCGGTGGTCACCAACACGGTCAAGAACCAAGCGTTGGTGGTGCCGACCTCGGCGGTGACCAAGCAGGGTGGCAAGTCGTTCGTGGACACCCTGGGCCCAGGCGGCAAGCCACAACGGGTTCCGTTCACCCCGGGCAAGGTCGGCGATGACAACAGCGAGGTGCTCTCCGGGCTGACCAAGGGCCAGAAAGTGCTGCTTCCGCCAAGCGGAGCACTGCCCCGGCCACAGGAGTACGCCGCGCGGGCTCGCTGATCATATCGTGAGAAGTTTCCTCGTCGTTTTCTCAGCCGTTGCCCCGTTGGCTCCAGCGCACGCCGTCTTCGGTGAGGGAGACTGCTTGGTCACCAACGGGGCGCTGGCAAGTGGCTTCATCACAACGGAGCGTTTCCGCATCATTGCTCGCACGGGCGATAAGCTGGAATTCCGCTGCCGCGGCGGCGGACACGCCGACGCGCCGACCTCGGTGGCTGCGGACTATTGCTCTTGACCTTGATTACCAAAGAACCCACTGGTCAGTCCCGGCCAGTGGGTTCTTTTCCGCTACCAGATTGTGACGCGCTGGCCGGGGGGGCGGTACAGTTTGTCGCCCGGCTTGACGCCGAAGGCCGTATAGAACGCCGCCAGGTTGCTGACGACTCCGTTGGCGCGGAACTCATCCGGGCTGTGCGGATCGCTCAGTAGCTGCACGCGCAGATCCTGGTCCCGGGTCTTGCCCCGCCACACCTGCGCCCACCCCAGGAAGAAGCGCTGCTCGCCGGTGAATCCGTCCATCACGGGGGCCGCCGCGCCGTCGAGCGACAGCTCGTAGGCGCGGTGTGCCACCGTGAGGCCGGACAGGTCAGCGATGTTCTCGCCCAGCGTCAGCTCACCGTTGACGTGCTCACCGGGCAACGGCTCGTAGGCCGAATACTGCGCGGTCAGTGCGGTGGTCCGGGCGGTGAACCGCTGCACGTCCTGTGGGGTCCACCAATCGCGGAGGTTGCCGGTTCCGTCGTATTTGCGGCCCTGGTCGTCGAACGCGTGGCTGATCTCGTGACCGATCACCGCGCCGATTCCGCCGTAGTTCACCGCGTCGTCGGCGGTGGGGTCGAAGAACGGTGGCTGCAGGATCGCGGCCGGGAAGGTGATGTCGTTGAGCGTCGGATTGTAGTAGGCGTTGACCGTCTGCGGGGTGGTGAACCACTCCGCGCGGTCCACCGGCTTGCCGAGCCGGTCGAGATTCCGCTGGTACTCGAGCTCGGACGCGCGAACCTCGTTGCCCACCAGATCGTCACGGGTGACCTTGAGTTTCGAGTAGTCCTTCCACTCGCTCGGATACCCGATCTTTACGGCGAGTTTGCTGAGCTTGTCCTTAGCCTGCCTCTTGGTCGCCGGACTCATCCAGTCCAAGCCGTCGATGGACGTGCGGTAGGTGTCGATCAGTTTGCTGACCAGCACGTCGATCCGCCGTTTGGCATCCGGTGGGAAGTATCGCCGCACATAACGTTGCCCGAGCAGATCGCCCATCGCGCCGTCGACCGCGGTGACTCCCTTTTTCCAGAGTGGGCTCATTTCCTGCTGCCCGGCCAGATCGTGGTTGTGGAACTCGAAGCGCGCCGTGACGAAGTCAGTGCTCAGGTAAGGGGCGAAGTCGTCGATGACCCTGAACTTCAGGTACGCGCGCCAATCCTCCAGTGGCACGGTGGTCAACGCCGTACCCAGGGCGGTGAAGAAACTGGGCTCGGCGACGATGAAGTCAGGGGTGTGCACGCCCGCCGCGTCGAGGTAGGTCTTCCAGTCCAGCCCCGGTGCCCGCGCGGTGGCCTCGCTGACGGTGAACTTGTTGTAGGTCGCCGTCGCGTCCCGGTCCTGCACGGCGGTCCACTGGACCGCGGCGAGGCGATTCTCCACAGCGAGCACCCGGCTGGCCGCCGCATTCGAATCGGGGACACCGGCCAGGCCCAGCAGGTGGGCGGCGTAGGTCCGGAACTGATCACGCAGCGTAACAAACTGCGGATCGGTTTTCAGGTAATAATCCCGGTTGGGCAGGGTGAGCCCGCTTTGCGTGACGTCCGGTTCATAGACCGAGGCGTTCTTGGCGTCCTGGTCGATGGACAGCGCGATGGGGCTGGAGCTGCCGGTCGTGGCGCTCTCCGCGAAATACCGGACGAGGTCTGTCGGGCTGCTGAGCGCGTCGATGTGGGCCAGCGCCCCCTTCAGCGGAGCGGTGCCGAGCGCGTTGCGCCGTGCGGTGTCCATGAAACTCGCGTAGAAGTCGCCGATCTGCTGGTCTGGCGAGCCGGCCGCGCCGTGGCGGGCGGCGCTGTCCTCGACGATGGTGCGCAGATCTTGGTCGGCTTTGTCGGCCAGTGCGGTGAACGCGCTGTAACTGGTCCGGTCGGCTGGGATGGCGGTGGTCTGCAACCAGTGACCATTCGTGAACCCGAACAGGTCGTCCGGTGCTCGTACCTGGCGGTCGTACCCGGCCAGCAGCAGTCCCGATCCCAGCGGGGGCGCCCCGGCACACCCCCCCAACAACGCCACAACAAGAACACCCACCCAAACCCGAAACACCAGACTCCCCCCCGGCCCCGCCGCGTTCAGCGGGCTCAGCGTCCCAGAAGA
>JBDTAX010000208.1:0-23454 GCA_039924425.1 Pseudonocardiaceae bacterium
AGATGACACGATCGGCGATTTTCTGGATCAGCTGGCCGCGCGGGTGCCGGCTCCGGGTGGTGGGGCGGCGGCGGCGTTGTCCGCCGCGCAGGCCGCGGCGCTGCTGTCGATGGTGGCGCGCTACAGCACCGGGGAGAAATACGCCGAGCACGCCGAGACCATCGGCGCCGTGCTGGCCGAGTCCGAGGTGGCGCGGGATCGCGCGGTGCACTTGGCGGACGACGACGCCGCCGCGTTCGCGGTCGTCTCGGATGCCTACCGGTTGCCGAAGGTCACTCCGGAAGAAAAGGCAGCGCGGACGGCGGCGATCCAGCGGGCACTGCACGGGGCGGCGCAACCGCCGGCGGCGACCATCACGATGGCGGCCCGCCTGGTCGAGCTGGCCGAGACCCTGTTGCCAGTCGGCAACAGCAACGTCCTCAGCGATGTCGCGGTGGCCGCCGAGCTGGCCAGCGCGGCGGCGTCCTGCGCCCGGCTGAACGTGGAGATCAACCTGGCCGGCCTCACCGAGGAGGATGCTCGCGTGGAGTTCGTCGATGTGCTGGCCGGGGTGGACGAGCTGGTGACGCGGGCAGCGAAGGTCACCGCCACCGTGCGGGAGGCGATCCGCCGATGAGCGCCCGGGTGCTGTCCGGCAAGGAACTCGCGACCACGATCCGCGAACAGGTGACCGAGCGGGCCGCGGCGCTGAGTGCCGCGGGCATCCCGCCCCGGTTGGCGGTCGTGACCGCGACCGATGACGCCTCCAGCGCCTGGTACGTCCGCTCCCTGTCCCGAGCGGCCAACAAGGTCGGCATCACCTGCGACGTGATCGACCTCGGTGCCGATGCCGACGCCAACGACATCCGTGCGGCGCTGGGCAAACTCAGCGAACAGGAGACGGTGCACGGCACCATCCTGCAGACGCCACTGCCGTCAGGCGCCACGCTCGAAGACCTCGCGACCGAGATCGACCCCGCCAAGGACGTCGACGGCGCCAACCCACTGAGCCTCGGGCGCCTGACCTGCGGGCTGCCAGCCTACGCCCCCGCCACCGCCGAGGCCGTGCTGGCCATCCTCGATCACCACGGGATTGACCTGGAAGGCCGGCATGTCGCCGTGGTGGGACGGTCGAACGTGGTCGGCAAGCCGACCGCGCACCTGCTGCTTAACCGCAACGCCACCGTGACGATCTGCCACTCCCGCACCCGCCACCTCGCGGCGATCACCAGCCGGGCCGATGTGCTGGTCGCCGCCATCGGCAAACCACGGATGATCACGTGCGAGCACCTGCGGCCCGGCGCGATCGCGATCGACGTCGGCACCAACCCCACCGAAGACGGTGGCCTGGTCGGCGACATCGACGCCGAAGCGGTTGCCGCCCACGCTGGAGCGCTGACCCCAGTCCCCGGCGGAATCGGCCCAGTAACCACCGCCCTACTGCTGGCACACACCGCGCAAGCAGCCGCCCGATGAAACCCACCGACCGAGTCGGCCAGTAACGCTTCGTCGACGCCGCTGGTGTCCGAGCGGCGCAGGCGTAGCCAGTCGCGTTCGTCCATCGGTCACATTCCTCCGTCATGTTCCGTCATAGCATTGACTGACAAAACCCAGCCGATGTGACAAGCAGGAGCGAACATGCAAGCACGGATGAGCAACCCAGCGATGATCCTTCCTGACGCCATGCAGGCCATCCAGTCCCTGAACTCGGCCACGAAAAAGGGCGGCGTGCCGCCGCCGACACTCGGCCTGGTCCACCTGCGCGCGAGCCAGATCAACGGCTGCAGCGCCTGTGTTGACTCGGGCACCCGTGGCGCCAGGAAAGCAGGCGAAACGGACGAGCGCCTCTTCGCGGTGGCGGCCTGGCGGGACGCGCCTTACTTCACCGACGCCGAACGCGCCGCGCTGGCGCTCACCGAGGCCGTCACCCGGCTCAGCGACCAGCCAGACCCGGTACCCGACGAACTCTGGGAAGAGGCCGCCAGGCACTACGACGAGCCGGCGCTCGTGGCCCTGATCCTCGCGATCGCCACGACCAACTTCTTCAACCGCCTCAATGTCACCACCAGGCAAGTGGCTGGCGCCTGGAGCTGAGCCCGCACCGGGGCGGCGCATTCATCGCGACGTACCCTGGAAGGTGGGCCTGGTTCCGATGACGACGGTGGCGTTGAGCTCGTCGGAACTGGCCACCCGAGGGCGCAGCCCGTTGCGAGCGAAGGTGTCGACGGTCCACGGCGACTGGCGCTTACTGGTCTCGACGAGCAGGTAACCGCCCGGTGTCAGCCATAGTGGCGCCGTAGCGGCCACCTGTCGCTGGACCTCAACCCCGTCCGCGCCACCGTCGAGCGCCACCCACGGCTCGTGTATGCGGGCCTCCGGGGGCAGCAACCTGATCTCCCCGGTGGGTACATAGGGTGCGTTGGCGACCAGGACGTCAACGCGGCCCCGTAGCGCAGCGGGTAGCGGCTCGTAGAGGTCACCAACGTAGACCTGGTCACCAGCGGGGGCGAGGTTGCGGCGGGCGCACCGCACCGCGGCGGGATCGATGTCGACGGCGTACAACTCGACCCGGTCCAGGGCCGCGACCAGCGCGGCGCCCACCGCGCCTGAGCCGCAGCACAGGTCAACGACGACCAAGCGTGGCCGGACGAGGGCCTGGCGGACAGCCAGGCGGGCGAGGGCGGCGGCCTGGCGGACAAGGAACTCAGTGCGGCGGCGCGGTACGAAGACTCCGGGGTCCACAGCTATCCGCAGACCGTAGAACTCCGCCCAACCAAGGACGTGTTCCAGCGGCAGCCCGGCGGCTCGCCGGTCCACCATGGCGGCGAGGTCGGCCGGCGTCCGTGCCGCGGAGATGAGCAACCGCGCCTCGTCCTCGGCGAAGACACAGCCGGCGGCCCGAAGCATGGAGACGATAATGGATCGAGGGTGATGTGACAGGGAAGCCGACATGGGGAGCCTTTCGAGATGCCCATGGGGCGCTCCCTCGCCTCACCTATGTCGGATGGACCGCACGGCCGTGAGGTAAGAGCACCCAGCCTGAAACAGCGGTAATGGGTCTCACCTCCTCGGTATGTCCAATGCTGCCAACGGCAACACTACCCCGCGGCGGCCGGGCACAGCGGACGCCAATCGGCCGGATCGAGCTCGGCCTCGTTCCGGCTCACTACTTGAAACATGATCATCTCTTCAGTCGGACGGTGACGGCGTCCCAGACGTAGGAGGCGAGCAGGCTCTTGGGGCCCTCGGGCAGTTGGGTTTCCGTGCCATCCGCGCTGAGCAGCCAGCCGGTGTTGTGCTCGGCCTCGAACGCGCCACCCTCCCCGACAGCGTTGACCACCAGCAGGTCGCAACCCTTGCGGGCGAGCTTGGCGCGGCCGTGGGTAAGCACGTCACCCGTGGCGTCGCCGGTCTCGGCGGCGAAACCGACCACCACCTGCCCCCGAGGGCGGCGACGGACCAGCTCGGCCAAGATGTCCGGGTTGACGACCAGCGACACCGGATCCGGGTCCGACCCGACTTTTTTAATCTTGCTGGAATGCGGGGTGGCTGGCCGGAAGTCGGCCACCGCGGCAGCCATCACCACCGCATCGGCCTGTGGCGCCGCGGTGAGCACCGAGTCCTGGAGCTGACTCGCGGTGCCCACCCGCACCACCTCGACTCCAGCCGGATCGGTCAGGCCAGGAGTGTGCGCCGCCACCAGCGTCACCCGGGCACCACGCTGTGCGGCCACCCGGGCCAGCGCGTAACCCTGCAGGCCGGAGGACCGGTTGCCCAGAAAGCGCACCGGGTCCAGCGGCTCGCGAGTGCCCCCCGCGGAAACCACCACGTGCCGGTCGGTGAGGTCGGGCGGCAGGGCATCCGCGCGGCGCAACAGCAGCGTGGCCAGCTCGACGATCTCGGCGGGCTCCGGCAGCCGGCCAGGGCCGGAGTCGGCACCGGTGAGCCGCCCGGACGCGGGCCGCGCCACGAAGGTTCCTCGGCCGCGCAGCACGGCGACGTTGTGCACCGTGGCGGGGTGCTCCCACATCTCGGTGTGCATCGCGGGGACCAGCGCAACCGGGCAACGGGCGGTGAGCAGGGTGGCGCAGAGCAGATCGTCCGCTCGGCCGTGGGCGGCGCGCGCCAGCAGGTCCGCGGTGGCCGGGGCGACCAGGACCAGGTCGGCGGCCTGCCCCAGCCGCACGTGCGGCACCTCGGGGACGTCGACGAACACATCCGTGTGCACAGGCAACCCAGACAGGGCCTCCCAGGTCGGGGCACCGACGAACCGCAGGGCGGCCTCGGTGGGAACGACTCGGACCTGATGGCCCGCCTCGACGAGGCGGCGGAGCACCTCGCAGACCTTGTAGGCGGCGATGCCGCCCCCGATGCCGAGCACGATCCGCCGGGGTGGGTCCGAAGGGAGCTGCCCGGCTGCGGTCACTGGGCTCGAGTCACTGGGCTCGAGTCACTGGGCTCGAGTCACTGACCCTCGGTGTGCTCGAGTAGTCCGGCGTGGATCTCACGTAACGCGATCGACAGCGGCTTCTCCTTCGGCCCTGGTTCGACCAGCGGCCCGACGTACTCCAGCAGGCCCTCCCCGAGCTGCGCGTAGTAGTCGTTGATCTGACGAGCCCGCTTGGCCGCGAAGATAACCAGGGCGTACTTCGAGCTGACCCGGCTCAGCAGGTCGTCGATCGGGGGGTTGGTGATGCCCTCAGGGGTAGCAGCAATCGAGGGGGCAACAGAGGGTGCGCCCAGTGTGCTCAGTTCGGTGGGAATGCTCACTCAACTGTCTCCAGATGCGTCATCCATCACGGGAGCAGGGGCGGCGATGTCCGCCGGCCCGTGCCGACCATCAACGATATCAACTCCCGCGCGGCCCGGTGCACGTCGTCGTTGACCACCGCCGCGTCGAACTCCCCCACGGCGTCCAGCTCGTCCTTCGCCACCCGCAACCGGCGCTCGCGCGCCGCGGGATCCTCCGTGCCGCGGTGCGACAGCCGCCCGTGCAGCACCTCCCAGGAGGGCGGCACCAGCATCACCAGCAAAGCGTCGGACATCGCGGCCCGGACCTGCCGAGCGCCTTGTACCTCGATTTCCAGGAGGGTGGGCCGGCCAGCGGCCAGCGCTTGGCGTACCGGTGCGGCGAGAGTGCCATAGAAGTTGCCGGCGTACTCGGCGTGCTCGAGAAACTCGCCGCGCTCGATCATGCTCGCGAAGGTGGCGCGATCCACGTGGTGATAATGCTCGTCGGGCCGTTCGCCGCAGCGAGGCGGTCGTGTGGTCACCGAGACGCTGAGGAACAGCTGTGGGCAGCACCTCAGCACCTCAGCCACCACGCTGGACTTTCCGACCCCGGAGGGCCCTGAAACGACGGTGAGCCGGAGCCTGGCGGACCCGCTCGACCCCGGCTCACACAGCGTCACAACATGGCCACTTTGATTTGACCCCCCGCCACAATAACTACTGGAAAAACGATTCCGCGATAATCGCGCTGTTTATTCTGGGCCGAACTCGCTGAGCAACGCCTTGCGCTGGCGCTCGCCAAGCCCGCGCAAGCGCCGGCTCGTGGCGATCTCCAGCCGCTCCATGATCTGCTGCGCGCGGACCTTGCCAACACCGGGCAACGCCTCAAGCAAAGCTGAGACCTTCATCTTGCCGAGAATGTCGTCATTGTCGGACTTAGCCAGGACTTCCTTGAGGTTGGTCCCACCGCGCTTGAGGCGCTCCTTGAGCTCGGCCCTGGCGCGTCGAGCGGCGGCCGCCTTCTCCAATGCAGCGGCCCGCTGCTCCACGGTCAGCTCGGGAAGGGCCACGGTCTCCTCCGTCGATTGCTAGTGCTAAGGGATGTTCAGGATTGATGCGGCGACCGTATCCCCCGAGCGGCCCGCCGCTCAACCCGGGGTACCCCCCTCGACCTGCCCCGACCGGGGATGGACCTGCCTGGACAGGGGCAGAAGCAGCGCCGCCGCCTCGTCGGCGGCGCGCCGGGCGGCGGTTCGCAGCGCCGCCGGGTGCGGCCCGCACCGCAACAGCTCCCGTGAGGTGCTCGCCACGACGTGCCGGGCCGCCGCGCCGAAGACCTGGGGTAAGTCAGCCAGGCGGGCGCCTTGCGCACCGATCCCGGGGGCCAGGATCGGGCCGTTGAGAGCCTCCAGCCGCAGGACGCCAGCCGGCGTCGTGGCCCCCACCACCACGCCGACGTCACCGACGGGGCGCCGGCCGGCGTTGCGGGCGGCGACGGCGTCGATCACGGACTGCGCGACCGTGCTCCCGACACTGGTGCGCGCGGCCTGCACGTTGGCGCCTTCGGGGTTGGAGCTGGCCGCCACCACGAACACTCCTCGCCCGGTCCGGGCGGCCAGCTCGAACGCCGGCTCCAGCGCGCCGACCCCGAGGTAGGGCGACACGGTGATCGCGTCGGCGGCCAGCGGCGCCCAGTCGCTCAGATACGCCTCGGCGTACGCGGCCATAGTGGAGCCGATGTCCCCCCGCTTGACATCCAGCAGCACCAGCGCACCGGCATCCCGGGCCGCCACCAGCACCCGCTCCAACACCGCGATCCCCCGAGCACCGAACCGCTCGAAGAACGCCGACTGCGGCTTGAGCATCGCAACCTCCCCCGCCACCGCCTCCACCACACCCCAAGCGAACGTCTCCAACCCCCCCACATCATCGGGCAACCCCCACCCCGACAACACCGAAGGATGCGCATCAATCCCCACACACAACGGCCCCCGCACCCGTACAGCCGCGCTCAACCTCCCCCCGAACCCCTCGCATTCAGCGGGCTGAGCGGGGCTATTGGGCACCTGATAACCCCGCTCAGCCCGCTGAATGGGGTTATCAGGCATGGGGTAACCCCGCTCAGCCCGCTGAATGCGGGGTGGTAGGGGTGGGGGGACGTAGGGTGGTGTGGAGGGATTGGAGGGGACGGACGGTGATGTCGTTGCGGATTTGGGCTTCTATGCCTTGGACCGCGGCGGCAGCGCCTTGGATGGTGGTAATGCAGGGGATGTTTCGGGACACGGCGGCGGTGCGGATCTCGTAGCCGTCCACCCGGGGGCCCGGATTGCCGTAGGGGGTGTTGATGATCATCTCAACTCCCCCGGAGTTGATCAGGTCGACGATGTTGTCCGGACCTTCGAAGTGCTTGCGCACCACGGTGCAGGCAATGCCGTTGCGGCGCAACGTGGTGGCGGTTCCGCGGGTGGCGAGCACCTCGAAGCCGAGATCGGCCAGCCGTTTGGCCGGGAACACCATCGCCCGCTTGTCCCGGTTCGCCACCGACACGAACACCCGCCCCGATGTCGGCAGCGATCCATAGGCCGCAGCCTGGGACTTGGCGAAAGCCTGGCCGAACGCGGCGTCGATGCCCATCACCTCGCCGGTGGACTTCATCTCCGGCCCCAGCAGCGAGTCCACCCCCTGACCCTCCGGGGTGCGGAACCGGTGGAAGGGCAGCACGGCCTCCTTGACGGCCACCGGCGAGTCGGCCGGCGGATCACCACCGTCGCCATGTGGGAGCAGCAGGCCCTCCGCCCGCAGTTGCCCGATACTGGCGCCGAGCATGATCCGTGCGGCGGCCTTGGCCAGTGGCACCGCGGTGGCCTTGGAGACGAACGGCACCGTGCGACTGGCCCTCGGGTTGGCCTCCAGCACGTAGAGCACGTCGCCCTTGAGCGCGTACTGCACGTTGAGCAGGCCACACACGCCGATCTCGCGGGCGATCGCCTCGGTCGAGGCGCGCACCGCAGCCAGATCGGACTCCCCCAGCGTGATCGGCGGCAGCGCGCAGGCGGAGTCCCCGGAGTGCACCCCGGCCTCCTCAATGTGCTCCATGATCCCACCGAGGTAGACCTCGCCGCCGTCGCACAGCGCGTCGACGTCGATCTCGATGGCGTCGTCGAGGAAGCGGTCCACCAGCACCGGGTGCTCGGGAGTGATCTCGGTGGCCCGCGCGATGTAGCCGGCCAGGGTCCGCTCGTCGTAGACGATCTCCATGCCGCGCCCGCCGAGCACGTAGGAGGGGCGGACCAGCACCGGGTAGCCGATCTCGTCGGCGATCTTGCGGGCCTCCGCGAACGAGGTGGCGGTGCCGAAGGCCGGCGCGGGCAGCCCAGCGCGCGCCAGCACGGCCCCGAAGCACCCGCGGTCCTCCGCGAGGTGGATCGCCGCCGCGGACGTGCCGACGACCGGCACACCCGCGTCGGTCAGCCGCTGCGCCAGCCCCAGCGGGGTCTGCCCGCCCAGCTGCACGATCACACCCGCCACGGTGCCCGAGGCGCGCTCGGCGTGCACCACCTCCATGACATCTTCGAAGGTCAGCGGCTCGAAGTAGAGCCGGTCGGCGGTGTCGTAGTCGGTGGACACCGTCTCCGGGTTGCAGTTGACCATCACGGTCTCGTAGCCGACGTCGCGCAGCGCCATCGCGGCGTGCACGCACGAGTAGTCGAACTCGATGCCCTGGCCGATCCGGTTCGGTCCGGAGCCCAGGATGATCACCTTAGGTCGTTCCCGCTGTTCGCTGACCTCGGTCTCAGCCGCCGGATCACTCTCGTAGGCGGAGTAGTGGTACGGGGTGCGGGCGGCGAACTCGGCGGCGCAGGTGTCCACCGTCTTGTAGACCGGCCGCACACCCAGGCGGTGGCGCAGCGCGGCGATCTCGGGCTCAGCGAGCCCGCGCACGGCGGCGAGCTGCCGGTCGGAGACGCCGGCGCGCTTGGCACGGCGCAGCAGCGGCTCGTCCAATTCGCGCGCGTCGGCGAGCTCGCGGTGCAGCTCGACCAGGCCGGCGATCTGGTCGATGAACCACGGGTCGATCCCCGACGCCTCGGCGACCCGCTCGACGGTCGCGCCCAGCCGCAGCGCCCGCTCGGCGGTGTAGAGCCGGCCGTCATGGGGGACCATCAGCGCCGCCAGCTCAGAAGCCAGGGTGGCCTCCGGCGGATCGGGCCTGGTCCAGAACCCGGCGTCGGGCGTCTCCATCGAGCGCAGCGCCTTGCCCAGCGCCTCGGGGAACGAGCGGCCCAGCGCCATCGCCTCGCCGACCGACTTCATGGTGGTGGTGAGAGTCGGGTCCGCGCCGGGGAACTTCTCGAAGGCGAACCGGGGCACCTTGACCACCACGTAGTCCAGGGTGGGCTCGAAGCTGGCCGGGGTCTCGCCGGTGATGTCGTTGGTGATCTCATCGAGGGTGTAGCCGATCGCCAGCTTCGCGGCGATCTTGGCGATGGGGAACCCGGTGGCCTTGGACGCCAGCGCGCTCGAGCGGGACACCCGGGGGTTCATCTCGATCACGACCAGCCGGCCGTCGGTGGGGTGCACCGCGAACTGGATGTTGCAACCGCCAGTGTCCACCCCGACCTCGCGCAGCACCGCGATGGCGACGTCACGCATGTGCTGGTACTCGCGGTCGGTCAGGGTCAGCGTGGGGGCGACGGTCACCGAGTCCCCGGTGTGCACGCCCATCGGGTCGATGTTCTCAATCGAGCACACCACCACCACGTTGTCCCGATGGTCGCGCATCAGCTCGAGCTCGTACTCCTTCCAGCCCAGCACGCTCTCCTCGATGAGCACTTGGTGCACCGGGCTCGCGGCCAATCCGTGGGAAGCCAAGCGGGCGAGCTCGTCTTGAGTGTGCGCCAGACCGGAGCCGAGCCCGCCCATGGTGTAAGACGGCCGGATCACCACCGGCAGGCCGAGCTCGCCGACGGCCTCGCGGACCTGCTCCCACGAACCGCACACGACGCTGCGCGGCACCTCGGCACCCACCGCGCGGACCACGTCCTTGAATTTCAGCCGGTCCTCGCCGCGCTGGATGGCGTCAATGTCGGCACCGATCAACTCGACGCCATAGCGCTCCAGCACTCCGCGCTCGTGCAGGGCGACGGCGACGTTCAGCGCGGTCTGGCCGCCCAGGGTGGCCAGCAACGCGGTCACCGGAAACCCGGCGGCAAGCTCGGCGGCGATCACCTTCTCGACGAACTCCGGGGTGATCGGCTCGATGTAGGTGGCATCGGCGAACTCCGGATCAGTCATGATCGTCGCCGGGTTGGAGTTCACCAAGCTGACCCGCAGCCCCTCCTCCCGCAACACTCGACACGCCTGCGTCCCGGAATAATCAAACTCACACCCCTGCCCAATAACAATAGGCCCAGACCCCACCACCAACACATGCGAGATATCCTCACGCCTGCCCACTAGCTCACCCCTCGCGCGCCATTCGGAGCCGAATCGCTGTTTTCCACCCGCACACGACCGCCATGAGGAGCCGAATCGCGGTTCTGGCGGGACATGAGGTCGCAGAACTGGTCGAACAGATACGCGGCATCGTGGGGGCCGGCGGCTGACTCCGGATGGTATTGGACGCTGAACGCGAGGGCGTCCAGGCAGGTCAGGCCCTCAACGGTGTTGTCGTTGGGGCAGGAGTGGGTGACGACGGCGGGGCCGAAGTCGGAGTCGAAGCGCTCGCCGGGTTCGCCCTCGACGGCGAAGCCGTGGTTCTGCGAGGTGATCACCACCCGCCCGGTGGCGTGCTCGATGACCGGGACGTTGAGCCCCCGGTGCCCGTAGCGCATCTTGTAGGTACCCCGCCCCAGCGCCCGGCCGAGGATCTGGTTGCCGAAGCAGATCCCGAACAGCGGCAGCCGGGCCGCCAGCACCGCGCGGGTCAGCGCGACCGCGTGGTCCGCGGTAGCCGGGTCGCCCGGCCCGTTGGACAGGAACACCCCGTCGGGTTCCCGTTCCAGGATCTGCTCCAGGGTCACGGTGGCCGGCAGGACGTGCGTCTCGACCCCCCGAGCGGCCAACATCCACAACGTACTGAACTTCATCCCCAAATCCAGCGCCACCACCCGGAACCGCCGCTCAGCGGCCCCGCATTCAGCGGGCTCAGCGGGGCTATTGCCACCCAAATAGCCCCGCTGAGCCCGCTGAATGCGGGTGGCCGGGATGATGTAGGGGTGGGTTGTGGTGACCTCGCCGAGCAGGTCCGCGCCGGTCATGGGGGGGCTGGCTCGGACGCGCGCCAGCAGGTGCGCCGGGGTGGCCAGCGCGGCACCGGAGAAGATCCCGGCCCGCATGCTGCCGTGCTCGCGAAGCCGGCGAGTCAGCGCGCGGGTGTCCAGCCCGGAGATCCCCACCACGTTCTGGCGGGTCAGTTCCTCGCCCAGCGACCGGACCGATCGCCAGTTGGACGGCACCCGGGCCGGGTCGCGCACGACGTAGCCGGCGACCCAGATCCGGTGCGACTCGTCGTCCTCGTCGTTCCAGCCGGTGTTGCCGATGTGCGGCGCGGTCTGCACGACGATCTGGCGGTGGTAGGACGGGTCGGTGAGAGTTTCCTGGTAACCGGTCATGCCGGTGGCGAACACCGCCTCGCCCAGCGCCTGGCCCACCGCGCCGTAGCGCTCCCCGCGCATGACGGTGCCGTCCTCCAGCACCAGCATGGCCATCACCGCTGCACCTTTCCGTCCGCGGTGGTGAGCTCGCCGCGCAGCAGTGTGGCCAGCACCCGGCCGGGCAGCACCATCGCCTCGTAAGGAGTGTTGGTAGCCAGGCTGGCCAGCGCGGCCCCGCGCACCGTCCAAGTGGCGTCCGGGTCCACCAGGACCAGGGTCGCCGGCTGCCCGACCGCGATCGGCCGGCCCTGCTCGGTCGCCGCGCCGATGCGGGCCGGACGCTCACTCATCACCCGGGCCACCCCCCGCCAGTCCAGCAGACCGGGGCGCACCATGGTGGCTATCACCACGGACAGCGCGGTCTGCAATCCCAGCATGCCTGGTCGGGCCGCGGCCCATTCGCAGTCCTTGTCCTGGGGGGCGTGCGGGGCATGGTCGGTGGCCACGCAGTCCACGATCCCCTCCGCCAGCGCGGCGCGCAGCGCGTGGGTGTCAGCGGCGGTGCGCAGCGGCGGGTTGACCTTGTTGACTGGGTCGTAACCGACCAGCCGCTCATCGGTGAGCAGCAGGTGGTGCGGGGTCACCTCGGCGGTTACCCGGATCCCACGCTCCTTGGCCCACCGCAGTACCGCCACCGTGCCCGCGGTGGACACGTGGCAGACATGCAGCGCCGCCGCGGCGTCCCGGGCGAGCAGGCAGTCCCGGGCCACGATCGACTCCTCAGCGGCGGCGGGCCAGCCGGCCAGCCCCAGCCGGGCGGCGATCGCCCCCTCGTGGGCCTGCGCCCCGGCGGTGAGCCGGGGATCCTCGGCGTGCTGAGCGATCACACCACCCAGCCCTCGGGTGTACTCCAGGGCATGGCGCATCAGCAGCGGGTCGTGGACGCACACCCCGTCGTCGGAGAACATCCGCACCGCGGCGGCGGAGGCGGCCATCGCACCCAGCTCGGCGAGCCGCTCACCGCGCAGCCCAGCGGTGACCGCGCCGACCGGGTGCACGTCGACCAGCCCGACCTCGCGGCCGCGCCGGTACACGTGCTCGACGACCACCGCGGTGTCGGCCACCGGGTCGGTGTTGGCCATCGCGAACACGGCGGTGTAGCCGCCCAGCGCCGCGGCCGCCGATGCGGTGGCGATCGTCTCGGCATCCTCCCGGCCCGGCTCGCGCAGGTGCGCGTGCAGATCGACCAGGCCGGGCAGCGCAACCAGCCCGCCGCCGTCGAGCACCTCGGCGCCAGTGGCGTCCAGGCCGGCACCCAGCTCGGCGATCACCCCGTCGCGGACCAGCAGATCCACCGGCTCCCCCACCCCATAGGGCCGGATCCCGCGAAGGAGTAATGGCCGCCGGCTCTGCCAAATGGTTCGCTCGCTCACGGCTGCTCCTCTTGGGCGGCGAGCAGGTGATAGAGCACCGCCATCCGCACGTGAACCCCGTTGCGGACCTGCTCGGTGATCGCGGCGCGCGGCGAGTCGGCGACCGAGTGCGCGATCTCCATACCGCGCAGCATCGGCCCGGGGTGCAGCACCACCGCATGCTCCGGCAACAGCCCCAGCCGCGCCTCGGTGAGCCCGTAGTTGATCGAGTACTCCCGGGCGGACGGGAAGAACCCGCCGTGCATCCGCTCAGCCTGCACCCGCAGCATCATCACCGCGTCGGTGCCGGGCAGCGCTGCGTCGAGGTCATGCCCGACGGTGACGCCCCAGTTCTCAACGCCCCAGTTCTGCACACCCCAGTTCTCAACACCACAGGGCAGCAGGGTGGGCGGGGCGACGAGGTGGACCCGGGCACCCAGCGTGATCAAGAGTTCAATGTTGGAGCGAGCGACCCTGCTGTGCAGCACATCACCTACGATGGTGACGGTCCGCCCATTCAGGGTGCCCAATCGCTCACGAAGAGTAGCCGCGTCCAGCAGTGCCTGGGTCGGGTGCTGGTGGGTGCCGTCACCGGCGTTGATCACATGCGTGGGCACCCAGCCGGCGAGGCGATGCGCCGCCCCCGACGCGGGATGCCGGATCACCACACAGTCCACGCCCATGGCGGCCAAGGTGAGCGCGGTGTCGCGCAGCGACTCCCCCTTGTCCACCGAGGAACCGCCGGCCGAGACGTTGACCACATCCGCGCTCATCCACTTGCCCGCGATCTCGAAGGACGCCCGGGTGCGGGTGGAGCTCTCATAGAACAAGGTGACCACGGTGCGCCCGCGCAGCGTGGGCAGCTTGCGCACCTGGCGGCCCAGCAGCGCCTGCTTGAGCGCCTCGGCGGTGTCCAGCAACGCGGTGATGGTCTCGCGCGGCAGGCCAGTGGTGGTCAGCAGGTGCTTCACCGCTGGCTCCGACGGATCACGACGGCATCGGTGCCGTCCGTCTCGACCAGCAGCACACCGACCTCCTCGTCCCGGGAGGTCGGCAGGTTCTTGCCCACGTAGTCAGCCCGGATCGGCAGCTCACGGTGACCGCGGTCGACCAGGACGGCGAGCTGCACCGCCCGGGGGCGGCCGTATTCCCGCAGCGCGTCCAGCGCGGCCGCGACGGTGCGCCCGGAGTAGAGCACGTCGTCGACCAGCACGACGAGCGCATCGTCCAGTCCACCAGCGGGCAGCTCAGTGCCGCGCAACGGGCGAGTGGGCCGGCTGCGCAGGTCATCCCGGTAGAGAGTGACATCGAGAATGCCCACGTCGGGCCGGGCCCCACTGAATTCACGGATTCGCTCCGCCAACCGGTGGGCCAGGGGAACACCGCGAGTAGGGATGCCCACCAAAGTCACCGGTTCGGGTGCGGTTCGCTCGATGACCTGATGGGCCATCCGGGCGACGATGCGCGCGACCTCGGCCGCCGAGAGCAGCTCGCGCTGCCGCGGCGGACCTGTCTCACCCACCGCGCCCGTCCCGGAGGGGGGCGACACGGTGGACCTCCTTCCCCGCCTCACCGGACGGGTCTTAAAGGATGTCAGATCCTCCAGCTAGCACTGGGACCCGAACCGGACGCTACCAGGCAGCTCGAATGAGAGGCGCCGACGCTCCCTCGATACTCCGTTCGGGTGATGTACGTGACTCTGTGCGCTGTTCGGCCCGCCATGGCTTGACCTGGGAGGTTACCCAGCGCAGCATTACTCTCCGTATCATCCGCAATTTTTGCGGGACGCTCCACGGCACTCCAGGGCGTGGGACGGCGTTGACTGGTCGGGGTCGGAAGAAGGAGAAGGGACCAGATGGGCGACTATGCCAAGGCACTGGGGTCCAAACTGCGGGGCATCCGTCAGCAGCAGGGTCTGTCGCTGCACGGTGTCGAGCAGAAGTCGGCGGGTCGCTGGAAAGCGGTGGTAGTCGGCTCCTACGAGCGCGGCGACCGGGCGGTCACGGTGCAGAAACTCGCTGAGCTTGCGGACTTTTACGGGGTCCCGGTACCCGAACTCCTGCCGGAAGGCCGGGTACCTTCCGGCAGCGAGCCAGCCACCAAGATCGTCATTAATCTGGAGCGCCTGCAGCAGCTGCCGGTGGACAAGGTGGGTCCGCTGGCCCGCTACGCCGCGACGATCCAGAGCCAGCGCGGTGACTACAACGGCAAGGTGCTGTCGATCCGTACCGAGGATCTGCGCTCATTGGCGATCATCTACGACATGTCGCCGGGTGATCTCACCGAGCAGCTGATCGGCTGGGGCGTACTGCCCCCAGAGGCTCGCCCCGCGAAGGAGAAAGAAGAGGCCTGATTGGTGGTTGTTCGCCGCTCACGTGCCGCGCGGCAGCGCGGCCAGCGCGCCGAGCACGCCATTGACGAAGCGCGGCGAATCGTCGGTGGACAGCAACTTGGCCAGCTCGATGGCCTCGTCGATGGCCACCGCATCGTCCACCTCAACGGAGAACAGCAGTTCAAACGTGCCCAGTCGCAACACCGCCCGATCGACGGCGGGCATTCTGGCTAGCGCCCAGCCATGAGCTTGTTCGGTGAGCAACCGGTTGATGTCCTCGGCGTGCTCGACCACGCCGTGCACCAACGAGACCGTGTAGTCACTGACCGGGGGCAGCTCCGGGGCCCCGACTCGCTCGGCGAGAAGCACCAACGGGTCCAGTCCGCGCAAGTCGGATTCGAAGAGGATGTCGACGGCGCGTTTGCGGGCCTTGCTCCGGGCGCCCACCTCAGCTACTGACGCGGCCGAGGTAACGCCCGTCCCGGGTGTCGACCTTGACCTTCTCGCCGGTACTGACGAACAGCGGCACCTGGATCTCGGCGCCGGTCTCCACCGTGGCGGGCTTGGTGCCACCGGTGGACCGGTCTCCCTGCAGGCCCGGGTCGGTGTGCGAGATCACCAACTCCACCGAGGTCGGCAACTCGATGTAGAGCGGGGTGCCCCCGTGCAGGGCGACCAGCACGGTCTGATTGTCCAGCAGGTACTTCGCCGCATCTCCGACGACCGCACCGGGAACGGTGATCTGGTCGAAGGTGTCGCCGTCCATGAACACGAAGTCGGCGCCGTCGGCGTACAAAAAGGTCATGTCGCGCCGGTCGACGGTCGCGGTGTCGACCTTGGTGCCAGCGTTGAACGTCTTGTCAACGACCTTGCCGGACAGCACGTTCTTCAGGGTGGTCCGCACAAAAGCGCCACCTTTACCCGGTTTGACGTGCTGAAACTTCACGACCGACCACAGCTGGCCGTCGAGGTTCAGCACGAGCCCATTCTGCAGCTCGTTGGTGGAGGCCACGTCAGCCCTTCATTCTCGGTTAGTGGTGTGCGCTCAGCAGGGGACGACGATGAGATCCTTCGTGGTCAGGGTGAGGAGTTCCGGCTCGCCTTCGGACACGACGAGCGTGTCCTCAATGCGAACGCCACCCCGACCAGCAAGGTAGACCCCCGGCTCGACGGTGACCGCCATGCCCACCGCGAGTGTACCGGCCCCGAACTGCGACAACGCCGGAGCCTCGTGGATCTGCAAACCAACGCCATGCCCGAGGCTGTGCACGAAATCCTCGCCATGCCCGGCGCGGGTGATGACGTCCCGGGCGGCCGCGTCCACCTCGCGGACCTCGGCCCCGGCACGCAGCGCATCCCGCCCCGCCGCTTGCGCCGCGGCGACCAGGTCGTAGAGCTCCCGCTGCCAGTCCGCGGCCGCTCCGAGCACCACGGTGCGGGTCATGTCGGAGTGGTAGCCCTCGACCAGCGCACCGAAGTCCAGCTTCAGGAAATCACCGACGCGCAGCGGCGCGTCGGTCGGGCGGTGATGGGGCACCGCGGAGTTCGCGCCGGTCGCCACGATGGACTCGAAGGACGGGCCGGCCGCGCCCGCCGCCACCATCCGGGCCTCCAGCTCGCGTGCCACCTCGCGTTCGGTGCGGCCCGCTCGCACCCCACCCTCGGCGAGCAGCCCGGCCAGGGCGCTGTCGGCGGCCGCGCAGGCCGTGCGCAACGCGGCGACCTCGGTCGCGTCCTTGATCATCCGCAGTGCCTCCGCCGGCCGCGAGGTGGCGACCAGCAGCTCCTTGCCAGTGACCTCCGCCAGCGCGGCGTACCCGTCCACCGTCATCACATGGCTCTCGAAACCCAGCCGGCCGATCCCGTCTGCGATGGCGTCTTTGGCCAGCCGCGAGCGGATGGATCTTTCGATCACCTGGCGCAGGTCGGGCACCTGTTGGCTCGCCTGCGTGCGGTAACGGCCGTCGGTGGCGAACACGCTGCGCTCATCACCCTCGGCATGCACCAGCAGGGCGGCGTTGGAACCTGTGAAACCAGTGAGGTACCGGACGTTGAGCACCTCGGTGACCAGCAGCGCGTCGAGCTCCAGCGCGCGCAGCCGCTCGCGGAGCGCCGTGCGGCGTGCGGAGTAGGACATGCGTGAAACGGTACTCAGGTGCCCGCGCGGCCGGCGATCCAGCGCAGCGCGAGCGGGTACCCCTCGACCCCCAGCCCGACGATGACTCCGGAGGCGATAGCCGAGAGGTGGCTGTGCTGGCGGAACGGCTCACGGGCGTGCACATTGCTGATGTGCACCTCCACCAGCGGCGCCGACAGCTGCGCGGCGGCGTCCCGGACCGCGATCGAGTAATGCGTCCACGCCCCGGCGTTGAGCACCACCGGGGTCACGGTGTCGGCGGCCTCGTGCAGCCAGCCCAGCATGACGCCCTCGTGGTCGGTCTGGCGCACGTCCACCTCCAGCCCCAGCTCAGCGCCGACTCGCTGGCACAGCGCCACCAGGTCACCGTGGGTGCTCGCGCCGTAGACGTCGGGCTCGCGAGTCCCGAGCCGGCCGAGGTTCGGCCCGTTGAGCACCAGCACCTTCACTGTTGGGTCTCCACCCCGCCGGCCACCGCGGCGTACGCCCCGGCGAGCAGCTCCGGAGCCGGGTCCTCCAGCCTCCCGGGCTTCGCCAGGCCATCGAGCACCACGAAACGCAACACCCCCGAGCGGGTCTTCTTGTCGTTGCGCATGCCCTCCAGCAGCTCGGGCAGCGCGTCGGCGTCATAGCTGGTGGGCAGGCCGATCAAGCGCAGCACCGCGCGGTGGCGCTGGGCGGTGGCGTCGTCCAGGCGCCCGGCGAGCCGAGCCAACTCGGCCGCGAAGACCATGCCGACGCTCACCGCGGCGCCGTGCCGCCACCGGTAGCCCTCCCGGCGCTCCAGGGCATGGCCCAGTGTGTGCCCGTAGTTGAGCACCTCCCGCAGGTGGGATTCCCGCAAGTCAGCGGCCACCACGTCGGCTTTGACCTTGATCGAGCGGATGATCAACTCTTCCAGTACTGGCCCGGCGGGATCCAGAGCGGCGGCCGGGTCGGCCTCGATCCGCTCCAGAATCATCGGATCGGCGATGAACCCGGCCTTGATCACTTCAGCCATCCCGGCGACGAGCTCGGCACGGGGCAGCGTCGGGAGAGTCGCCAGGTCCACCAGCACCGTGCCGGGTTCGTGGAACGCGCCGACCAGGTTCTTGCCCGCGTCAGTGTTGATCCCGGCCTTGCCGCCCACCGCGGCGTCCACCATCGCCAGCAACGTGGTGGGCACCTGCACCACCCGGACCCCGCGCAGCCAGTTGGCGGCGACGAACCCGGCGAGATCGGTCACCGCCCCACCGCCGAAGCCGACCACGGTGCCGGTGCGATCCAGGCCCGCCCGCCCCAGCGCGTCCCAGCAGAATCCCGCCACCGCCAGCGTCTTACCGTCCTCGGCGTCGGGCACCTCAATGCGGAAAGCCCGCAAACCGAAGTATTCCAGCACGGAGCGCAACGCCTCCGCGGGCTCGGCCAAAGTCGGCTGGTGCACGATCACCACCGCGCCGCTGCCCACCGCATCCAGCAGCTCCGCCCGCAGATAACGCCCGACGATGACGTCGTAGGGCTGCGCCGTGGCCACCCGGATCCGCTTCGGCGTGGTGTCACCGGCGGGGGTGTCACCGGCGGTGCCCAGCTCACCGGTCTCGCTCATCTCAGCTTCACTCGCGTCCGCATCCACGGGGGCAGCATGCCACGATCCGCCCAGTGGCACCGCGACGTCACTGGCGCAGAGTCAACAGCACTTCTGCCGCCACGTCCGGCGCGGACCGACCAGTGGTCAACACGACGACGCTGGACACCGCCGCATAGATCGGTCGCCGCTGCTCGAGGAGGTGCCGCAGATGCGCCCGGGGGTTGGGGAGCAGCCACGGATGCAGGGTGACCAGCCCCTCCCGGCGGAGCAGCTCAGTGAGCTCCACATCGAGAAACACACTGTGGAAAGGTTTCAGTTGTTCCTGAATGGCCGGGTTCAGCGGCGTGCCGCCGCCCAGCGCGAGCACACCCGCATGCTCCGCGAGAACGGTACCGATAAGCCGGCACTCCACATCACTGAACGCCTCCCGACCCAGCTCGACGACCACCTCGCCGGCCGGCAGACCGCACTCCTTCTCCACGTCATCATCGAAGTCTCGAAACGAGACCCCCAGCTCGCCCGCCACCAGCCGCCCCACGGTGCTCTTCCCCGATCCCGGCGGGCCGATCAGGATAAGGATCGGGCCGCTCACCGGGTGTCCAACCCGGTCGCCCCTCGGGTCAGTGCTCGGCTGATCGTCCGGCATGACTCCTCCATTCGTCCCCGGGAAGTGACCATAGAACCACCGTCGGGCGGAACCGGGCCCGGCCCCGCTCGACCGGGCGGCTGCCTCGTTGGGGCTCACCACCGGCGGCGTCGCTGAGCGAGTCATACCGCCACCTTGCTATAGGAACGACTCGTACTCTATATCTGTTCGCGCGCTCCGATAGATCCACTGTCAAAACCTCGTGTGTCCAACCTGAGGAGACCCACATGACCAGCACCGGTTCCGGTGAGCAGTTCGACCTCCGCACGGCCGATTTCGACGCCGCGTACCGGGGTGAACCGCTCATGGAAGGTGTGCATTTCCCCCGCGTCCCCTGGGACATCGGACAGGCGCAGCCGCCGGTGGTGGAACTCGAACGCCAGGGACGCATCGTGGGCGACGTGCTCGACGTGGGCTGCGGCCTGGGATACAACGCCCTCTTCCTCGCCAACCGTGGCTACCGGGTGACCGGCATCGACGCCGCCCCCACCGCCATCAAGCGGGCCCGGGACCGGGCCGGCTTGGGTGTGGACGTCGAGTTCGCCGTCGCGGACGCCACCAGCCTACGCGGGTATGAGGGTCGGTTCGACACCGTGTTGGACAGCGCGCTGTACCACTGCCTGGACCAGGAGCAGCGCCGGCGCTACGCTGCGGCGCTGTACCGCGCCACCCGCCCCGGCGCACTGCTGTACCTGTTCTGCTTCCCCGATACCACCCCGGGGGGACCGCCCGCCCCGCTGCGCGTCTCGGAACACAACCTGCGCACCACCCTGAACGGCGCGGGATGGACCATCACCGATCTGCGGCAGACCATTTACCTCGTCGACGCCGCCGTGGTGGGCGATCAGTTAGCCGACCAGTACTACGACCGCACCGAGGACAACACACGCATCCAGATCCCCATGTGGGCCCTGCAAGCCCACCGCGCCTAAATGGTGGTGAGAGGGTCCCCTGGACCAACATCGATAACGACCTGGTATTCGACCGGACTAGCGCTGACGTGCAGGGCCGGGTCTGCAAACAACCGCCCCAGCGTGGCCCGGAACTCAGGGTTGGCCCTCGCGGCATCCAGGGACTTACCGCTGTCCCACTCGGCGACGTTGACGAAGCGCAGCTCCACATCGTCATGCAGGGACCGATGCATCCGGGCTCGAGCGCCAACGCCGTCCACTGTCAGGGGTGGCGAGCGCCGTCCTGGTAGGCGCGGGCGTTGCGGGTGGTCTCGGGCAGCGCGTCGCCGCCGAACTTCTCCAGCGCGGCGTCGGCGAGCACGAGCGCGACCATCGCCTCGGCCACCACGCCTGCGGCGGGTACCGCGCACACGTCGGAGCGCTGGTTGATCGCGACGGCCGCCTCGCCGGTCGCGACGTCCACCGTGGCCAGCGCGCGGGGCACCGTGGAGATCGGCTTCATCGCCACCCGGACCCGCAGCACCTCGCCGTTGGTCATGCCACCTTCCAGGCCGCCGGCCCGGTTGGTGCGCCGCGCCACACCGTCGGGCCCGGGCTCCATCTCATCGTGCGCCGCGCTGCCCCGGCGCCGCGCGGTGGCGAAACCGTCGCCCACCTCGACGCCCTTCATGGCCTGGATCCCCATCAGCGCGCCGGCCAGCCGAGCGTCCAGCCGCCGGTCGGCGTGCACGAACGAGCCCAGACCCACCGGCAGCCCGTACACCACGACCTCGACCACACCTCCCAGCGTGTCACCCTCGCGCTTCGCCGCGTCCACCTCGGTGATCATCGCGGCGGAGGCCTCCTCGGAGAATGCGCGCACCGGGCTGGCGTCGACCCGCTCCAGGTCACCGGGTCCGGGTGCCACGCCCTCGGGAGCGTCCACCCGTCCCAGCGACACCACGTGGGAGAGCACCTCGACACCCAGTGCTTGGCGCAGGAACGCCTTGGCCACGGTGCCCAGGGCGACCCGGGACGCGGTTTCCCGGGCGCTGGCCCGCTCCAGCACCGGCCGGGCGTCGTCGAAGCCGTATTTCGTCATCCCGGCCAGGTCGGCGTGCCCGGGACGGGGCCGGGTCAGCGGCGCGTTGCGGGACTGCCCGGCGAGCACGTCCGGGTCCACCGGGTCGGCCGCCATCACGGTTTCCCACTTGGGCCACTCGGTGTTGCCGATCCGGATCGCCACCGGGCCGCCCAGGGTCCGGCCGTGCCGAACCCCCCCGAGCAGCTCCACCTCGTCGGCCTCGAACTTCATCCGCGCCCCACGCCCATAGCCGAGCCGGCGGCGGGCCAGCTCGGCCTGGATGTCCTTGGAGCTCACCTCAACCCCGGCGACCATGCCCTCCAGCACAGCGACCAGAGCAGGCCCGTGCGACTCCCCGGCGGTGATCCAACGCAGCATGGCACCATCGTGCCACCCTGGATCACATCTCGGCTGGAGCCCTTGCCGGGGCCCCGACGACAGTCTCTACCTCTACCTCGGACCCGCGGCGCAGCAGCCGGTGCACCACCGCGCCGACCACCAGCAGCGCGGCCACGAACAGCAGCGCGAGGTATCGCAGTACCCAACTGCCGCCGCCCGGGTCGTACACCGCCTGCCGCGGCCAGGCGATGTTTACCATCATCGCCACGCCATAGGCGACAGCGAACAGATTCACTGGCAGTCCCCAGCGGCCCAGCGAGAAGCCGCCCGGTTGCTTCGGCGGCAGGCGCCGGCCCAGCCGGGCACGGAGAGCTGGCACGGTGACCAGCAGATATGCCAGGTACACGATCACCACCGACGTGCTGGTGACCCCGGCGAACGCCGCCGGGTTGCCCAGGTTGATCAACAACACTCCGATGGCGAGCACGCCTACCGCGATACCGGTGAGAATCGGCGTCCCGGTCTGTGGACTGACCCGGGCCAGCAGCCGGGCGCCGGGCAACCGGCCGTCCCGCGCCATGCTGAACATCACCCGCGACGCCGAGTTCTGAATCGCCAGGCAGGCGGACACGATCGAGATCGCGACCACCGTGAGCAGCGCCCGACCGAGCGTGGAGTCCAACCGGCTGGTGATGACGTAGGCGATGCCGCCCGCGGACAGCTGCCCGTCGGTCAGCGACGGCGCGGCCATCAGCGCCGCCACGATCATGAAACCACCACCGACGAACGACACCAGCAGCGCACGCAGGATCGCTGAGGGCACCACCCGCCGCGGCTGGCTGGTCTCCTCGGACAGCTCCGCGGCACTGTCGAAGCCGTACATGACATAAGCCGCCATCAGCGTCGAGGCGAGAAACGCGTACAGGTAAGGGCTGTTACCGGACACGTTGAGCGTCTTGGTGACCACCCGGGGACCCCGTTCGGCGTGGCCGAAGAGCAACACCAGCAGCAGTACCACACCCACGAGCTCGCACGTCACCCCGATCCCGTTGATCAACGCCATGAACCGCACCCCCACCGCACTGATCACGGTCGCCAGCGCGATGAGCACCGAACCCAGCAGGATCCCGTTCGCGGCCCCGGACGCCGAGGTGATCGACGGGTCGGTGCCGATGATCTGGAACCCCGACCACACCGCCGGCAGCACCGCCTGCAGCGCGATGCCGATGGCCGCCACGCTCACGATGTAGCCGACCAGCATCGCCCAGCCGGCGAACCAGCCGACGGTCTCACCGGCCAGCCGGCGCGACCACTGGTAGATGCATCCGGCCAGCGGCCAGCTCGCCGCCAGCTCGGCGAACACCAGCGCCACGCACAGCTGGCCGGCGAACACCAGCGGCCAGGTCCAGAAGAAGGCCGGGCCGCCGAAGGAATAGCCCAACGCGAAGAGCTGGAACACCGTGGTGAGGATCGAGACGAAAGAAAACCCCGCAGCGAAGGAGGAGAAAGCGCCCAACCGGCGGTGCAGCTCCTGCCGGTAGCCGATATCGCGCAGATCGTCCGCGTCGGGACCACCGGTTGGGCTCGTGGTCAGGACTTGAGTACTCATTGGGTCGCCTTCCGTGGTAGATGACCGGCGCGCACCAGGCAGCCGAGGGTGTCGCAGATGACTCGGGTCGCGATGAGCGCGGTGATCTCGGCGTTGTCGTAGGGCGGGGAGCACTCCACGACTTCGATGCCC
>JBDTAX010000209.1:0-9637 GCA_039924425.1 Pseudonocardiaceae bacterium
GAGGCTCTCGAGGAGTGGCTCGGCTGAGCGAGGGGGGTACCGTCGAGTCACGATGGCGGACAACCGGGTGCTGGTCGGTGGGCCGTACTTCGAGGATCTGTCGCACGGGCAGGTCTTCGCCGACGCCCCGGGTTTGACGCTGACCTCGGGCCACGCCGCGCTGCACCAGGCACTGTCCGGTGATCGACTGCGGTTGCCGCTCGATCACGAGCTGTCCTCGGCGGTCACCGGCCGAGCCGAGCCGGTGGCCCATCCCACGCTGGTCTGCCATGTCGCGATCGGGCAGACCACGGCGCCGTCGCAGCGGGTACGGGGCAACTTGTTCTACCGGGGGCTGCGGCTGTTGCGCCCGGTGCACCTCGGGGACACCCTGCGCACCCGCACGGAGGTCGTCGCGCTGCGGCAGAACCGCCCGAAACCGGGGCGCCCGGCGACCGGCCTCGCCGTGCTGCGGGTGCGGGTGGACAACCAGCGCGCGGAGCCGGTGCTCGACTTCTGGCGCTGCCCGATGCTCCCGCTGCGTGACTCGGAGGCGAACACCGGGCACGCCGACAACTTCGAGGACATCCCCGCTGATGCTGAGCCCGCCGCGGACCTGCCGTGGGGCTGGCGGCTCGACGCGTTCCGGCCCACCGTCACCGAACCCGGCACGGTCTACGACATTGAGGCGCGCGACACCGTGACCGGTGCCCCCGAGCTGGCCCGGGCCACCCTGAACCTCGCGGCCACGCACACCGACCCGGGCGCGTCGGCGTACGGGCGCCGGCTGGTCTACGGCGGGCACACCATCTCGATCGCCGGCGCGCACGCCACCCGGGCGTTGCCCGACCTGGTGACGATCGTGGCGTGGCGCAGCTGTGAGCACACCGGCCCGGTGTTCGAGGGCGACGTGCTACGCACCGAGCTGCGGGTCGAAGCCGTGCACCAGCGTGACGGTTACCAGCTTCTTGATCTGCGAGCGGTGGTGCACAGTTGCCCGGCGGCCGATGCTGGTGATCCGGCCGCGGCGCAGAAACCGGTGCTGGACTGGCGGTTCGTTGCGCTCGCCCGGTAGGGGAGGGGGGAGATGACCGGGATCCTCACGGGGATGCGGGTGGTGGAGGGTTCGGCCTTCGTGGCGGCTCCGCTCGGCGGGATGACGCTGGCCCAGCTCGGCGCGGACGTGATCAGGTTCGACCCGATCGGCGGCGGCCTGGACGCTCACCGCTGGCCGGTCACCACTGAGGGCAAGAGCCTGTTCTGGGCGGGCCTGAACAAGGGCAAGCGCTCGATCGCGGTTGATATGCGCTCGCCGCGCGGCAAGGAGCTGCTCACCGACCTGATCACCGCGCCCGGCGCTGACGCGGGGCTGTTCCTGACGAACTTCCCGGCCGTGGGTTGGCTGGACTTCAGCACGCTCTCCGCGCGCCGTCCCGACCTGATCATGGTCAACATCGTCGGCAACCCGGATGGCTCGTCCGCGGTCGACTACACGGTCAACCCCGCCGCCGGCTTCCCCTGGAACACCGGCCCCAGTGCCCTGTCCACGCCGGTCAACCACCTGCTGCCGGCCTGGGACGCGATCACCGGCACGCTGGCCGCGACCGGGCTGCTGGCCGCCGAGCGCAGGCGGCGGATTGAGGGCACCGGCCAGTTCGTCCGGCTCGCGCTGTCCGACGTGGCCTTCGCCATGGCCGGGCACCTCGGGAACATCGCCGAGGTGCAGATCAACCACAGTGAGCGGCCGAAGCACGGCAACGACCTGTACGGCGCGTTCGGGCGCGACTTCGCCACCGTGGACGGCAAGCGGGTCATGGTGGTCGGGCTGACGCCGCGGCAGTGGCGCGGGCTGGTGAGCGCGACCGGGATCGGGGAGGCCTGCGCCCAGGTCGAGCAGCTGCTCGGGGTCGACCTGAGCAAGGAGGGCGACCGGTTCGCCGCGCGCCACGTGATCGGCGCGCTGCTCGAGCCGTGGGTCGCCAGTCGCACGCTGTCGCAGGTTCGCGAGGTCTTCGACGCGCACGACGTGTGCTGGGGCCCGTACCAGACCTTCACGGAGCTGGTCCGCACCGATCCGCGCTGCTCATCCGCCAACCCGATGTTCGCCGAGATCGACCAGCCCGGCATCGGCCGCTACCTCATGCCCGGCTCGCCGCTCGACTTCTCCGCTGTGGATCGTTTACCTCCCGCGCCAGCGCCCCAGCTCGGCCAGCACACCGACGAGATCCTCGCCGGTGTGCTGGGTCTGTCCAGCGCGGAGATCGGCCAATTGCACGACGAGCGCGTCGTCGCCGACGCCCGAGGTGCATAACCAGCGCATATCGGGCATTCCAACGCTACTGGCTCGGCTCCCTGCTGCTCTTGGCAGCGGCGACCATGTATCGAATCGTCAATCGCTGACGACATATCAATGCGGACCTAAGGGGCAGGTCTGCGGTCGCTCCGGTAGCGATCATAGCGGATGACGGAGACAGCGATGAATGAGCAAAACTCGCTCGACGTACTGGCACCCGACGAACGGGTGACTGGTGAACGGCTGTCGAAGTGGCGCCAGTCGAGGGTGCGCCTCGGGCACACCAGGGCCGGGCGGCCGCTCTCCGGTGGGCTGATGCTGGCTGGCAGCGCTCTCATTGTGGCGCTTCTCGCTGTGCTTGTGTGGTGGGACTTCCGCCCTCAGCCGCAGGTGGCGGTACCAAACCTGATCGGCATGTCCCGCGCCGCAGCGGAAGCCCAGCTCACGCGGAGCGGGCTGGCCTTGCGGTCGGCCTCTACGCAGATATCTGATCAACCGGCAGGAACGGTGCTGCGGACGGATCCAGCGGCCGGAGCAATGCTCGATCAAGTCAGGGGCGTGAGCCTCGTTCTCGCGGTCTCCGGACCGCCGCCTATGCCCGCTCCGGCCACGGAGCAGTCTCCGGCTGTGGTGCCGCCTCAGGTCGTGCAGCCTCCGGCGGCGGTGGCGCAACCTCCCGCAGTGGTGACGCACCCTCCGGCGGTGTTGGTGCCTCCGCTGGTACTGGTGCCTCCTCCGGTCGTGGTCGTGGTGCCGCCACCGGTGGCGGCGTCTCCGGCTCCGGTCCTCCAGCGGGTTCCCTACCTGGTCGGCCTTGACCGACCGAGCGCGGAGCGTGTGTTGGATGAACACGGACTCAGGATTGGGTCGATTACGGTCGCAGCATCCGATCTTCCTGCCGGGACTGTCCTGCGAACCGATCCGAGGCCGGGTACCTCGGTCGGGGCCGGTAGTGTCGTCGATCTGGTCTTTGCTGAGTCTCACCAGGTCCTGGTTGCCGACGTGGTCGGTTTCGATCGGGTCAGGGCGGAGCGGGTGCTGTCCGAGCAGGGGCTGCGAGTCGGGACGGTGACCGAAGAAGTGTCTGAGCAGCGGGCGCACACGGTCCTGCGGACTTCCCCGAGCGCGGACACGGCGGTGTTGCCCGGTCGCGCTGTGGATCTCGTCCTAGCCAAGGCTTCAGTCTCGACGAAACGGATTCCCAACGTGGTCGGGCTTGGCCGGAGCGCGGCGGAATGGATGCTGGTCGCGAACGGTCTCAAGGTTGGTTCCGTAACGGAAGAAGAGTCAAGCAAGAGCCCCAACTCTGTTTTGCGAAGCGACCCGGCGGCGGGTACCGAGGTCCAGCCCGGCAGCACGGTGGACCTTGTCGTAGCCAAGGCACCGTCGGCGGGCAGCCAAGACAGCGGGAACGACAACGGCGGCGGCACGGGTACCACTGCCGTTGCGCCCAAGGGGATCCGAAAGGACGGTTGAGGCAGCACCGTAACGGCTTGCCGTGACCGGCTGAAATCCCACTGACCGGCTGACATCCCACTGTGACCAGTCCAGCTAGGACCCGGTGTGGTGGTGACTGTCACCACCACACCGGCCACGGAGCGGGTTGTGCGTATCGTTGCGCGCGTTGCGGTGTTCCGATAAGGATCTTGAGGCGTTGCTGCGTTCACTGGAGTCTTTGGGCTGGAGGATCGAGAAGGTCGAAAGTGCTTCAAGGAGTACTGCCCGTGCGGTGATCACAAGAAGACGATCCATCTCACGTCGTTGGATCCTGGCTATCGGCGGCACCTGGTCGGGTGGTTGAGTCGGGAGACGTGTTGGGAGCAGGAGCCACGATGACTCGCTACTACCTCGAAGTTCGCTACCTGGTCACCCCGGTGGACGCTGTGGACGGGCACACCGACGCGATGATGGACGCTCTGGGTGTGGAGCCGAACCTGATCGATCCCGACATCGGCGCGGATCTGCGCCGTGGCTGGACGGTTGTGTGCGCCGTGGTCGAAGGCGAGGATGAGGCCAGCGCGCTGCGGACAGGGCTGGTGGCCATCCGCTCCGCCGCTCATCACGCGGGCGCCGCCACGCTGGGATGGGAAGCGGACCTCGACAGGGTCACAGCCACCCTCCAGCCCACAGAACGCGCCGACGCCTAGGCGAATCACTCGTTAGGGCGGAACTGGATCACCTTCGCCGAGCGGGACGTGGTGTGGCTCGCCGTGACTGACTTGGCATCCCACTGTTACCAGTCCGGGTAGGAGAAGGTGTGGCGGTGACTGTCACCATCACCGCCACGTCGGCTGGGGCGCGGGTTCAGCGTGCCGTCGTGAGCGCCGCAGCGTTCCCGCGGCTGCGGTACATGGGGTCGAAGTACAAGCTTGTGCCCCAGCTCGCTGGGGTGTTCGCCGAGATCGGTGGTTCGAGGGCGCTCGACGCCTTCTCTGGCAGCGGGGTCGTGGCATACACGTTGAAGGCGCTCGGGTACCAGGTCACAACCAACGACTTCCTCAATTTCCCGTCGATCATCGCGGCGGCCACCGTCGAGAATCAGTCCGAGCGGCTGACCGACGAGGACGTTGACCTGATCTGCGGGCCGCCCGCGGACGACCGCGATTTCATCCAGTCCACGTTCGACGGGCTCTACTTCGACCGCGACGACCGGGTGTTTCTGGACTCGGCCTGGTCGCACATCGACACGCTGACCGGCGCGCGGCGGGCGCTCGCGATCTCCGCGCTAGTGCTCAGCGCCGCGCGCAAGCAACCCCGGGGTGTGTTCACCGTAACTGATCGCCGCTACGACGACGGTCGCCGTGACCTGCGGCTGCCGTTGCGGCAACACTTTCGCGAGTGCGTTGCCGAGTACAACGCCGTGGTGTTCGACAGCGGACAGCCCTCGCGGGCGCTGTGCGGGGAGGTTTCGGCGCTCGGCGGCGGGCACGACCTGGTTTACCTCGATCCGCCCTACGCGCCGCCGAAGGACGACAACTGCTACGTGAAGCGCTACCACTTCCTGGAGGGCCTCTCGGTCTACTGGCGTGGCCAGGAAATCATGGAGGGCACCAAGACCAAGAAGCTCGTGAAGAAGTACACGCCATTCTCCTATAAACGCACCGTGACTCAGGCGCTCCGCGAGACATTCACACAATTCAGGGACAGCACGATTGTCTTGTCTTACTCGTCCAATGCGGTGCCGGATTCCGGAACCATTGCGGCGGTGCTGCGCGAGGTCAAGGATTCGGTCGAGGTGCGGTGCATGGACCACCGGTACTCATTCGGGACGCACGCCACGGCAGCGCGGCGCGAGGTCTCCGAGTACCTGTTCATCGGCCGATGACCGTGTCGATCCCGTCGTTCACCGAGTACGTCGCGTCGTTGGGGCGGCTGACCCCATACGTTGACCCGACTCTGGCGACGCCTGAGACGGAGCAGATCCGTGCGGCAGCGGCGAGCCTAGCTGACCTCGCCGAAGTCACCCGCGCGTCGCTTGCGGCGTGGGCGCTTGCCCGGCCGGGCGACGTGCCGGTGCTGGGTCTCGCGGTCGGACTGTCGCGGGAGAAGCTGAAGAACTCCCTGAAGGACCGGTTCGACACGTCGAGCTGGCGCAAGCTGGCCCGCGAGCAGAGTGACGTCCTGGTGCAGATGCTCGACGAGGAGTTCGGTCTAGTTCGCTTGGTCGAGAAGCAGCGCAGCATGGTGTTCGACTTTGGCGACGTCCTGGTGGCGCGGGGCAGCACCCGGCAGAGCGCGAACCGGGCGGGTCTGGCCGGCCGCAGCCTCGAGGACGAGATCGAGAGGATCGCGCAGGCTCTCGGTCTGGAGACCGCGACTCGGACCCGGTTCATGGGCCGCAACGGTCGCACGGCGCCGTGCGACCTGGTGGTGCTATCGGGCGAGCAAGCCGCGATCGCTGTCGCAGCCAAGGGATTCGACTCGACCGGCTCGAAGCTCACCGATGCCGTGCGTGAGGTCGAAGAGATGGCGGATGTCCGCCTGCCCAGGCAGTTCATCATGGTCGTGATAGACGGTATTGGCTGGAAAAGCCGCATCAATGATCTACGGCGCATCTACCAGCTTTGGGAGTCTCAGCAGATCGATGGGATGTACACGCTCCAGTCGCTCGACACGTTCCGCCGAGACCTCGAAAACGCTGCTCACCTGCGCAAACTGCTGTGATGGCCGGGCAGGCGAGCAGTGGCCGACGCTGACCTGCGCGGCGCTCCTCACCCGCCCGCCGGGCCGGTGAGGAGCGCCGAGGCGGCACGTGGCTACGGAGGAGGCCCGTTGCCATCAGCGTAACGTCGACGCGGGACTATCGGCTGAACGGGTGACGTTGTCAAGGAAGGCGACAAGTAGGCCGAAGAATGACAGGGGTAACTGCTGAGATGTCTTACATCGGACGGGGACACGGAGGCAGGACATGACCGCGGAACTCTTTGAAGTCACCCGGGAGCAACTGGCAGAGCGCAGGCGGCTTGCTCTAGCGAGGCTCGACATCCCTGAGCACGAGCTCCGCCAGCGAGCTGTCGATCACGTACTGACACCGGAGGAGCGGGACACCCTGACTGAGCTGGAGGAGATCGACTTCCTCTTGGGAGACGATGCGTGAGCATTGACGTCCAGAAGGCCGTGCAGGACTTCGCGCAGGAGGTGCAAGACCTTCTAGACTTGGTGCTCCCGCGTCCCGACGACGTGCCACCGGAGGATCGTAAGGTACAGGTCCCCTTCAAGGATCGCCGCTACTCGGTCCGGGTTGCCGCTGAGCATGCCAAGATTGCTCTCACCAAGGACGGGGTACGCGTCGGTTACCTGCGAGCCACCTTCCAATGTACTTCTGACACAGCGCAGACCTACCTCGCGGTGCATAAGTCGACCTTCGAGCTACTTGGGTTCACCGACAGGCTGCCGATCGCCCGTCTGGACTTCGTTCGGGACGCCCACACCGTTCCTGCGGCGCACTGGAACATCCACGGTGAGCGGGGCACTGTCTCGCGTCTACTCGGCCGCACAAACCCCGAGCACCCCGGCGTCCTGTCCGCCCTGCATTTCCCGGTCGGCGGGGCCCGGATGCGCCCATGCCTTGAGGACTTCCTGCACTTCGTCATCCACGAATTCCGGATCGATGTCCTTCCGGGTACACTTGCCATCCTGGCTGAGGGCAGAGAACGCTGGCGACGGAGGCAAATCGCGGCCCTCGTACGGGACGCTCCAGACGAGGCGATCCGTGTGTTGAGGGAGTTGGGTTACGACGTCAGTGCCCCGGCAACGGGCGAATACAAGCCGAACTTGGTTGCTCTCCAGCGTTGGTAGGCCGTCTGGATACCCACCGATGTATCACGGAGCAGGTGCGAGGCCTCTTCAGAGTGAATGCCGCGCAGGTGACGGCTCGAACGCTCCATCGCCTGCCGGACCCTGAGCGAGTGGGGGGAGGTGGCCTGATGTGATTCCTGAACCCCGTCGCCGTAACCTGCCCGGCCTGCGGGCAGCCGACTGTCGTCGCCGAGACGTCGACCGGCTCCGTGCGGGTGCACTGCGGCACCTGGCGCTGGCAGTGCGACGTCTCCTCCGCTGGTCCGACCCCACCCGACGCGGCCAGCGACCGGGAGCTGGCAGCATGAGCGCCAGCGTATGAACCCGCCGGCTTCGTACTCGCAGACTGGAGTGGTGAATCGTGACTGTCATCGCGGGCAAGGTCGAAGAGGATAAAATCGTCATCGGGAGCGACGGGCAGCGGACCTGGGGCTGGCAGGCGAAGGAAGTACTTCAGGATGGCAAGCTCATCCTGCTCCCGGACTTGATTGTCGGGGGAGCCGGCTACGGCAGCCACAACAACCACATGGCTGTCTATCTCGCTTCGCACAAGCCGCAGACCAGCGAGAAGCGCGACATTCTTCAGTTCTTTGTCGATTTCAACCAGTGGTGCGGTAAAATGATAAAGGATTTCCAGCCGCACAACAGTTGGCTGATCGCTTACGACGGCAGGCTCATCTCCGTCACCTACGACCTCAGTGTCAACTACCACGACTTTTGGGCCGTGGGCAGCGGCTGGGAGTACGCCAGGACCGCGTTGCACCTGGGGAAGACGGTCGAGGAGTCGATAGAGGTCGCTTGCGAGCTCACCATATTCTGCGCGCCACCCATCTCGATCCACGAACTTCCCCTGGAAACGCGGCCCGCCAAGCCTTCCGGGAGAGGCAGCAATTGACGCGGGTGTTCACCAGCCGCGCGCGCGCCACTCCTCCAGGTGTGGCCGCTCGGCGCTGAGCGTGGAGTCCTTCCCGTGGCCGGGGTAGAACCACGTGTCGTCGGGCAGCTGGTCGAAGACCCGCGTCTGGAGGTCATCCAGCAGGCCGTCGAAGTCAGCCCGGTTGGTGGTCCGCCCTGGGCCGCCGGGGAACAGCGAATCACCGGTGAACAGGTGTGGCGTGCCGGCGGCGTCTCGGTGCAGCAGGGCGATCGAGCCGGGAGTGTGCCCACGCAGGTGGATCACCTCCAGTACGACCTGGCCCACCGTCACGGTGTCCCCGTGGCCCACCAGGAGGTCCGGAGTCACCGGCAGATCGGGAGCGTCGACCGGATGCGCGACCGTGCGCGCCCCGGTGGCGCCGGTGAGGGCGCCGAGGGCCTGCCAGTGGTCCGCGTGCTTGTGAGTGGTGACGATCGTCCGCAGATCGGGGCGGTCCGGGCCATGGCCCAGCAGGTCCATCAGCCGCTCGAACTCGTTGGCCGCGTCGATCAGCAACGCCTCGCCGGTGCTCCGGCAGGCCAGCAGGTACGCGTTGTTGTCCATCGGCCCGACCGAGATCTTGCTGACGGTCAGGGCGTCCAGCGTGCGTCGCTGCGCCGGCCCGCCGGGCTCCACCGCGCCGTCGTAGTCCTCGAGAATGTCCACAGTCGCTGACCGTAATGCGCCAGCGCCGCCACCGCCAGGGCCGCCACCGCGAGCCCGCTTCTGTCAGACCCGACGCATAGCATGGGCGGAGCCGTCCAGTGAAGGGAACCACGTGGCTGATCGACTTGTCGTGCGCGGCGCGCGGGAGCACAACCTGCGCAACGTCGATCTCGACCTGCCTCGCGACAGCCTCATCGTGTTCACCGGGCTGTCCGGCTCCGGCAAGTCCAGCCTCGCCTTCGACACCATCTTCGCGGAGGGCCAGCGCCGCTACGTCGAGTCGTTGTCGGCCTACGCTCGCCAGTTCCTCGGCCAGATGGACAAGCCCGACGTCGACTTCATTGAGGGCCTGTCGCCCGCGGTGTCGATCGACCAGAAGTCCACCAGCCGCAACCCCCGCTCCACCGTCGGCACCATCACCGAGGTGCACGACTACCTGCGGCTGCTCTACGCCCGCGCGGGGGAGCCGCATTGCCCGCAGTGTG
>JBDTAX010000210.1:0-4047 GCA_039924425.1 Pseudonocardiaceae bacterium
GCGCAGCGTGCGCAGTGGTCAACGGCCGCGCTTTCCGGGTGGGGGTTCTTGTGGATCGATCTTCGTCCCATCCGGGACCTTCCCGTCAGCTCGTGACGGGTCCTCCTTGGCGTGCTTGCCTCCATCCAAGTCCTTCTTGCCCTCGTCCGGGTCCTTGGCCACGATGTCCTCCGTTCACCGATCTTCAGTTGCTGACCGTAGCCAGGCAGCGGCAGCGCGTTTTACCGTACGGCTGAACCGTTGCTGTGTCACCGCTGATCTGCCGCCCGAAGAGGCGAGGCCCGACGCCGGGCCGCAGCTCGCCGTGGGTCAACGGCCGGCGGCTGTGGTTTCCCAGCCGTACTCGTGGAAGTGGCGGCCCTGCCGGGCATTGGTGATAGCTTGGCCGACGAAGTCCAGGGCGTCGTCAGGAAGGTTGGCGGGGTTTACCCAGCGAAGTTCGGTGCACTTGTGCGGCTCACGGATCTCTGGTGCGCCGCACCAGGTGGGGGTGGCGAAGAAGATGTCCACCCGTGGCTCCAGGGAGCGGCGAAACATCACCCCGACCGGGCTCATCTCGCCTGGATCGAGCGTGATGCCGAGTTCCTCTCGGACTTCCCGGATCGCGCAGTCGGTGGGGGTCTCACCGAGGTCGACGTGACCGGCCGGCAAGCCGAGCTGCCCATCGGCGTACCCGCTGCCGGCACGCCGCATGAGCAGCACCCGGCCCTCAGCGTCGGTGAGGATCACGTGGACCGCCACCGGGTAGCGATCATGATTGGTGTCGAACACGTACTCGGTCATTCCTCGCCCTCTGGGAGATCCACCAACCCGCCGGGCAGGGTCATAGCGCCTTGGGCTGGGACTGGCGGGAGCCGTCGACGTAGACGGTAATGCCTTTACAAGCCAGCTCCCAGGCGGACAGGTAGGTGTCGTAGACCTCGATCGCCCGCGCGGAGGCGGGGAGGTTCACCGTCTTGGACACCGCCTCATCCACACAGGCCTGTACAGCGGCGGCCATCGCCAGATGCCCGGATGGCGCGATCTGAGTGGCGGTCGCCAGCACTGCGGCGATCTGGGGGGATAAGCCCGCGTCCTCGGGCAGCCGGCCGTGGGTCATCGCGTGCCCAAGCAAGTCGCTCCGGCCCGCATGCTCAAGGACCGATCGCGCTGCCGGGTGGAGGTGTCCGAGCTGGTGCGGGTCGGTCAGCCGGAACAGCGGCTCGATCCCGGTCGAGGCGCCGATGACCGGGGCGCTGCGCCCGGTCGGCGGGATGGCGATGGTGGAGGAGTTGCGTAGCAGTCCGGTCTGGGCGATCTTCGCGGCCAGCGCTTCCCAGCTCTCAGCGGTGACGCTGCGCACCTCCAGGTACGCGAACCGGGTGAGGAAGGTGGGGTCGGCGTAGCGGGACCGTCCGGCGAGCACTGCTGGGCAGGGGCCACGGCGAGCGGCCAGCTCCACCGAGGCGAGTTTGGAGGAATAGTTGACGAAGGCGAGCACCTCCTGAGCGAGCCGGCGACCCTGCGGACTGTCGTAGGGCAGGCCAGCGGCGAGCCGGTGAACAGCAATCCTGGGTCGGCGCAGGCATGTGCGGCCTCAGCGGCGGCTATCAGCAGTTCTCGCTCCCGGCCAGCGGTGGTGATGGCGGCGCGCATTTCGGCGTCGGTGACGTGTAGGGAGATGTTGAACTTCCATTCCTCTCCGCGCTGGTCTGCGCCGACCTTGCAGCCGATGAATTCGCCGGCCTGGGGATCTGACAGTGACAGGATCGCCATGTTGCCCACCGGGCGGTCCTCGGCGCCACTGTTGGCGCCGAGGACCGCGATCTCGTTGAGATATCGCAGTACGCCTACCGGGTCGTCGAGGCCATCAAGGTTGAACCCGGTTCCCATGCCGGCCCGGTGGTAGTCATCCACCACGATCTGACTAGGGACAGGTCGCCACGCAGGTCGACCGGAGGCACCGCGCACGCGGCCAACGGCCGGTCTGCGTACCGCCCCGCGTTGGTCATGATCGGCGTGGAGAACACGATGCGACCGGTGTCCATCGCGCGCCCGAGCCGCTCAGCGAAGGCCTCCGCGCCAGCGGGGTCGAAGTGTGCGTCGGCGGTGGCGAGCGCGGTTACGATGCGGTTCACCATGTCTTGGCCTGTCTCGCTAGGCGCGGTGATTCGACCCGACCGCAGGTAGGCGTCGGTGGCGGGACTGCTGGGAAACGTCGAGGAGTACATCGGCGGGACCTTTCTGCGCCTGGTGGGAAATGACCTGGTCCCTGCCACGCAACCGGTGATCACGCGCCGCGGACAGGTGGTCGTGCCGGTGCCGCACGCGGTGCGCGGATCCTGCAAATCCCCTTGCTTACCGCTGATTCCCACTACCGTTGAAGGCTGCGGCGAGCGGGTCAGGAGGGAGGTGCCGATGCAGCCGACGGCGCACAGCGGGGTGGTCACGGCGCTGCTGGCCCAGCAACACGAGCCCGGCATTGTGATCCGGATTGCCCGCACCGCCGCTGGGTGGAGTCAGGCTGACCTCGGCCAACGCTGCGGCTACTCGGCCAGCCAGGTTTCCCGGTGGGAAACTGGGAGACTGCCGCTGCGGGATGTCACGCTGCTGCGCAGCCTGGCAGGCGTGCTCGCCCTCCCAACCGAGGTGTTCGGACTCCTCGCCGACGACACGACCGGAGCGCCTAACCGATCCATCCGGCCCTCAAGCCATAAGCTGATCCGCGCCCCAATACCGAGGTACGAGGAGGACGACCCGGTGCGACGTCGGAGCTTCCTCGTCGGCGCTGGCCTGGCCGGAACCCCCAGGTCTTGGTCCTCCTCGGCCGTCGCGCTCACCGGTGAGGTCGATCCGGCCGCGGTGCTGGCCCGCCAGCTCGGCGATGTCCTCCTCGGCCCCGACACTCCCGCCGAACCAGTCGCGATCTCGGCACTGCGCGAGGCCTTCACCGCCGCGCAGCGGGACTTCTCCGCCTGCCAATACATACCGCTAGCGGGGCGGCTGCCAGCGCTGATCGCCGCGGCCGAAGCCACCGCAGCCCACCACCCGGACCCCGCCGCGCACCAGGTGCTCGCCGGGTCCTACAACCTGGCCACTCGCGCGCTGATCAAGCTCGAGGCCTCCGGTCTGGAATGGCTCTCCGCAGACCGGGCGCTGCACGCCGCCCGCGCGGCGGAGGACCCGTTGGCACTGGCCGAGGCACAGCGCCTGGTGGCCTCCGTGGCCCGCCGGGCCGGACATCACGATCGCGCCCAGACGCTCACGCTGACCGCCGCCAGCCACCTTGACCGCTCCGGGACGCGACCGGCGCCCGAGCACCTGGCGATGTACGGGATGCTGCACTGCTCGGCCGGGTACGCCGCCGCCCGTGCCAGTGATCGCGACCGAGCGAACGAGCTGCTCAGCGAAGCCGAGGCCACCGCAGCGCGGCTGGCCGACGACCGTGGCCGGCAGCATGCATTGACCGCCAACATCGTCAGCCACCGGGTGTCAGCCGCATACCTGCTCGGCGACGCCGGCACCGCTCTCGCGTACGCCCGCAGCCTTCCGCTGGCGGCCATTCCCACCACCGAGCGCCGCGCCCGCCTGCTCGTGGACACTGCGATGGCCTACGCCCAGTGGGACAAGCCCGACCGCGCCTACCGAACGCTCCTGGCTGCCGAATGCACCGCGCCCGGTGAGGTCCGCACCCGCAACGCGGTCCGCCGCCTGGTCACCGACCTTATGGCCGCACCTCACCAGGCGGCCATGCCCGGACTACCGGCACTGGCCGCCCGAATTCACGCCAGCACCTGACCCCAGCAAGGCGCTCGATAACCCGGTCGCAGTCGATGTCGCTGTCCCCGCTATTGCCTGCGGCGACAGCGGATCCTCACAGTGTCACCTCCGGCCGGCGGTGTCGATGCCCGGTTGGGCTTGCCATGGTGGGCGCGTTGTGCGCTCGGGCGCGTTCGGACTATCGTGGCGCGCTGTGACAGTGCACCAGGTTGACGCGGCGGGCCTGCCGCCGCTGGCGTCGCCCGAGGCCAGTGAGGACGAGCGCGCGCAGGCGGTCGTGGCGCGGAT
>JBDTAX010000211.1:0-14532 GCA_039924425.1 Pseudonocardiaceae bacterium
CGCCGACCAGCTCTGGTCGGCGCCCCCCGATTTCGTGTGTAGCCTCTTGTAGCGTGCCCCGAGTGGTTGTCGATGTCGTTCCCAAACCCGAGATCCTCGATCCGCAGGGTCAGGCGATCGCGCGCGCGTTGCCCCGGCTGGGCTTGCACGGTGTGCGCGATGTGCGCCAGGGCAAGCATTTTGAGCTCGACGTCGATGACGACGTCGACACTGAGACGCTGCAGCGGATCGCGGGCGAGCTGCTCGCCAACCCAGTGATCGAGGATTGGACCGTGCGCCGGCTGTGAAGCTCTGTGAGATCCCCCGGATCGGCGTCATCACCTTTCCCGGCACGCTCGACGACGGGGACGCGGCCCGCGCAGTGCGCCGGGCTGGGGCGCTGCCGGTGCCCCTGTGGCACGCGGAGCCCGATCTGCACGGGGTGGACGCGGTGGTGGTGCCCGGCGGTTTCTCCTATGGTGACTACCTGCGGGCTGGCGCGATCGCCGCGCACCAACCCGTGATGGGCGCGGTGCGCGACGCTGTCCGCCGGGGTACCCCGGTCCTGGGCATCTGCAACGGGTTTCAGATCCTCTGCGAGGCGGGTGTGCTTCCCGGTGCCTTGGTGCGCAACGCCGGGCTACACTTTGTCTGCCGCGACCAGCGACTGCGGGTGGAGAACACCGCCACCGCCTGGACGGGTCGGTATGCCCCCGGTGCCGAGATCGTGGTGCCGCTGAAGTCCATCGAGGGCCGGTACGTGGCCGACCCGGCGACGCTGGCCGAGCTGGAGGGCGAGGGTCGGGTGGTGTTCCGCTACCTGGGCGGCAACCCGAACGGCGCGGCGCACGACATCGCCGGGATCATCTCGGCTGACGGCCGGGTGCTCGGCCTGATGCCCCATCCCGAGCACGCGATCGACCCGCTCACCGGCCCGTCAACCGACGGGCTGGACCTTTTTCGTTCTGTCCTCGACGCGGTACTGGTGCGCGCTTAGAGTCCCTGTTGTGGGACGGCGGGTCCTTTGCCCCGGCCTGCCCATCGTGGTAACAGTTCGGCGACCGCGAAGTCGAGCGGGAACGGGTCGCTGACGGACAGGCGCGGGTTCGTGCCAGTCATCTGGTAGCAGTCACCGTGTCCGATGCTGTACACGCTGACCAGTGGTGGTTCCAGCTCGATCCGCCAGTAGTGCGGGATCCCGTACTGGGCGTACAGCGCGGGCTTGGTGGCGCGGTCCTCCACGTGGCTGCCCGGCGACTCGATTTCGACCGCCACCAGCACCTCGGACGGGGCGAACCAGTGCCGATCCGGGTGATCGCTGCGCACCACCAGGACGTCGGGGATGCGGGTCAGCCTCCGGCCGAAGCGGATCTCCACCCCCTGCGTGACAACGAGCGGTTCGGACGCGATCGCCTCCAAGCGGCTGTAGAGCCGGGCGGCGACGGCCTGGTGCAGGCTCGACGGTGAGGGTGACACAGTCAGTGCTCCATCGGTCAACTCGTGGCGGTAGTGACTCTCCGGAAGCGCATCAAGATCCTCGACCGTCCACCCCTCGGTCGGGATCACCCGCAACGCATCACTCACAGTCGCCTCCTTCTCGTGTGCGGGAGTCTACCGCCATCCCCTTGATCGCAATTCGGTTCCTCACGGCACTCGGCACGCGGCGCGGGACCGCGATTCGGCTCCGAATGGCGCTGCTGGCGCGGCCCGTACCCTGCGAGGGTGTCTGAGGTTGAGCAGGTGCGGGTGTACCGGGCATTGGGGCTGCGCGATGACGAGTATGCGCGGATCCTGGAGATCCTCGGGCGGGCGCCGAGCGCGGCTGAGCTGGCGATGTACTCGGTGATGTGGAGTGAGCACTGCTCCTACAAGTCCTCCAAGGTGCACCTGCGCTATTTCGGGGAGACCACCACCGAGACGATGCGCCAGCGGATGCTCGCCGGTATCGGTGACAACGCCGGTGTCGTGGAGGTCGGCGACGGCTGGGCGGTGACATTCAAAATCGAGTCGCACAACCATCCGTCCTATGTGGAGCCCTACCAGGGCGCGGCGACCGGGGTCGGCGGGATCGTGCGCGACATCATGGCGATGGGTGCCCGGCCGATCGCGGTCGCCGACTCGCTGCGCTTCGGCCCCGCTGACGCCCCGGACACCGCGCGGGTGCTGCCCGGAGTGGTCGCCGGGGTCGGGGGCTACGGAAACTGCCTCGGGCTGCCCAACATCGGTGGCGAGCTCGTTTTCGACCCCTCTTATGCGGGAAACCCGCTGGTCAATGCGCTGTGTCTGGGCGTGATGCGGGTGGCTGATCTGCACCTGGCGCACGCCAGCGGTACCGGAAACAAGATCGTCCTGTTTGGTGCGCGCACCGGCCGCGACGGCATCGGCGGGGTCTCGGTGCTGGCCAGCGAAAGCTTCGGCGACAGCTCCAGCGGGAGTCGCGCGAAGTTGCCCAGCGTTCAGGTGGGTGACCCGTTCACCGAGAAGGTTCTGATCGAATGCTGCCTGGAGCTCTTCGACGCCGGCCTGGTGGTCGGCATCCAGGATCTCGGCGGGGCCGGGTTGGCCTGCGCGACGAGCGAGCTGGCCAGCGCGGGCGACGGCGGCATGCTAGTGGATCTCGACTCGGTGCCGTTGCGGGCACCAGGCATGACGCCAGCTGAGATCCTGTGCAGCGAGTCCCAGGAGCGGATGTGCGCGGTGGTGCGTCCCGGTGATGTGGACGCCTTCCTGGCGTTGTGCGCCAAGTGGGAGCTCATTGCCACGGTGATCGGTACGGTCACCGACGGTGACCGTTTGGTGATCACCTGGCACGGTGAGACCGTGGTGGACGTGCCACCCCGCACCCTCGCGCACGAGGGCCCGGTCTACCACCGCCCGGTGCGACGGCCCGCCACCCAGGACGCCCTGCGCGCATCCACACCGGATGCCTTGGCGCGGCCGACCACTCCGGAGGAGTTGCGCGCCACGGTGTTGCGGATGGTGGCCAGCCCCGGGCTGTGCTCGCGAGCCTGGGTGACCGATCAGTACGACCGTTACGTGCGGGGCGCCACCGTGCTCGCGCAACCTAGCGACGCGGGCCTGGTGCGGATCGACGAGACCACCCAGCGTGGAGTCGCGGTGGCCACCGATGGTAACGCCCGGTACTGCGCGCTGGACCCCTACGCCGGCACCCAGCTGGCACTGGCCGAGGCGTACCGCAACGTCGCGGTCACCGGTGCCATCCCGCTGGCCGTGACGAACTGCCTCAATTTCGGTGCGCCCACAGACTCCGGCGTGATGTGGCAGTTCGAGCGGGCCGTCCGCGGCCTGGCCGACGGGTGTGCCGACCTCGGCGTCCCCGTCACCGGGGGGAACGTGAGCTTCTACAACCAGACCGGGGACACCTCGATCCTGCCCACTCCCGTGATCGGGGTGCTCGGGGTGCTCGATGACGTGCGCCGACGGATCCCGACCGGCTGGGGCGGCGCCGGCGACGAGGTCTGGCTGCTCGGTGAGACCCGCGACGAGCTCGGTGGCAGCGAATGGGCGCACGCGATGCACGGGCACCTCGGTGGTCGCCCGCCCGCGGTGGATCTGGCCCGCGAGCAGGCGATCGGTGCGGTGCTTGCCGCCGCGTCTCGCGATGGCCTGGTGCGTGGGGCGCACGATCTGTCCGACGGCGGCCTGGCGCAGGCGCTGGTAGAGTCCTTCCTGCTGAGCGGCCTGGGTGCCCGGGTGCGGTTGCCGGCTCAGGTTGATCCGTTCGTTGCGCTGTTTTCCGAGTCCTCCGCGCGTGTCGTGCTCAGCGTGCCCGACGCTGGTGCGCATTGTCTCGCGCAGCTGTGTACCGAGCACGGGGTGCCGGTGGCCCGGCTCGGTGAGGTCCACGCCGCGCCCGTGCTGGAGCTTGTCACCGTCGCCACGTTCACCCTGGATGAACTGCGCGCGGCCTGGGAAGCCACGCTGCCAGCGCTGTTCGGGACCCCTTTCTCGCGGGGAGAAGGTGCACATGACCCAGCGCGGCCGAGTCGATGCCCGTGAGTTGCGTGGCGCGCTCGCCGCGGTCTCGGCGTGGCTGGACGGGAGTGCGCCGGAGCCCGCACGCGACGAGCTGGCGAGGGCGGTCCGGCTCAGCCTTCGGACGCTGGCGCAGGTGGCGCCCGGTGCCACGGTGGAGGTGCGAGTACCGCCGTTCGCCGCGGTGCAGTGTGTCGCGGGCCCCCGGCACACCCGGGGCACCCCACCCAACCTGGTCGAGACCACCCCGCGCACCTGGCTAGAACTAGCCACCGCCCGCCTAACCTGGCGCACCGCGCTGGCCAATGGACGCCTCACGGCGTCCGGCCAACGCGCCGACCTCTCCCCCTACCTCCCCTTAACCCCACCCCCGCATTCAGCGGGCTCAGCGGGGTAAAAGAGGTGTTCATAACCCCGTTGAGCCCGCTGAATGCGGGGATTTGCCCGTAGAGTGGGGAGTGTGGAGTCGCAGGTGGGCAACGAAACGCCCCGGTATGACCCCGACCACGACAGCCCAGACATCCACGACGACACCGGACCGCACGAAGAGTGCGGTGTCTTCGGGGTGTGGGCGCCCGGCGAAGAGGTCGCCAAATTGGCCTACTTTGGCCTGTTCGCGCTCCAGCACCGGGGTCAGGAGGCCGCCGGAATCGCGGTATCCGACGGTTCGCGAGTGCTGGTGTTCAAAGACCTCGGGCTGGTCAGTCAGGTGTTCGACGAGCAGGTGCTGTCCAGCCTGGCCGGGCACATCGCGGTCGGGCACTGCCGTTATTCCACCACCGGCTCAGGAATCTGGGAGAATGCCCAGCCCACCTTTGGCACCACCGCCACCGGCTCGGGTCTGGCGTTGGGGCACAACGGCAACCTGGTCAACACCGCCGAGCTGCTGGTGCAGGCGCGGAAGCTCGGCGTGCCCACCCGCAACGGGGCGAGCACCGACTCCGACCTGATCACCGGGCTGCTCGTCGCCGGGGCGGACGCCGAGATCGACAACAGAAAAACCGGCACCTGCATCGAGAGGGCCGCCCAGCGCCTGCTGCCCCAGTTGCGGGGGGCATTTTCGCTGGTCTTTTGCGACGAGGGCACGCTCTACGCCGCGCGGGACCCGCACGGTGTGCGCCCGCTGGTACTGGGCCGGCTGGAGCGTGGTTGGGTGATCGCCAGTGAGACAGCGGCGCTGGACATCGTCGGTGCCAGCTTCGTCCGTGAAGTGGAGCCCGGTGAGCTGCTGGCCATCGACGCGAGCGGATTGCGCAGCTCTCGCTTCGCCAGTCCCGATCCCAAAGGCTGCGTGTTCGAGTATGTGTACCTGGCCCGCCCGGACACCACCATCGCGGGGCGGGGCGTGCACGCCACCCGGCTTGAGGTCGGTCGCCGGCTGGCCCGGGAGCATCCGGCTGACGCCGATCTGGTCATCCCGGTACCCGAGTCGGGCACTCCAGCCGCGATCGGCTACGCACAGGGCTCGGGCATCCCCTACGGCAAGGGACTGGTGAAGAACGCCTACGTCGGGCGCACCTTCATCCAGCCATCCCAGACGCTTCGTCAGTTGGGCATCCGGCTCAAGCTCAACCCGCTGCGCGACGTCATCCGCGGCAAGCGTCTGGTCGTGGTGGACGACTCCATTGTGCGGGGCAACACCCAAGGCGCCCTGGTCCGGATGCTGCGCGAAGCCGGGGCGATCGAGGTGCACGTCCGGATCGCCAGCCCCCCGGTGCGCTGGCCGTGCTTCTACGGCATCGACTTCGCCTCCCGTGCCGAGCTGATCGCCACCAGTGCCGACGTTGACGGCATACGGCGTGCCATCGGGGCCGACAGTCTCGGTTACGTCAGCCTTGAAGGCCTCATCACCGCCTCCGAACAGCCGGCCTCCCGGTTGTGCACAGCCTGCTTCGACGGTCACTACCCGATCCCGCTGCCGCCCAGCGGGTCCATCGGCAAGCACTTGCTCGAAGACCTCGACGCGGTGCCGCGGGTGTCGTCCCTGACCAGGTAACGTGGTGTTAACTGCTCGTAGGGGCATCTCTCGCGCCATCGTCATCCGTGTCCTGGAGTGCCTGCCATTACCGAGATCGACAGTCCATACACCACGTACGCCGTCGCCGGGGTGGACATCGCCGCCGGGGAGCAGGCCGTCGCCGCCCTGCGACCACACGCCGAGCGGGCGCGCCGACCGGAGGTGCTGGGCGCGCTCGGTGGGTTCGCTGGCTTGTTCAAGCTCAAGCCTGGTCGCTGGCGCGAGCCCGTTCTAGCCAGCTCCACCGACGGCGTCGGAACCAAGATCGCAGTGGCGCAGGCGATGGATGTGCACCACACCATCGGAATCGATCTGGTGGCGATGGTGGTCGACGATCTGGTGGTGTGCGGTGCCGAACCGTTGTTCTTGCAGGACTACATCGCCGTCGGGAAGGTCGTTCCGGAGCGGATCGCGGAGCTCATCCGGGGAATCGCCGATGGCTGTGTCCAGGCGGGCTGCGCGCTACTGGGTGGAGAGACCGCCGAGCATCCCGGGATGATGGCCGACAACGCTTACGATCTGTCCGCAACCGGGGTGGGCGTGGTCGAGGCTGACGCCATCCTCGGGCCCGATCGCGTGCGCCCCGGTGACGTGGTGGTGGCGATGGCTTCCTCGGGGCTGCATTCCAACGGCTATTCGCTGGCTCGGCATGTGTTGCTGGACATGGCCCGGATCCCGCTGGACGGGCATGTCGAAGAGTTCGGCCGCACCCTGGGGGAGCAGTTGCTCGAGCCGACCCGGATCTACACCAAGGACTGTCTGGCGTTGGTCGCGGAGACCGAGGTGCGGACCTTCGCGCACGTCACTGGCGGTGGCCTGGCGGCGAACCTGTCGCGGGTGATGCCCCGCGGGCTGATCGCCGTGCTGGAGCGCGGCAGCTGGACGCCGGCCGCGGAGTTCGCGTTGATCGCCCGCCGGGGTCGGGTGCAGCGCGCGGAGATGGAGCGCACCTTCAACATGGGTGTCGGGATGGTCGCGGTGGTCGACCGGGCTGAGGCGGATCGTGCGATGGCGGTGCTGAAGGCCCGACACGTGGACGCGTGGGTACTCGGTGATGTGCGCAAGACTCGAGACGTGGCAATCGAGGACGCCGCGCAGGACTCCGCCCGCGCTGTCCTGCGCGGGGACCACCCGCGGTTCTGACTGACTCCTCTTGTGAGCCGCTGAGGCTGAGGTTCGTGCGGCCTCAGCCTCAGCGGCTCATCTCGTCGTCCTCGTCGGTGCGCACTCCATCGGCAGGGCCCTCCGTTGGAGGGTCACCGCCGCTACGATCGCCGTTGACGGTGCTGCTGTTTCCGCCCGACAGCTCTCGTTGGAGAGCCGCGAGATCTGTGGTGGGGGAGCTGTATTTGAGTTCCCGGGCCACCTTCGTCTGCTTGGCCTTGGATCGGCCGCGCCCCATGGCTCGACCCCCTCGCGCAGGGAGACAGAGCAGCCAGAAAACCGGCGGCCCTGTTCATCTCGACAGTGTTTCTCTTAGCCACCACCGTACAGGGTGGGGCGGACGGGCCGCGACGCGGCACGACACCGGGTGCGCCCGGTCCACCACTTCGCCGGGAACGGGCTGGTCACGACCGTGCCATGGCGGTCCGTCGGGCTGAGCGTGCGCCCAGCGATGGTCGCGCTGTGGCCCGTGGCCTGGTGAGGTGCCAGCCGCCCGGAGGGACGGTCCGGGTCGCCGTAGCGGTCCGCGCGGGTGGGCGACCCCAACTCCCGCGCCATCTCGACCTTGGTGGAGCGGATCTATGCACGGGTGGGGTCACACTTCCCGATGGCGACCTGGCGTTGCAGCACGGCCGCAATATCGGGCGGCGAATAACCTTCGGGCTTCAGCACCTTCCCGTCGTCTCTCAGGATCGGCTCGCCATTGCGGTCTAGTTTGCTCATGTTCGATCGGTGAACCTCGCTGAGTACGGAGTCCAAGTCTATTCCATAGGTCAACGCGGTGCCGTACACCACATAGGTGATGTCCGCCAAGGCGTCGGCGATTCCGACCAGATCGCGAGCGCCCGTTGCGGTGACCAGTTCGCTGACTTCCTCTTCGAGCAGCGCAACCCGCAGCGTTTCCACGGTTTTTTCCACGTTTAAGGAAGGTTGCGCCTGACGGGGGAGCTTAAACGCGGCATGGAACTCCGCTACCGCGGCCGCGACGTCGCTTCGCTGGAAACCCTCGATGGGCACCACAGGGTTATGTGGGTGGGTCGGTGAGTCGGCGTTGCTCGGCGAGCAGCTCGTCCACCGAGGCGGTTCCGCTGGCGTACCGGGAGCCGATCTCGGAGTTGAGGGTGTCCACCACCTGCTGCACCTCGCGGCGGCGCTGAGATACTGACGTCTCCTCAGTGTGGTAGGCCCGCAGAGCGCTCTCGAGCTGCTGGTCGGAGCGCGACTCGACATTGGAGAGATCGGCATCAGCGATCAACGCCTCGGCATGACGACGGTGCGCATCGGCTCGCGAGGGCCGTAGCGGCTGGTGGCGGCCCTCGCCGACGGCTGGGCCCACGGCGTTCACCGCCAGGATCTGGCCCAGCTCGGCGACGACCGCGCCGCCGCGACCCTCGCGGCGGCGGCGTTGCTCAGCACGCACAATGTCGATCCGGGCGTGCAGCAGTCGGCGCAGGTAGGACAGGTCGGTCTCCTCCTGAGCCGCGTCATCTCGGCGCGCGCGCACTTCACCCAGCCCCAACTCACCCAGCCCCAAGACGTAGCCAGGATCCAACACCCGATCAATCCTCCGCCGCCCCCCCGGCCGTACCTCGATCACGTACCCATCCTCCCACTCCGGCGCATTCAGCGGGCTGAGCGGGGTTATTCGGGTGTGTTTAGCCCCGCTCAGCCCGCTGAATGCGGGCGATTACGACTTGAGGCGGCGTAGGGCGGCGCGGCCGGGGGGTTCTCCGGTGTCGGGGGGGAGGGAGCCTGGGTCTATGGACGCCGCAGTTGCGGTGCCCGCTTGGAGGGGGGTGGTTGGTTCTATTGAGCGTTTGAGCAGGGCTAGCGCTATGGCGCCCAGCTCGTGGTGGGTGGCCACCGTGCCGACCCGGCCGACCACCCGCTCGCCGGCCCGCACCGGGTCCCCGGTGGTGGGCAGCGTGTCGGGGGACTCCAAGTGCAGCAGCACCATCCGCCGCGGCGGGCGGCCCAGATTCGATACCCGCGCCACCGTCTCCTGGCCCCGGTAGCATCCCTTGTCCAAGTGCACCGCGGGGCCGATCCAACCGACCTCGTGTGGGATTGTGCGCTCATCGGTGTCGATTCCCAGCCGTGGGCGCAGCGCCGCCGCCCGGATCGCCTCGTAGGCCCAGGTGCCGGCAGGTGTGGCGCCGGCTTCGACAAGCCGCCGCCACACGGTTGCGAGCTCGCCGCGGGGCACCAGCAGGTCGGCCCCACCGCCCATGGCGCGTACGAACCCGCCCAGCTCGCCAGCTTGGGTGAGCACCTGGTCGGTGTTGGGGCCCAGCAGGGACAGCACTGCCAGCTCCGGCGTCGCGTCCCTCGGCTCCACCTTCGACCAGAACACCATGGAGTTCAGGTAGGCCAGCAGTTCCTGTCCCCGGCCGGGGTCGGTGTCCAGCCACACCGTTCCGTGATCATGGGACACCACAGCGTGGTGCTCGACATGTCCGCGCAGATCCAGGACCAGGGCCTCGGTGTGCTCGCCCTCGCCGAGTGCGAGCAGGTGCTGGGAGGTGATGGTGTGCAGCCAGCTCAACCGGTCCTCACCCGGCACGGCGAGCACCTCGCGGTGCGACCGGTCCACCACTACGGCGGCGCGGTCAGCGGCGCGCTGCTCACCCAACGGGTCACCGTGGTGCCAGGCCACCCCGGGGTCCGGGGATCCGTCGGGCGGGGGCACCGCACCGGGCAGTGTCAGCAGAGGTGAGTTCACAAGCCGTTGCTCTCCGCCCCGGCCGCGCAGTGCCCGGTGCAGTGCCCGGACAGCGCCAAGTGGCTGGGGTCCAGCACGAACCCGAACCGCTCTTGCAGCTGCGCGGTGAGGTCGGTGAGCACCTCAGGGGGTATCTCGGTGACGTCGCCACATCGGTGGCATACCAGGTGCACGTGCTCATGCGCTTGGGTGGAATAGCTGGGCGCACCGTGCCCAAGGTGGGTGTGCCGTACCAGGTCGAGGCCCTCGAGGAGGTCGAGGGTGCGGTAAATGGTGGTGATGTTCACGGCGGGCGCGCGGTGTTGGACGTGCTCGCAGATCCGCTCCGGGGTGGCGTGCTGCAATTCCCGCACCGCATCGAGTACGAGTTGCCGCTGCGGGGTCATCCGCATCCCTCGCTCGTGCAGCGTGCGGCGCAGGCTGGTGTCCACAACGCTCATGGTAGCGCTGCGTGCGGCGCCCGAACGTGTACTTACCGGCTGGCGGGTCCGCTGGCTCCCGCCGGGCCCGCTGATGGGCCGCTGATATTGACGTTGCCGAACCCGCGCTCGCGCGGTTAGCGTGCAAGCACACGGGAAAGGAGGTGGTTCACGGTTGAACGGCTATGGGACTCGTGAGGTGGCTGTCAGCTAGAGCCGCCGACGGCCGTGGAAGGCCACCTCCAATCTGGTCCGTCGTCGACGACAACGGCGGACCGCGAGCGGCGGCTGGTGAATCCAAGGCAGTCACCCGGTCCCCGGGGGTGCTCGAGTACAAGTCCCGCTCGGGTGCGACGCTCCCGGGGGCCGTTGCCTGCCCGGAGGGACCGGCTCTGTGTGGAGTGCTCAGCCCACTACGCGACTGAGGCGGATGGACACGTGCGGTTGCATGGGTTGGCCGACCATCGCGCGTTGCTCGACGTAGGCCAGGTCACCGCCTTCGACGATGCCGTAGAGCCGGTGCGAGCCACTGACTTCTTTGGCCGAGGAACTCCGCACTACCGCGTCGGTGGCCAACTCCCACGACGTCTGGTTGAGCGGCCGCCCGTAGTAGAGCTCCAGGATGCCGGTGCCGTGCGCGGCGAGCAACTCGATGGTGTCATCGGGTTGGGGTCGCCAGAACCCCGTCTCCCGGGCCGCCGGTCGGATCACCTTGCCAGCGTCGTCGAGCAACCATGCCCGAGACTCGTAACGCACGAACGGCCGCCCGTCGTGGCAGAACACCACCTGCTGGCCGAAGCGGTACGGCCCGTCGATGGTTGGGTAGACGATCTCGCCTTCGCCGCGCCAGACACCGACCAGTGGCAGCAACATCAGGCAGCGGGGGTGCAGCTCGGGCCCCTCCCGCAGGTTCGCGGTGTCACCGGGAATCGGCAGGTCAGTGAACTCGGGAAGGTTCCGGCTGCCGGCGCTCTGCGCCGCGGCCCGTGCCACCTCGTCGCCGTGGAAACCATTGGGGCCGCCTATCACCCACGAGAGCATAGGCGCTCCACGCCGGTTGATCGTCGCGAGGACCGTCAGGCGACGTGGTCAGGGGCAGGGATGTGGCGCAGGACGGTCACCATCGCTCCTTGGCTCGGCACCATGGTCACGTGGCGGGGCGTCACCGGTTCGTCCGGCGCGGTGGTGGGGGACAGCTCGACCGCGCGCAGGACTTCCCGCAGCACGGTGCGCATCTCGACCTGGGCGAAGGTGGCGCCGAGACAGCGGCGTACGCCTCCGCCGAAGGGTAGCCACACGGCCGGATCGGGCCGCGAATCGAGGAATCGCTGTGGCCGGAACTCCTCCGGGTCGCGGTAGTGCCGGCCGCTGTGGTGCACCAGGTTGATGCTGGGCGTCAGGATCGTGCCGGCCGGAATGCGATGCCCGGCCAGCTCAACCGGCGCGGTCAGCTTGCGACCGAACTCGAAGACCACCGGCCGCACTCGCAGGCTCTCCTTGCACACCGCGTCGAGCCAGGCGTCGTCGCCGTCCTCAGCGGCCCTCGCCGTGCGGTGCAGCAGCGCGGGATGGCGGGTGAGCCGCTCGAAGGCCCAGGACAGCGCGGTAGCGGTGGTGTCGTGCCCGGCCAGCAGCAGCGTGACGAGCTGGTCGAGGAGCTCGTCGTCGGTCATCGGTGCCCCCGAGCCCCCGACCCCCGAGCCCCCGACCCCCGAGTCCTCGACGCCGCGCACCAGCATCGCCAACGCGTCGGTCCGCTGCGCCAGACTAGGGTCGGTGCGGCAGTGGGTGATCTCGTCGGTGAGCAGTGCCAGCGCCGCGGCCCTGCGCTGCGCGCGGCGGCGCCACCTGCCGAAGGAGAGCAGCACCCGCGGCGGCGGGATCAGCTCCAGCGGTGAGCCGATCTCCAGCATCGGCGGCAACGCCGCCCGCAGCGCGGCGAGCCGGCGCTGGTCGTGCACCCCGATCACGGTGCGCAGGATGACCTCGAGGGTGAGCCGCTGCATCCGTGGAAACAACGGGAACCGCTCGCCGACCGGCCACCGGGCGACCTCCTCGGTGGTGATGGCGACCATCTCGGCGACCTGCCGGCGTACCGAGTCGCCGTGAAACGCTGGCATCAGCAGCCCGCGGCTGCGCCGGTGCTGGTCGTCGTCCAGCATGAGGACCGACTTCGTGCCCACGATCTGGCACAGTGGCGCGGCCGCCTCGCCCGCATGGAAGATCGCCGGGTCACCGCGGGTCACCGATCTGATGTCATCCGGGTCGGCCAGGTACACGAGCGTGCCGATCCCGGGTATCCGGACCGTGAACAGATCACCGTAGCGCCAGTGGCAGAAGCGCACGAAGCGGACGGGATTGAGCCAGATCAGACCGGCCTGCAGCAACGCCGGCAGTGGCGGGCCGGGCAGCCTGCGCACCATACCTGGCAATATACATACGTTTGTCTAGCCCCGGTAGCATCGCCAGTCATGGGACACCGGGAGGCGCTGCTTGCCGGCGCTCGGCGCTGCCTGCTGGAACGGGGGTACGCGCGCACCACGGCACGGGATCTGGTGGCCGCATCGGACACCAACCTCGCTTCGATCAGCTACCACTTTGGGTCCAAGGAGGCGTTGCTCAACGAGGCCTTGCGGCAATGCTTCGACGAGTACATCGGGCAGATCACCCGGATCGTGTTCGCTGATCCCGCCGCGACCCCGTTGCGGCGGGTCCGGGCCTCCTGGGAGGCGCTGGTGCGCACGGTCGAGCAGGACCGCCCGCTGAATGTGGCCTTCGTCGAGGCGCTGACCCAGGCCGAGCGGGTACCGGAGCTGCGCGCCCAACTCGCCGAGTGCCACGAGCGGGCCCGCGCCACGGTGGCCGACATGGTGCGCGCCTCGGTCGAGGGCCTGTCCGATTCCACCGCGCGCCAAGTCGCCTCCTTCCTCATCGCCGTGTACCACGGCCTGCGCATCCAATGGCTCCTAGACCCCGAGAGAGCCCCCACCCCCCAAGACCTCATGACCGCCCTCGAAATCGCCCTCCCCGCCGCCCTCACCATCGAACGCCCACCACCGCATTGAGCGGGCTCAGGACAGGGTGATGTCGATTGTGAAGAGGCCTGGGGTTTCGGCGGTTACGGGTGTTTCGCCGGTGCCGGATTTGTGGAGGGCTCGGATGGTCCAGGAGCCGGGGGCGGCGAAGAAGCGGAACTGGCCGGAGGCTGAGGACACCACTTCAGCGGTGAACTCCCTGGTGCCGTTGAGCAATCGCACAAAGGCACCTCCCACAGGGGTGTCCGTGGTCGTTCGCACCGTGCCGGTCAGCACGGTGTGCTTGCCCAGGTCTGTGCCTGGCGGCAATTCCTGAGTCTGTTCTGGTGCGCCGCACATGAGGATCAGCCCCCGCTGCCGAGCTCGATCGGCGCGCCGACCAGCGAGCCGTATTCGGTCCAGGAACCGTCGTAGTTCTTGACGTCGGCCTGGCCCAGCAATTCGTGCAGCACGAACCAGGTGTGGCTGGAGCGCTCACCGATCCGGCAGTAGGCGATGGTCGCCTTGCTCTCATCCAGCCCGGCCGCCCCGTACAGCGTCCGCAGGTCGTCGTCGGATTTGAAGGTGCCGTCCTCGTTGGCCGCTTTGGACCAGGGCACGTTCAGCGCACTGGTGATGTGTCCCGGGCGCTGCGAGCCCTCCTGTGGGAGGTGTGCCGGCGCGAGGATCTTGCCGGAGAACTCGTCGGGCGAGCGAACGTCGATCAGGTTCTTGGTGCCGATCGCGTCGATCGTCTCCTGGCGGAACGCCCGGATCGAGGTGTCCTGCTCCTGGGCGGTGTAGCTGGTGGCGGGCCGGCTCACCTCGTCGGTGCTCAGGGCCCGACCGTCGAGCTCCCACTTCTTGCGCCCGCCGTCGAGCAGCCGGACGTCACGGTGCCCGTAGAGAGTGAGATACCAGTAGGCGTAGGCCGCGAACCAGTTGTTGTTGCCGCCGTAGAGCACCACGGTGTCATCGTTGCTGATGCCCTTGCTGGACAGCAGTTTCTCGAATGCACCCTTGTCCACGAAGTCGCGGATCACCGGGTCCTGTAGCTCAGTCTTCCAGTTGATCTTCACCGCTCCGGGGAGGTGCCCCGTGTCGTAGGCGGTGGTGTCCTCGTCGACCTCGACGAAGACGATGCCCTCGGTGTTCAGGTTCTGCTCCGCCCAGTCCGGTGTGACCAGGACGTCTGCACGGCTCATGTGACAGCTCCTTGTT
>JBDTAX010000212.1:0-26080 GCA_039924425.1 Pseudonocardiaceae bacterium
GCAGGCAGGGTGTCAGCTGACTCACTCAGCTGCCGTTGTAGAGCCGTTCGAGGTCGACGAGAACGACGTCGCCGTTGCGCTGAGCTTGGTGGAGCTGGTCGGTGAAGCCGACGCCGCTGCAGCACATCAGCCGTGCCCCGGCGGCCCCGGGGCGGTCCTGCGCCACCAGCAGTTGCTGGATTCGCTGGAGCCGCTCGAGGTGTTCAGTGCCCATGATGGTGCCCCATTTGGCCTCGCCGATGCACAGCAGCGCGCCGTCGGGTGCGACGGCGGCCACATCGACCTCCCAGGTGCGCCGGCGTGCCGGGTCGTTGACCACCGCTGCGCCGACGACCGCAGCCGTGCCGCCGAGAGTTCCCCGGTCGGCGAACATCGTCACCCACGTCCGGCACAGCCCCTCGAAGTGCGGCCCGAGTACCGCGGAGTCGAACCGGGCCCGCGTATCACGCCACACCGCCGTGGCGTTGCCCGGGCGTTCCAGGCGTGACCACTCGGGGCGCATGACAGCGTGGTAGAAGGTGACGAGTGGTTCGGCGATCCGGAAAGTACTGCGGGCCGGCCGGAACACGTCCGGTTCGCGGAGCAGGAAACCGGCATCCTCCAGCACTGTCAGCGGGTGGCGCACCGCGTCATCGCGGCGGCCGACGAACGTGGCGATGCGACCGCGCGTGGTGTTGCCGTCGGCGACGGCGGCCAGGACCGAGTGATAGAGCGCCTTGTCGCGCAGGTCGGGTTCCTCCGCCAGCAGGTAACGGGCCTCCTTGAACAGCGGGCTCGCCGGGTTGAGCACCGTGCGGGCAATCCAGTCGTCGAAGTCGTCGGGGCCGGTTGGCGTGTCGCCTCGGGAGTATTCCCGGCGGTAGGCCGGTGTCCCGCCCACCACCGCATGCAGCCGCACGGCCAGCCGCCAGTCCGTCACCTCCCAGAACCTGGCTGCCAACCGGTAATCCAAGGTGGCGACCGGGAGATCGAGACCCGCTCGTCCGCGCAGCGGAGCCGATCCGGACAGCAGGCCACCCATGAAGGTCAGCGCCGATCCGCACAGGATCAGCCTGGTGCGCGAGCCCGTGCGTTGTGGGCGGCGTGGGCCGAACGCCTTCTGGACGATCGAGGGCAGCGCGGGGCTGGCGGAGCACAGGTAAGGGAACTCATCGAGCACGACGGTGAGTGGCCGGTTCTGGCCCAGCGCAAGCAAGACATCAAGCGCCTGTTCCCAGCCGCTCAGGGCGGGGGCGGCCGGCATGCCGGACCGACTGCCGATCGTATCGGCCAGCAGGCGCAGCGAGTCGGCCTCCGTCGCCTCCGTCGCGGCGAAATAGCAGCCGCCGGAGGCCTCGCACAGCGCTTCGAGCAGGTAGGACTTGCCCTGCCGGCGTCGCCCTGAGACCACCCCCAGAGTCGCGCCTGGCGCTGGGTCCACCGCGAACCCGGCCAGCGCGGACCATTCCCACTCACGGTCGAACATGTCAGTGGGGCGTTCAATGAGGGCTGACATGATGCGATCGTACCGCCACTTTGCAGAACAGTGGCACTGTAGTTCCGGTAACTACACCTCCACCATCCACGCGCCGGGCGGTCAGTCACCCACGTAAGGGACCTGAATGACGCGGGGTTCTCCGTCGCCGAGGTGCAGCAGGCCGCGACCGGGTTGGGGCGGCTGGCCGAGCAGGCTGCGGGGTGGCCGGAGACCGATCAAGTCACCTTCGGTGATGGACTGCGGGGCGAGCAGCAATCCCCGGCGGGCCTTCTTCAGGTCTACCTGCCAGCCGGAGAACCCGGCGCAGACCGCCTCGGCGTCACCGGCGATCACCAGCGCCCGGCCGGAGTCCGCCCCGGAGCGCAGCAGGGCGCGCAGCTCGTCCTCAGCCGAGCAGTCCCGCAGCAGCTCGGCGTCATCCATGAGCACCACAACCCGCCCGGGCGCGGCGGCCAGTGCCGCGGTCAGATCTGGGGCGGTGAGCTCGGGGCCGGTCAGCACGGTGGCGCCCTCGCCGGTCAGCCGGCGCAGCGGCGAGGGACGAGGGGTGACCGCGACGACACCGACCCCGGCGCGCAGCAGGGACCGGGCCATGGCCACCAGCACCGTGCTGCGCCCCGAGCTCGGCGGCCCGGCCACCACGAAGGCCGGCGTTCCGGTGCCCAGATCCGGGCCGTGCGCGCGCAGCGTGTCCCCGCCGATCCCGACCAGCGCCCACATCGAGCCGCCTGCGTCGCGCAGCTCCCAGGCTTGCTCGAAACCTACCCGGGCCGGCAGCACGTCGACCCGGAACGGCCGCAGCGGCACCGGCAGCTCAGCGTCGCGCTCCCGGGCCCGGGCCGCGATCCGGGCGAGTGCCGCAGCCTGACCCTGGCCGGTCGCATCCGGTGTGAGCAACGCGACCTGAGTCTCCACCCCCGATTCGGCCCGCAGCGCTCGGCCCGGCGGCATCGTCTCGGCGACCTTGCGCGGGTTGATGCCGATCAGTGAGAAGTCCCCCCGGTCCGGCAACCGGAACACCAGTTTGGTCTCGGTCAGGGTGGCCATCCGCCCGGACAGCAGCGAGCGGTCCCCGGTGATCACCAGGTGCACCCCGACGCTGGCGCCCTCCCGCAGGATGCGCTGGATCTCCTCGGTGAGCGCCCCATTGTCGACCTCGCCGAGGGAGATCGTGAACGACTCCCACCGGTCGAGCAACACCACCAGGTGCGGCAGCCGCCGCTCCGGCGACACCGCGGCCCGCTGCTCCTCGACGTCGGCGAAGCCGGACTCACCGAGCAGCTCGATCCGGCGCTTCAGCTCCGTGCTCAAGCGCCTGATCAGCCGGGCCGCCCGCTCGGTCTGGGTGTTGCGCACCACCGCGCCGCAATGCGGCAGCTCCGCGACCGGCAGCAACGCGCCGTTGCCGCAGTCGATCCCGTACAGGTGCACATCGGCGGCCGAGTGGATCCGGGCGATCGAGCCGGCGATCGTCCGCAAAATCTGCGAGCGCCCACTGCGCGGGCCACCGATCGCGAACAAGTGACCGAAGGTGGCCAGATCCAGGCACGCCGCGCGTTGCCGTTGCTCGGCGGGCAGGTCGTCGAGCCCATAGGGAACCGGAGCGAGCCGGGCGAGCGAGCGAACCGTTTCGGGCAGGCGAACCGGTTCAGGCAGCTCATCGAGGGTGAGCACCTCCGGCAGCGCCGGCAGCCACGGGCTGGGCTGAACCGGGATGCCCAGGGCCTGAGTGGCCTTGCCGATCGCCTCGACGAGCACGGCCAGGTCGGTGACTTCTTCGTCCGCCGTGACGCGTTGGGGTGGCGCGGGTGCTGGCTGACCGAGCCGGGCCGGGTCCACGGTGGCGACCCACGGTTGCGCCAGGCCAACCGGCCCGGTGCCGGGTCGCCGCCCGCCGACCCGGCCGGCCTGCACCGGTACCAGCGAGCTGGCGCCACACCGGATGTACGCCCGGCCCGGGGTGGCCTTGGTGATCCGGGCCGCGTCGGGAGCGTCGATCACGTCGGCGGACTCGGCGGCGTCGGTGACCCGCAGCGCGATCCTCAGGTCGGTGTTCGCCCGGATCTCCGGGGAGACCACTCCACTGGGCCGCTGGGTGGCCAGGATCAGGTGGATGCCCAGCGACCGGCCGCGCCGTGCCAGGTCGACCAGGCCGGTGACGAAGTCGGGCAGCTCGCGGACCAGCGAGGCGAACTCGTCGATCACGATCAGCAATCGCGGCAACGGGGGCAGCCCCGGAGTGGCTCCGGCGACGAGCAGGTAGCTCTCGATGTCGGGCGCGCCGGCGTCGGCGAGCAGCCGCTCCCGGCGGCGCAGCTCCGCCGAGATCGACTCCAGGGCCCGTTCAACGAGGTGCGAGTCCAGATCGGTGACCATCCCGGCGGTGTGCGGCAGATCCGCGCAGTCCTTGAACGCGCTGCCGCCCTTGTAGTCGACCAGGACGAACACCATCGCGTCCGGCCGGTTGGCCACCGCGAGGGAGGCCACCAGGGTCTGCAGCAGCTCGGATTTGCCGGCCCCGGTGGTTCCGGCGACCAGCCCGTGCGGCCCGTCCCGGCGCAGGTCGATCACGTGCGGGCCGTCCAGACCGACCCCGATCAGTGCCTCGGTGCTGCGCCCACGCGCCGCCCAGCGCGCCATGATCGCGTCCGGGGTCGGCGGCTCCAGACCCAGCAGCTCAAGCAGCCGGCACGCGCCCGGCAGCGCCGCCTCCTGCTCGTCCCCGCTGATGTCGCGCAGCGGGGCCAGCCCGCGGGCCAGCCGCTCGCACCACGCCGGAGTGACGTACTCGGGACGGACGTTGTCCACCGGATCCGCGCCGGCCTGGCGCACCCGCAGCTCACCGTCGGCCTCCACGGCAACCGTCGCCTTGCATTCCGCGGGCAGCAGCCGTTCGTCGGCGTCCAGGCACACCGCGTACACCCCGACCGAGGGGCCATCCTTGAGGATCTGGATCACTCCGGGCAGCAGCCGCAGTCGCCGGGCGCCGTCCAGGATGACCACAATGTCCGGGGCGAAAAACGTCGTCGCCGAGGACTCGCGCAGCGCCTTGCGCCGCGCGGTCACGATCGCCGCCAGCTCCGCGACCCGCCGGGCGACGGTGTCGGTGTCGGTGCCCACCAGAGCCCTGGCCTGCGAGCTTTCGGCCGGTCGGGCGTGCGGCAGCCAGCGCACCCATTCCCAGCTGCTCCGGCCCGAGACGTCGGTGAGCAGGTAGACCCGCACGTCATTGGGGCTGTGCAGGACCGCAACCTGGGCCAGCACCCAGCGGGCCAAGGCCCGGGCCGGCTGCTCCGAGCCGGCGATTCCGAGCACGCCGGACTCGCGCAGCCCCACCGTGACCGGCACGTCCAACGCGGTCCAGGACACCGCCCGGCGGTGTTCCTCGCGAGTCGGGTCGTCGAGCACCACCTGGGACGGCAGGTCCCCGGTACCCAGGCGCAGCAGCAGGTAGTCGGGGTCCTCGCGGCGGCGCTCCCACAGCCGGCTGCGCGGGCCGACCGCGGTGAGCAGCGCGGCGGCCGGGTCGGGACACTCGGCGCGGCGCGCCATCTCCTCGGCGTGCAGAGCTGCCCTGGCTTCAGCTTCCAGCCCGGTCTTGCGCTGGAGGTACTCGGTGCGCCGCTGCCCGTAGGACTTGCGGCCACCACGCCGGTCGGTGAGGTAGTTGCCGACCACCATGACCGGGCTGAGCAGTGCAAACCCGAGGAAACTCAGATTCCCGTGGAAGACAAACACCATAACCACCGCCATGACCAGCGGGGCGATGGCCATCAGGATCGGCAGCGGCCGGCGCTCGCCCTGGGTCGGTGGCGGCGGCACCCGGAACCGGGTCGCCCGCGACGGCGGCCGCAGTCGGGGTGGCCGGTTGTAGTCCAGGCCGCCGCTGTCCTCCGAGGGCTGCACGGCGGCGTCCGGTGGCATCGGAGTGGCCAGCTCAAGGACGGTCCAGCCGAGGACGAGCTGACCCCCGACCGGCCACGCCGTCGGCCCGGTGAGCCGTTGCCCGTCCAACCAGCTCGGCGAATCCGTTCGCGGCGTCACCACGGCGGTACCGTCAGCGGCTATGTCGACCGTAACGGCACTCGCCAGCAGGCTGGGGTCCACGATGGCGACCGTGGCCGCTGGATCGCCGCCGATGTGCGCGACCCCGGGGTCCAACCGGAACACCCCGCCCGCGTCGGGGCCGCTGACCACCCGGATCTCGGCCAGGCCCGCCGGCTCCGGTCGCGGGCAACCCGCCGGATCCTCGAGGCTGACCAGCGCGCCATCCCACAGTGGCGAGGCGGACAGCGACAGCCGAGGGTCCACCTCGGTGGCATCGACGTATAGGCGCGCGGTCCGCGAGCCCGGCCGCAGCAGGCCGGCGAGCGCGGCGCCGACCTGGTTCGCGGTCGCCTCCGGCTGTGTGTCGAGGATCACATCCGCGCGCCGCCCCGCCCTCGGATCGACGACCGTGAACGTCACGCGCACCCGTTCCCCCCCTGCTCCACCTACCAACATCGGCCCGTGCGCGGTATAACGAACGTGATAACGATTGGGCGCAGCACTGCCACTGCGCACCGCAGTAAGTTCAGCGGCCAAACTCGATACACCGGAGGTATGGCGTGGCTACAGTTGATCACACTGCTCCACCCGGTCGATCGGCCGAGGCGGGTGGGAGCCCGACCGCCCGGCGCATCATGCTGGGCACTCGACTGCGCCGGCTGCGGGAGGCTGCTGAGATCTCGCGCGCGGAGGCCGGCTTCGCCATCCGCGGTTCCGAATCGAAGATCAGCCGACTTGAGCTCGGCAGGGTCAGCTTCAAGGCCCGGGACGTGACCGACCTGCTCACGATGTACGGCGTGGCGGACCCCGAGAAGCGCGAGGCGTTCCTGGAGATGGTCGCCCGGTCCAACGAGCCCGGCTGGTGGCACCGCTACACCGATCTGCTGGCCGACTGGTTCCAGGACTACCTCGGGCTGGAGGAGTCGACCTCCCGGATCCAGGAGTGGGAACAGCAGCTCGTCCCCGGCCTGCTACAGACCGAGGACTACGCGAAGGCGATCACCAACCACGGTTGGTCCACCATGCCGAGCCAGGACGCGCCACGCCAGCTCGCGGTGCGGATGCGGCGACAGCAATTGCTCAACCGGCCGCAGCCACCCAAGCTGTGGGCCATCATCGACGAGTCCGTCCTGCACCGGCCGATCGGCGGCCGACGGGTGCTGCTGGCCCAGCTGGATTATCTCCTAGAGCTCACCAAACAGCCGCACATCACCCTGCAGGTGCTGCCCTACCAGTTCAGCGGGTACGCCGCCGAATCGTCGTTCACCACGCTGCGCTTCGCTGAGCCAGAGCTGCCGGATGTGGTCTACATTGAGCACCTCAGCGGAGCGCTCTACTTGGACAAGCGATCCGACACCGAGCTGTACGGCCGGGTCTTCGACCGGCTGACCGTAGATGCTCACACTCCTGACCACACCCGGCAATTGCTCATGAAGATGCACGCCGAGATCTAGCTGGCACCGTTCAGGGTTTGCGCCCCACCGCTCCGGCGATGCAGTGCTGAATGGGGTCGAGCGGCTTGATTCGTGGACCGTCGGGCCACCAGTCGGCGCACCGGACCAGGCCGGGGGAAACCAGTTCCAACCCCGGGAACATGCCCGTTATCTCGGCATGGGTGCGAAACACCCCGCTGCCCATCGCGCTGTGGAGGAAAACCTGCTCCATCTTGCGAGCGAGGACGTTCAGCTCCCCAGTGGTCTCGGGGTCGAAGAAGTGACTTAGCGCCACGTAGGACCCCGAAGGCAGGGCGTCGATGTACTCGGCCATGATGCTCTGCGGGCTGCGCTCGCCATCATAGTGGTGCAGCGTGCCGAGTTGAAACAGCGCGATGGGTTCGGAGAAATCGAGGTACTTGCGCACGATTTCGTTGTTGAGAATCTGGCCTGGCTGGAAGATGTCGGCGGCGGCGAAGTGAGTCTGGTCGTTCTCCTCAAGCAGCGCGCGACCGTGTGCGAGCACAATCGGATCGTTATCGACATACACTACGCGGGAGTCCGGCTGGATTCGCTGGGCGACCTGGTGAGTGTTCTCCGCCGTGGGCAGCCCCGACCCACAGTCGAGAAATTGCGTAATGCCGGTCTGGGTGGCCACGAAACGGGTCACTCGAATCAGGAAATCGCGATTGTCGGTGCCAAGCCGCACGGCCTCCGGAGCGACTTTCTGGACCTGCCGCAGCACCTCACGGTCGATCTCGTAATTGTCCTTGCCGTTCAGAAAAGCATCGTAGACCCGGGCGATGCTCGCCTTTGTCGTATCAATGTAGGTAGGCGCGGCATCATCCCGCAGCGGAACGTCAGTACTGGGCATTGCGAACCTCACAAACACGCATCGTTGATGGTATGGATCTTGACATGGCCAAAGTCTAGGAGTGCGGCCGCGCGCAGTAAACCACGGGGTGCGGCGGTTGGCCAGCGCCGGTGCGTGCCCCGCTAGGGCCCCAGAAGACATCTCCTCGGCATCTCCCCGGCATCTCCCACCGCGTCGGGCCGCCCATCGCGAGCAGCCACCACCCGACCGGAGGCCACCCCGGACGGCCGCCAGCATGAGCACATGCACGTGCATTGACCGATGCAGCTGCTCGCGCTAGGCTTTCCCCAGTGCGCCAGCAAGCGCACCGGCCATGTGGTTAGGACTAGCTAAGGGGAGTGAAAGTTCAGATGTCACACATCATCAACAACGGCATGTCCGCTGAGGGTCTCGCCGGGGTGGCGTGGCGCAAGAGCATGCGCTGCGGTCAACGCGGCAACTGCGTGGAGGCCGCCGCGCTGGGCGGTGGCGCTGTCGCGGTGCGCAATTCCCAGCACCCGAGCGGCCCGGCGTTGATCTTCACTCGCGACGAGATGGCTGCCTTCCTGGCCGGCGCCAAGGATGGCGAATTCGACGACCTCGCCATCTGAGCCGGCCCCCAGCGCCGTGATGTGACGCTGGCGACCGGCGCGTCCCCTCATCCAGTACCCGAGGGTGACGCTGCGGATCATACCAACCGGCAGGGGGGAAACCGGGTGCCGGTGCGGGGGGTCATCGTGGATCTGCCGATGAAGGTCCACCCAACGGGGGGAGCCGGAAGGTTGGCTCGACCGTCCGCACCGGACACCTGGTTTTCAGCCGTCGCTCATCAATCATTGCTCATCAGCCGTTGGTCGGTGGCCGCTCCACGAGCTGGCTGAGGTAGAGTTGCTCGCCGAGCTTGCCGATCAGCTCGAGGTTGGTCTCCAAGTAGTCGATGTGATCCTCCTCGTCGGCGAGGATGTGCTCCAAGAGGTTGGCGCTGGTGATGTCCCCCTTGGCTCGGCACATCGTGATGCCGGGACGCAGCCGAGCGACGACGTCCATCTCGACGGAGAGATCCGCCTCGAACTGCTCACGAACGGTTTGCCCTATCCGCAGCGGAAGCAGCTTCTGGTAGTTCGGGAGACCCTCCAGGAACAGGATGCGGTCGGTGATCCGCTCCGCGTGCCGCATCTCCTCGATGGACTCCGACCGGGTGTGCTCGGCCAGCTTGGTGAATCCCCAATTGGCTTGCATCTTGGCGTGGAGGAAGTACTGGTTGATGGCGGTCAGCTCACTGGTGAGCTGTTCATTGAGCAGTGCGAGAACCTCATCATCGCCGCGCATGACGCGAACCCCCTGGAAGATCGATGTTTGGATAACCCCGACGTTACGCGGGACGATAGGGCTTGTCACTGAAGGTGAGCCTGCCCTGACCAGCGGTTATAGCGGTCAGACCCAGCGCTGCGGGGAGCCGCTCGACTCAGTGGCATGGGTGCTAAGCAGGGCGACAATCTTGTCGACGCAGGTGCCGCATCCAGTGCCGGCCGCGCAGCTGCGCACCACATCCCTGACGGTGCACGCACCCTTCGCGATGCATCCGCGCACCTCGGCCTCGGTCACCGCCCGGCAGATGCAGACGTACATGGCTCCGTCGCCCCTCGATCGAGTACCAAGGCAAGGCTAAGCACACCAGATCATCGGGCGAACGTCCAGTCCTTCGGCCCCGTTCAGGCGTCCTGCGACTGAGCGGCGACACCGATCTCGCCCGCCGTCACCGGTAGCCCATCGGCCTGGCGTACCGAGCTACCGTTGGCGGCGGTATGGGTGCCCGGAGTGGCTACTCCGTTGGTCGCCGGGGCGGCCACGCCATTGGTCGCCGGAGCGGCTGGCGCCGGGCGCAGCGCCTTGGCCGGCGGAGCGGGAGCAGGCCCAGATCTCAGCAGCAGCGCCCCCAACGCACCCACTGCGGCCAGTCCGGCGGAGATCAGGAACAGGTCGTCGATCGACCCGACGAACGCCTGCAGCTGGGTCTGCCGATAGAGACCGTACACACTGACCCAAGCGGGCACGGACGGGCCGCCGATGTGCGGAATGGGTGTGTTGGTGGGCAGCAGCGTCGCGCGTCCGGCCAGCTGTTGGGCCTGTTGGGTGGTCAGCAGGGCGGTGAGCACGGCCAATCCGAGCGCGGCTGAGACGCGCTGTACCACGTTGTTGAGCGCGCTGGCGGCGCTGGAGAGGTGCACCGGGATCACCGCGACACCCCCGGTCAAGATCGGCATAAAGGCCATCCCCAAGCCGATCCCCAGCACCACCAGCAACCACATGACGTGCTCGCGGGGGGTGTCCAGGGTGATCGAGTGCAGCAGGTAGACGCCCACGGTGACGATCGACAACCCAATGGCCGCTGGCCAGCGGGGCCCGATGCGGTCATAGACCCGCCCGGCGATGGGCATCAACACCGCCATCACCAGCGCCTGGGGCAGCAGGGTGAGCCCGGCGTCGAACGCGCCCCAGCCCTGGGCCTGCTGCAGGAACTGCGGGATGTAGAACAGCACCCCGAACATCACAATCATCAACACTGTGATCAACAACAGCGAGTTCGTGAACGGCCAATAGCGGAACACCCGGATGTCCAGCAACGGGTCGGTGACCTCGAGCTCGATCACCATGAACAACGCCAGGCTCAGCGCGCCGTAGGCGAGCAGACCCAGGACCCGGTAGGAACCCCAGCCCCAGTTCTCGCCCTCCGAGGTCGCCAGCAGCAGCGCGAAGAGCCCTCCGCCCACGGTGAGGAAACCCAGCGCGTCGAACCGCCGCCCGACCACCCGGGGGAAACGGGGCAGCACCACGAGTGCGGCCACCGCGCCCACGATGCCGATGGGCACGTTGATGTAGAAGATCAACCGCCAGTTCGCGTACTCGACCAGATACCCCCCCAGGACCGGGCCAATCCCTGGGGCGAACACGATCCCCAACCCGTACAAACCCATCGCGGCCCCCAGCCGCTCACGGGGCACGATCCGCAGCAGGATGGACAGGGTGATCACCGGCAGCATGCCGCCCGGGATCGCCTGGAGGATCCGGAAGATCACCAGGGTGTTCAGGCTCCCGGCCAGCCCGCACAGCGCCGACCCGGCGGCGAACGCCAGCAGCGCCACGTTGTACAGCCGGGTCAACCCGAACCGATCCCCCAGCCACGCGGTACTCGGCACCACCACGCCCAGCGTCAGCGTGTAGCCCGTGACCACCCACTGCACGTCGTTGGTGGTCCCCCCGAACTGGTTCTGGATGGTGGGGATGGCCACATTGACGATGCTGCTGTCCAGGACCGACATGAACATCCCGATGATCAGCACCACCAACGGCAGCCCCCAGCCGGCCTGGGCGCTCGGCCCGGAGACCGCCCCCCGCGCGGGCCGAACCGCCACTCCATTGGGTGAGCTCATCGGACCAGCGCCCCGGTAACGGGTGCCCCGACGACTGGCGCCACGGTGGCTGGCGTCACGGGGGCTGGGGGCAGGTCTGGGGGCTGCTCGGTGTGCACGTATCGGCCACCGCGCAGCCAGGAAGCGGCGGCGGCGATGAGGCAGGCGGCGATGGCGAAGCCGAAGGCCACCGTCAAACCGTCCGAGAACGGCCCAGAGATCAACTCAGGGAAGAAGCCGTGACCGGTGAGGTACGCGGCGTTGCTGGCCGGGAGATGCCCTAGCACGGCCGGGCCCAGCAGCGTCTGGACCGGGTTGTAGCCCAGCAGCGAAGCGAACAGCACCGACACCGGGGGCAGGGCGGCGAGCCGGGCCGCGTCAACGGCGGGCACACCCTGGGCGAGCAGCCCGCTGCTCAACGTCTGTGGCAGGGTCTGGGCCAAGCCGAGGATCATCAGGCTGAAGAACACCCCGATCGACAGCACCATCGCCGAGTTCTGGAACGTGGTGCTCATCCCCGCGCCGACGCCACGTTGGTGGGCCGGCAGGCTGTTCATGATCGCCGCCCGGTTGGGCGCGGCGAACAGCCCCATGCCGATCCCGTTCAGCAGCAGGACCAGCGCGAACTCCCAGTAGCTGAAGTCCACCGGCACGCGGGCCAGCAACACGAAGCTGGTGGCGGCCACGAGCATCCCGCCGGTGGCGAACGCCCGCGCCCCGAAGCGATCGGACAGCCACCCCGACACCGGCCCGGCGGTCAGGAACCCGATGGTGAGCGGCAGCATGTAGATGCCCGCCCACAAGGGCGTGGACGTGAAACTGTAGCCATGCTCGGGTAGCCAGATGCCCTGCAGCCAGATGATCAGGATGAACATCAGCCCGCCGCGGCCCAGCCCGGACAGCAGGCTGGCCAGGTTCCCCGCCGTGAACGCCCGAATGCGGAACAGCCGTAGCTGGAACATCGGCTCGGCGACCCGGGTCTCCACCACACAGAAGATCGCCAACATGGCCACACCACCGCCCAGCGCGGCCAGCACCCACGGGCTCGTCCAGCCCATCGTGTGGCCACGGTAGGGCTGGATGCCATAGGTGATGCCCACCATCACCGCGATCAGGCCGACGGCGAAGGTCAGGTTCCCCCACCAGTCCAGCCGCCCGGGCCGCCGAATCCCGGTGTCGCGCAGCTTCCAGTACGCCCAGAACGTGCCGAACACCCCGAAAGGCACCGACACCAGAAACACCAGATGCCACTCCAGTGGTGCGAGCAACCCACCCAAGATCAGCCCGAGGAACGAGCCGGCGATCCCGGCGACCTGGTTGAGCCCCAGCGCCAGCCCGCGCCGCTCGACCGGGAACGCGTCGGTGATGATCGCGTTGGAGTTCGCCAGCAGCATCGCGCCCCCGACGCCTTGCAACACCCGCATAATGATCATCCACAGCACGCCGTCCGTGCCCCGCAGCCACGTCACCGACAGCAGGACGGAGAACACCGTGAACACCGCGAAACCCGCGTTGTACATCCGGACCCGACCGAACATGTCGCCCAGCCGGCCGAAACTGACCACCAGCACCGCCGTGACCACCAGGTATCCCATGATCAACCACAGCAGCAGGCTGGTGTTCCCCGGCGCCAACGGGTCGATCCCCACACCCTTGAAGATGTCCGGCAGCGCGATCAACAGGATCGAGGAGTTGATCGTGGCTATCAACACCCCGAGCGTGGTGTTCGACAACGCGATCCACTTGTAACGAGAGCTGGCCGTCTCCGCCGAGGCCCGAGCCCGCCCCCGCGGCTCGGACGCTTGACGCGACAACAGTATTGGTTGCTGCATACAACCAAAATAGGCCGAACAGATCCACCCCGCCACCCACAGCGCGTCCCGCAGCTCACAGCGTGTCCCACAGCCCGCCAAGCGAGGGGCGATCCTGATCTAGGACGCTCTCCGTGCGCAGAGTTCGACAGCAGAGCCCCTCGCTCGGTCTGCTTGGACCAACAAAGTCAGTGTGATCGAGTCAAGTGTGGTGTCCGCGTGCCGCGCCTGTTCGGCGTGGCGCGTGCGGTCGGTGCGGGGTGATCGCGGTTTGTGTGCCGAAAACGACACGGGATGTCGCTGACTCTGGCGCAGACCCCTACGTGGGCCAGCACCGGAAGCCTACGATCACATGCTTGCCGGGCTGGGGTACGACCCCGTCCGCCCCCAGATCGCTACGGTGCGTGGGCCGTCTGCTGCCCGGCGGCGAAGGCACAACCTGGTTGGCTGAGGTGAGCTCATGCCTCGCCGAAGCCGCCGACAAAGGCGAACGACGCCGGTATGTCCGCAGTTACCGCCGCAGCGTGCCGCAGTTGATCTGGACTAGCTGGACGGTGCGACTGAGCGCGTCGCGTCGTCGGGAGCTGTTGTGACCACCAAGAAGCATGACCCGGTGAGGGCGCAACCGGAGGACCCGCCCTGGTGGCGGTTGGTGTTCCTGGTGGTGCAGGGCCCCCATGGTCAGTGGTGGCGTGGGTTTGCGCTGATCGGGCTGCTTCTGGTTGGCATGCTGGCCGCGCTGCTGGTGTTCGCGGGCGGCGCCGGTGGTGCGCTGGGCGTCGGTTCTCTGGCCGTAGCCTGGCGCGGCCGACACCGCTTAGGAAGGCGTTAGCGCGCGGGTGGGTCTGCGGCCGATGCCGCGGACTTCGAAGCCGACCCGGCGCAACACGTCGGCGTCGAGCAGGTTGCGGGTGTCGACCACGACGCGGCGAGCCACCAGCTCGCCCAGCTGGCCCCAGTCCAGAAGCTGGAATTCGGGCCATTCGGTGAGCACAACCAAGACGGCGGCGCCGGAGGCGACCTTGAGCGGGTCATCGGTGACCTGCAGGTCGTCGGTGACGCCGGGCACGGCGACGGGCACCCCGGGGTCGTAGCCGATCAGATCGGCGCCCTCGGCGGCCAGCAGCGCGGCCACCGTCAGGGCCGGGGAGTCACGCAGGTCGTTGGTGCCGGCCTTGAAGGTGAGCCCCAGCAGCCCGATCCGCTGCCCGGCCAGCGACCCGCCGACGGCGTCGCGGACCTTGGCGACCATCCGGTGCTGCTGGTGGGTGTTGGTGTCCAGGCTGGCCCGCAGCAGCGGGAAGTCGAAGTCCGCCGCGGCGCACACCTGGAGAAGCGCGTGGGTGTCCTTGGGCAAGCAGGATCCACCCCAACCGGGGCCAGGCTGGAGGAATGCCTGCCCGATCCGCCGGTCGTAGCCGATGCCCTCGGTGACGTCCAGCACGTCGGCCCCGAACCGCTCGCACAGCTCGGCGATGGTGTTGACGTAGGACAGCTTCATCGCCAGGAAGCAGTTCGCCGCGTACTTGACCATCTCGGCGCTGGCGGCGTCAGTGAGCACCGTCGGCGCGCCCAGCTTGGCGTACAGCGCCGCGACCCGCTCGGCGGCGTCCTGTGCGTCACAGCCCACCACGATGCGGTCAGGATTGAGGAAGTCCTCCACCGCGGAGCCCTCCCGCAGGAACTCGGGATTGCTGACCACCGCCACGTCCGCCCGCGCCAGCAACCGCGCGGTGCGGGCCGCGGTGCCCACCGGCACGGTCGACTTGTTGACCACCACGCAGCCCGCCGGCAGCAGTGCCCGGACCTCGGTAGCCACCGCTTCGACCGCTGACAGATCCGCCGCGCCGCCGGCGGCCATCGGCGTGGGCACACACAGGAACACCACCTCGGCGTCAACGACCGCAGCGGCGGCGCCCAGCACGAACCGCAACCGGCCGGCGGCCAGACCCTGCGCGACCAGCTCGGGCAGCCCCGGCTCCAGGATCGGCACCTCCCCAGCGGACAACCGGGCCACCTTGGCCTCGTCCACATCGGCGCACACCACCCGATGGCCCAGCGAGGCCAGGCACGCGCCGGTGGTCAGGCCCACATACCCCGAGCCGATCACCGCGATCCGACGCACGAACATGTGTTTCCCTTCTGACGCTGTGTTACCACCATGGTCGCATACGGCAACAGAGTCAGAGGTCTCCGGCGTAGGGCACGTCGTTCACCCGCTCGGAGCTCATCCACAGCCGCAGCGCGTGGGTGGCGCGCACATCGTCGGCGTTGTAGGTGAGCAGTCGGGCCTGCTGCGCCAGATCCGGTTCACCACCGCCGCGCCCGACCGCGTCGGCATACCAGCGCATCGAGTTCTCCCCGCTGGCCTCCGGATCGTGCCAGGAGAACCCGGCGGCCGGGGCGATCGTCTTGAGCCCCTTGCCCTGCGGGCAGAGGAACTCGGCGTTGACCACGCCGTACATGTCGACCCACGCCTCGGCGGAGATGAACTCCCGCACCGCGGCAGCGGTGGGAATCCCGGGGGCGCCGGCGAAACGCTCGACGGAGGAGAGCATCCAGCGGTTCTCGGCCTGCTCGTTGTAGCAGTAGGCGGCCAAGCTCAGACCGCGCTCGGCGGCGCGGTTGCGGACCTTGGTGAGCCAGGTCCAGAAGGCCGCGAACGACCGCGCCTCGTCAGTGGTCGGCACCGGCTCCCAGGTGACGAAGCCGCGGTAGCCACCCGGTATCCCGATGTCGGCGCCGGACAGCAGAGCGCCCCACAAGTAGGCGCCGTCATCGTCGAAGCTCTCCATGTCCACGTCCACCTCGACGTCGGCGCGTCGTACGCTGACCCGCCGGTGGCGCCGCACCAGAGTGAGGTCCCGCTGCCAGGCGCGGGCCAGCCACACCGCGTCCCGAAAGGGCATTCCGACCATCGGCACTGGTGGGTGGCCCACTGGGTCCAGCGCGGCCAGCGCGTCCACGGTGGCGACCCCGGCCGCCCGCAGCGCCGTCGTGTCCTCCCATCCCCGCAGCACCATGCTGACGTCCCGGGACGCCCGCAGCGCCGGGCCGCAGGTGGACCACCACGGGCAGGAGCGACATTCAGTGACCCGGGACGGCTGGGCCAGCGGCTCGGACTCGGTGACGGCGGCCCGGGCGACGGCCAGCCGATCGGCGAACCGGGTGTCGTACTCGGCCATCGCGGTATGACCTCCCGACCAGGTGGGAGCGTCCAGGTCGTACCAGAGCACCACGTCGGCCTCCAGCCCGATCACCCCGCCGGCGGCCCGACCGTCGGCGGCCAGCCCGGCCGTCTGCAGCAGCCGGAGAATGTGCGCCAGGCGCATCTGGTCCCGGGCGTGTGGGCGGACCTTCCGCTCCGGGTCGCTGCGGGCCGCGGTGCGGACGGGCTGGGTCAGCGGGCTGGTTCGGGCCCCGGCGCCCGGGTCGGTGACCTTGTGCCGCACGACGATCACTGGAAGGTAGCCGCCGTGGTGGCGCACCAGCAGCTCCGCGCCACCACGACGGCCGCCCGAGAGATCCGGGGACAACAGCCCTCCCCAGACGAAAGGCGCACCGTGGCTGAGCAGCTCCAGGGTGGCGGCGCGGCGCGCTTCGGCGGGCAGCTCGGACGAGACCTCCGCCCAGTCAGCGCTGTGCAGCTCGGCCAGCCGGTCGGCCACCATGCGGCGGTGGACGGCGGTGTCGGCGATCCTTCGCTGAGCGGTCGCATCCAGAGCCGCGCGTGGCGCATCCGCCACGGCGGGGTCGTGTTCTAGATGCACCCGGCGACGGCACCGGGTCACCACCGCCGCGTCGAGCAACACTGCTGAGTTCACGTCGCCAGACTAGATCGAGGCACCGACAGTGGCGCGTTCCCCGCTCCGGACACGCAAGAAGTCAGACGCCTCGGTACTGGCGGATCTGGTGGCACAGCTCACGGGAGTCCGCGCTGTTGGGCAGTCGCGCCAACTCGAGCTCCAACGGCTTCAACCGGTCGAGCACCCGCGTGGACTTCACCGTAGGCACAGCCAGGATGGTCTTGCGGGCGATCTGGATACCCTGGTTCACCTCGCCCTCCCGCAGGTAGCTGGTGGCCAGCGCGGTCAGATCGAGTAGCCGGCTACGCGGCGGGGCGTCGTAGACCGCCACAGCCTCGCGAAGCGGGGGGATCGCGATGGCCGCATGCCGTCGGTCGGTGACCGCGAGCTCGACGTGCACTTCCCCCAGTAACGCGAGCATGTGCCTCTTGTCGAAGTCATAAGCCCAGTTGGGCACCTCGTCGTGCAGCTCCGCCAGAGCCAGCTCAGACTGGCATCGATCGAGCAGCTTCTGGGCCATCTCGCGGTCTTTCATCATCGCGTACGCCCACGCCTCATTGCCGCACAGCAGCGCCACCGCCCGCTCCGACCCACCTCGCTGCGCGGCCAGCTGACCCAGCTGGAACCACTTGAGGGCCTCGTTGGCCTCTCTGTCGTGCAGGTAGAGCCGGCCGACGCAGTACATGATGCGCGCCATCAGGATCGAGTCGCCGGCCTGGTTGGCGAATTCCAAGGCGGTGGAGTAATGGTTGCGCGAGGAGTCCCGCAAGCCCACGTCGAAGCTTGTCCACCCGGCCAGACTCTGCAGGTCGCCCAGCGCCCGGAACAGTCGCCGCCGCACCTCTTCCTTGGCTGAGGTGCCCAGCAGGCGCTGCGCCCAGGACAGCTGGGCGACGACCGCGTCTCGGCAGTTCCCACCGCCGAACTCGTAGTCCATCGCGCGCAGGGCTCTGGTGGTCGCCTCCACTTGCTTGACATCCGTCACGCCGATGTGGTTTGGCGTTGGCGTCTGGGCCGGGCTGGGCAACCATGGCCCGTGGTCGGTCCTGAGCACCGCGGTGCCGAACAGCATGCCGGACCCGTGAGTCAGCAGATTCCTTCGCTTCACCAACTCTTCCTTCTGCGCACGCACATGATCAAGACTTGCGGGGAGTCCGGCCTTGCTGCTCCCTGTCGCTGGGTCGTAGGCCAGGCCCATGTAGCCGCGAGGGATGCCCAAGCCGGCGGAGATCCGCACCAGCACGTCGTATGCCATGACCTGACGACCCTTGAGGATCTCCGAAACCTCAGACTGAGACTGCCCGGTCAAGGCAGCGATGTGCCGTTGCGAGATGCCCACCCGTCGGAGCAGGCGGTACACGGAGCTGATGTCGCGATCCGCCAGCGCCCGCTTCATCTCTGTCTCATTCCACGTTTCCAGAGTCAAGCGAGGGTCTCGTCCACCGGTCACGTTCATCTTGATCCCCCTTGTCGTCCCGACGGCCGACGCGTGCAGACTATGCATGCTCCGCGTAGCCCGTGAAGAGCACTTCGGTGAAGCTGAGCGGCGCGACCGATCACCTCACGCCGTTCACCGTCATACCATGCCTGGTCACCGCAGCGCAGCGGATGATGGGTTCCCAGTGGCCGGGCACTTTTGTAACTTGATTGAGGCGGCACGACCAGGATCTCGTGTCAAGCGACATCAAGCGATACGCGGCCTGGGCGGCGGGAAGGTGGCGAGGTGGACCGGGTTCTGGGCGAGATGCTCCAACAGGCGGTGTGGGATCGGCTCGACATGCTTGAGGAGCTGGTGAGCAGCGCCGACAACGAGTCGCTGCTGTCCCTGGCCCGCAGTGAGCTACCTCGATTGACTCATGGCTGGCGAGCGCTGCTCGCAACCCATGAGCCAGATCGCCAGGGGCGCTGCCGGGAATGTTCGAGCCGCTGGCGGCCTCGCTCCGCTCCGTGCACCGTGTGGCGGGCCGTGAACGAGCACCTTGTGTCCACGACGCGCCCCCCGACGTCGCTATTGGCCACCAAGGTAGCCGTCGGCGCTGCAAGTTGATCAGTACCATTTATTCAATTCCATAGAGCTGGCGGTCTCGCTAAGATTCGTGGGTCTCCCCCCCACTCACGAAAGCTGAGCAGCCGCCATGTGGCCGGTGATCCGGCGAAACATCCGTGCCCCCGACCGAGATGTCAAAGGATCACCGGCCACCCCCTAAACCCTCCCACCGGCGGTGCTGCACCTCCCGCGTACCGCTGGCGGGAGCTCCAAAGTGGAGTGCCGCGCCGGTAGCGCCGTCGTTTGCCTGAACGACAGCTACCGTCAACGTTGCCCCGATGACCGCCGGATTCCGCCGCCCCGGCACTGGTGTCGATTCCCAGTGCACAGTGGGCCCGGGAGTCCCCCGTCCGGCGCCGGATGCGTGGAGCGCAGGCACCCGCAAGAGGGGCGGGGCCGTTCGAGAGGAACGGCCCCGCCCCGCAATCCCTATTCTGGCACAGTACGGGTGGGCGGACGTCGGGAAGTGGACCATGGCGAAGATACTGATCCTCACCGGGGATGCCGCGGAGTCGCTGGAGGTCATGTACCCCTACCAGCGGCTGCGCGAGGAAGGTTACGAGGTCCACATCGCCGCACCCACCCGCAAGAAATTGCAGTTCGTGGTGCACGACTTCGTGTCGGGCTTCGACACCTACACCGAGAAACCTGGCTACACCTGGGACGCGGATCTCGCCTTCGCCGAAGTCGACCCCGCCGACTACGTTGCCCTCGTGGTCCCGGGTGGGCGGGCGCCTGAGTACATCCGCAATGACGCCGACTGCATGCGCATCGTCAAGCACTTCTTCGCCGCCGACAAGCCGGTGGCGCAGCTGTGTCACGCGGCGCTGGCGCTGACCGCGGCCGGAGTACTGAAGGGCCGGCGCACAGCGGCCTACCCGGCGCTGGAACCCGACGTGACGGCGGCCGGCGCGGAATTCGTGAACGGCGCCGCGGTGGTGGACGGCGTGATGGTCTCCGCGCGGGCCTGGCCGGACCACCCCGAGTGGATGCGCGAGTTCATCCGGATCCTGCGCGCCACGTCACCTTCTGCCTGAAGGTTCATCCGGTCCTGGTTTAGCTGCGTTTGATTCATTGAGGCGCATCGGAACCGGGCACGGCGGACGTCGAGGTCGCGGCAGGGCAGCCGCCTCGCGCTTGCAACCCAGCTGCGCCAGCAACCGGATCAACGGCGTGCTGCAGTGGTGCCGACCAGTCACGTGATCATCGCCTTTGCTGGTAGGACGGTGGCCCCAGCCGATATGGGAGTCAGGCCGGGGCCACCGTCGTCCTGGTGGGTTACCGCAGCGCTCAACCGGGGGGTCACGGGGCGCTCCACCAGGAGTCAATAGGCTTGCATCTTCCTTGCTTGCATCTAGACGGTAACACCATTGAATTTTGACAGCAACTTTCACGATCTTGTATCCTCTGATCGGGTGAACGTGACAGGAAGGATCCCCGTGGCGCAGCGCAAGACGGTCCGGTCACGCCGGCTGGGCAAGCAGATCCGCCGGCTCCGCGACGACGCTCAGCTCACCCAGGAGAAGCTGGTCGAGCTGATGAACGCCGACCAGCCGAAGCAGCGCCGGATCTCCGCCGCGCACCTGTCCCGGGTGGAGTCCGGCATCGCCCGGATCAGCTCTGAGCACCTGGACCGGATCAGCACGGTGCTCAACGTCGGCGCCGAGCTGGCGCAGAAGCTCGACGAGCTACGCCGCCGGGCCGACGAACGGGGCTGGTGGCAGGAATACGCGGACATCGTCACCGAAGCCGTGGAGATGTTGGCCGAGATCGGCGAGGACGCCGCCACCGCGCGCAGCTACGACAACGTCTACGTGCAGGGGCTGCTGCAAACTCGGGCCTACGCCGAGGCTGTGATCGACAACGACCGGGCCTTCGTCTCCCCGATCAACGTCGATCGGATGGCCGACCTGCGCATGCGGCGCCAGCAGCGGCTCGGCGAGGACGGCTTTCAAGGACTGGTGGCTGTACTGACCGAGGGCGTAATCCGTACGATAGTGGGCGGCCGAGATGTCATGCGTGAACAGCTCCGATATTTGATCGAGGTGACTCAGCGGTACCCGGTGACAATCCACGTCCTGCCCTTCACCGCTGGAGCGCCGCCCGGTACCGACAACTTCGTGATCTTCGGGTTCCCGGATGAGCTCGACAGCGACATGGTGTATGTGGACAGTGACACGGCGCTGCGTATCTGCGAGGATCGCGACCCCGTGCGGCAGTACACGTACATCTACGATGCGGCTCTGGCCCAGGCTCTGCCGGCCCGGCAGTCACAGGACCTGATCCGCGCAGTCATGGAGGAGCTGTGACCCGGTGACCCGCACACCCAACCCGTACCCCTCGCTCGACGACCCGCACTACGACGCCGTGGTCAACGGTCAGTACCTGAAATCGAGCTTCAGCAACGGCCACGGCGGCTGCCTGTCGTTCACCGCAGCCGCCGGGCTAATCGGCTTCCAGGACGACAAGTTGCCCCCGTCCGAGCGCAAGGCCCGCACCCTCGTCTTCACTCAGCACGAACTGGCCGCCTTCATCGCCGGCGCCAAGAACGGAGACTTCGACCACCTGCTCGACTAACCTTTCCAGCCCAGGACAGAGCACCCCGCGCCAGTCGGCGTGAGGGCACGCGGCTGCGGCCTCATCCTTCGCGTCGACGACAATCAGCCTGCCGGATGCGTTACCAGCACCGGTGGCAAAACGACCAACCGCGCTGCGGCAGCACGGAGGACGGAATGAGCACACAGCCCGTACACCGGCACGAGCTGGACACGCGCCGAGTCCAACGCACCATCGGCGGTATCTCAGACGCGCTGCGCGGTAGCCGCCGGGCTTAGTTTTTTGCCGAGTTGCTGCGGGCACAGCAGGGGCAGGAGCTGGATGACGTCCTCAACGCCTGGTGGGGTCGGGCAATGCTCGACACCGATCCGTACCGGGACCGCATCCATGCAGCCGCACTGGACGGCACCCTCCCCACCACCACGATCAACGAGGTCCGGCGCCGCAGGTGAGACCGTGGCGCCAGTGAGCGATGACGAGTCAGACCGCTGGCTACGGTTCTGAAACACATGCTGACCAATGTCTACGTCGACGGGTGAGCCTACCTCCGAGCGCTCCAGACGGTCCCCGGGCTGAGCGTGCACCTGGGGCACTTCCTGACCTCGACCACCCGCATGCCGCTGGCCAATCCGGTTCCCAACGGACCTCGAACCGTCGAGGTGACCAAGACTGAGGAGAAGGGCTCCGACGTCAACCTGTCCACCTACCTGCTGGCCGACGCATTCCGGGCTGACGCGGACACCTTCGTCGTGGTCAGCAACGACTCGGACTTGATGGAGCCAATCCGCCTGGTCAGCCAGGAACTCGGCTACCGGGTGGGAATCGTGAACCCGCATCCGGTGATCAGCCGGGCACTGCAGCGGACCCAGCCCAGCTTCACCAAACAGATCCGCCGGGGTGTCCTCGCCGCCAACCAGTTCCCTGCACAACTGCGCGACGCCCACGGCACCATCACCAAACCGGCGACTTGGTGACAAAGCAGAGGCCCCGCCGAAGCGGGGCCTCTGCTTTGTCACCAAGGAGACTTGGGGGATACCGTGAGCATACCCGAGCCGCCGCGCTCCAGGGAGCAGCCGTCTCAACTCTGTCCGTCCTCGTGGGGACCAGCCGGGCCATTGTAGCCGAGCTTGGAAGCGATGTCGTTGCATGACGCGGTCAGAAGAGCCTCGTGCAGGTATCGCGCCAGAGCCCCCATCGGCAAGCTGCCGTACGGATCTTCCGGTACCGGCGATGTCTGCTCGCTTTCCCTAGCGGGTACCAGCACGAGCTGGCTCAACGCCCTCGCTCGCAAGTGCTGGTCGGTGATCTGTGCGATGAGTGCCTCGGCCAGGTCGTGATCACCACTTGCGACCGCAGACTCTGCGGCCAGGCTCAACCCCACCGTCCGCGAGTTTGAGTCGGTGTTCTGTATGTCCTGTTGAAAGAGTGCCCCGACCCGGTCCTCATCCGCGCCTTCCACCTCCGTTAGCCGCTGAAATGCCGCTGTCAGGAAGAGAAGCCGGTTGTTAATGATTGTGGGGATGCTGGGATTGCGCTCGATGAGATCGTTTTGCAGGGCGGCAAGAAGCGCGAGTTTGGGGAGGGCGGCGAAGTCGCCGATATTTAGTTTAATTGCGAAGCCGATTTCGGCGATGGCGAGGGCGTCTCCACCGGTGAGGCTGCGCATCCGGTTGTGCCGCGCTTGGTCGATGGCACAGGCGAAGAGCTGGGCCAGGTCCCGGGTGATGACGAGCAAGCGGAGATAGTTGCGCAGCAGGTACTGCGGGGTGTCGGGCGGCCAGTATCTACGCCGGTAGGTGTCGGCCCAGCGGTGGAGCCGGTTACGGTAAGAGGGCAGGCTCTTGCCAAAACTCTGCTCTGCGGCCAGCCGCAGCGTCTCGTGAGTGAACAGGTACACCCGCTCACCGGGTGTGCTGGTCCGGGTTCCGACGCTGCGACCGAGTGCGCCGTCCAACAGACGCTTGATCTCATACCGTGGCCGTTCGGTGAGTTCTTCCAGATCACCCAGGGTCAGGCCACCACCAGCGGCAGTGATCAACCCCAGCACGTCGCGCTGCAACGGGGTTCCGGCCAGGTGCTGAGTGAGTTCGTGCTTCGCCCGGCGCTCCGAGTCTTGGGCGTGCTCGGACGTGCCGAGTCGTCTGGGGCTGATCGTCCGCAGCGGGTGATCTCCAGAGACGTCGTCGGGGATCGGCGGGTGGGGTCGGCTGGCCACCAGGACACGCACCTCGGCCGGGGGGCGGCGGGGTAGTAGAGCGGCGATGCTGGCACGACCAGGACCGGCTCCGTTGTCCTCGTCGAGGCCGTCGATCACCAGCAGCAGCCGGCGTCCGGCTTCCCGGGACCGGCTCGCCGCGTCGTCCAGCAGTTTGAGCATGGTGCCCCGCCGCGCGCCGACCGTCAGCAGACCGGCCGGGGACTCCCCGAGCAGGGCTGCGAGTTGCTCGATCAGCGCGTCGGTGCAGGCGTCGCTGTCGGACTGCCCGGCCAGCCGGGCAGTGATGAAGAACGACACCACGTCCACCCTTGCGGGCGGGTGCAGTACGAACCAGGCCATCAGGGCCGACTTGCCCGCCCACGGCCCGGCCTGCCACCACGCATACGGCTGGTCCCCAGCGCAGAACCTCACCAACTCGTCGAGTTCCTCCTCGCGGTCCAGTAGCCGCTCTGGGGCGATATCGCGGACCTGTGCCTGGTAGGCGGTGGCCACCCACTCACCCACCGAGAGCGGGATGCCATCGGGCAACACATCGGGGAGAGTGAGCAGCGCCCGCAGTTCAGCCTTGCGGCCCGGGTCGAGCCCGTCGAGGGCGAGGTCCAGGCGGGCGGCGGCCAGCCGCCCGAGTCCATCGGAGCGGTGGTGCTTAACGATCACGCCGACGATGCGGTCACCGACCCACACCACCGCGCCGGACATGCCCTCCCAGGGCGATGCCGTGGGATCGGGATCCCGCTCTGGCGGTGGCACCGTAACCTCAAGGGTGCCCTCGCGGCGATTGGACAACACCGCCACCGACCCGTCGGCCTGATGCGAGTCCCGGTACGTCGCACCGTCACCGTCATCGGTTTTCAGTTTGAACCGCGGGAAGCCGACCGCCCGCACAGCAAGCACTGCCGCCCTAGCACCGATCCGGCCGAACCGTGCCGGCGCCACCGGCGCTTCTCCCCCGCGCGGCGCGATGGTCAGCACCGCAAGGTCAGAACGCGGATCTGTCCAGCACGAGATCGCCTCGGTCACCCATTCGCCGGGCAGATCGGCATCGAAACGCACCCGCACCGACACAGCGGCATCGACGACGTGCGCAGCCGTCAGCACCGCGGTCGGCCCGACCCGGTACCCCGAGCCACGCCGCCCCTGGGCGCCGTCCAGAGTAACGATGATCTCCGCGACCTGCCCAGACTCGATCACGCGATGCGCCTAGCGAGTCTGTCACCCACAGGGCTGACTCTAACGCTCGCCAGGCTGCTCGGCCCCCGAAATCAGCGGCTTGCCCGCGACCCCACGGCGGCGAGGATCGAGGGTCAACTTGATCCGCTGAGTCGCCTGCGACGACGCTTTGGCGTCCGCGCCCAGCTCGATCACCCAGAACCGCACCTTCGCGTTCGGCCCTGCTTCCGTGCTCACCGCGACGGTCAGCTCCAGCTCCACCGGGCCGAGCTCGAAACGCAGGTCCGCCCCCTCACCGTCCCGCATCGCCGCGGTCAACTCCTCGCGCAGCTGACCGATCACCTGCGCCAACTCCACCCGTTCCGCCACGATCCCTCCCAGACAACGATCTCGTCGGACCCACCCGTGCACCGAACTCCAGCACACATCATCGTCGACCTACAGGTTGGGTGAGGTGGGAGCTGGCGTTCCCCGCGCGAGGACCGCGGGCAGGCTAAGCGCTACCAGGTCAGGCAGGTCGCTGGCCTGATACGTCGGTATGATCTGTCGTTGGAGGACGAGCGATGAATCCTGGTTACCGCATCGAGGTGTTCTGGAGCGACGACGATGAGGTCTGGATCGCCGACGTCCCCGACCTCCCGATGCTTGGTGTCAAGTGGTGGGTGCACCACCAGCCTTGACCAGGAAACGGCAACGCTGGCTGCCTGTCGTTCACCGCGGCCGATGGCCTGATCGGCTTCCAGTACGACAAACTTGCGCCGTCCGAGCGCAAGGCCCGCACCCTGGTCTTCACCCAGCACGAGCTGGCGGCCTTCATCGCCGGCGCCAAGAACGGAGACTTCGACCACCTGCTCGACTAACCTCCCCAACTCGCCCCCAGTGCCTCCGCGCCAGCTGCGGAGGCCCATCACTGTGAGATCAGCCCTCCTGCTGGTGGCTGCCATAGCTTCGGGGCCCGCTTGCGGAGAGTTGAGCGGGCACAGGAAATGGGACAAGCCGTGGTTGCGACACAACCACGGCTTGTCCCATTCTCGTTTTACACCGCTCATGGGACGCCACCATGGTGAGCGGTGGGATGCGGCCGGTCAGCGGGCCGGGACGGTGCTGCGGATCCGTAACTGGCGCAGCTCTGCGAGGTGGTTCTCCAGTTGGGACAGCCGGGCGTCACGCTGCGGACCGGGTAGCTGCGCGGCGTCGACGGCGGCGCGCACCGCGTCCGAGGCGGCCCGCAGCCGCTGGTCGTTGACCTCGG
>JBDTAX010000213.1:0-13089 GCA_039924425.1 Pseudonocardiaceae bacterium
CGATGCGGGTCAGGACCCGCATCGCCACTCACGGGTTATCCACAGGGAAGCGGGCCGCGCTCCAGCAGTGTGCGGAACTCGGGGCCGGGGACCGCGCGGGAGAACAACCAGCCCTGGTAGGCGTCCACTCCGAGCTCGCGCAGCGCCTGGAACTGGGTCGCGTTCTCGACTCCCTCAGCGACACAGACGCGATCCAGCGCGCGAGCCATGTCGACCACCGCTCGGGCCACCGCGAGGTCCGACGGGTCGACATCGATCCCGCAGACGAATTGGCGGTCGAGTTTGACGATCTGCGCGGGCAGCTCCTTGAGCCGGGCCAGCGAGGAATAACCGGTGCCGAAATCGTCCACCGCGAAGCGCACCCCACGCGCGACCAGCTCGGCCATCGCCTGCCGAGTCGCGCTCGGCAGGCCGATCAACGTGGTCTCCACCAGTTCCAACACTAGGCGGCCCCAGGGCAGCCCGCTTTCGGCCACCGCGGCAGCGACACTGGCCACGAAGTCACCATCGCCGGGATCAGCGAGGTTGACCGCGACGGCGACGGGGCGCCCATCCCAGGCCACCCACTCGCGTGCCTCGCGCAGCGCGGTGCGCAGCACCCACCGGTCCAGCTCGCGCATCAAGCCGCCCTGCTCGGCCACCGGCAGGAACACGGCCGGGCTGAGCATCCCTCGCTCCGGGTGCGGCCAGCGGATCAGCGCCTCCGCGGAGAGGATCTCTCCGTCGGGATTGACCACCGGCTGGTAGTGCAACTGCAGTTCGTCCCGCGCCAGCGCCTCGCGAAGCTGGCACTCCAGCTCCACCTGTCGATCAGCTGCCGCGATCAGCGCCGCGTTGGCCATCGCGACATGCCCGGTGCCGGTCCGCTTGGCTTCGAACATGGCCGCGTCGGCGAAGCGCAGCAAGTCTTGCGCGCCACCGGTCGAGGCGCCCGGCACCGCGACACCAATGGCCGCCGACACCCGGATCAGCTGGCCGCGCAGCGGGATAGCGGTGCGCAGCAACCCCGAGACCGTGGCGACCAGCGAGTCGACACCGCCCTGCGCGGCGAGGTCAGAACAGATCACCACGAAGACGTCGCCGGACATCCGCCCCGCAGTGCAGCCCTGCGGCAACCCGTCCCGCAGCCACCGCGCCAGCGCGACCAGCAACTCATCGCCGGCATCGTGCCCGAGCGCGTCGTTGACCCGCTTGAAGTTGTCAATGTCGCAGAACAGCACCGCGAGGTCGGCCTCGGGGCAGGCGAGCAGCTCCGTCAGGGTGTCCTTGATCGCGGCCCGATTGGGTAGACCCGTGAGCTCGTCGTGCGTCGCCCGGTACGTGAGCGCCTCGGCCACTCGGCGTCGCTCGGTGATGTCAGTGAAGATCACCAGCAGGAAGCGCTGGCCGTCGTCCTGCACCGACGCCGACACGTTCAGCTCGCAGTACACCGGGGCGCCGTCGGCTCGCTGCAAGATCCGTTGCGGCACGGTATAGCTCCCGCACATGGACCCGGACCCGGTCCCGGTCGCGTGCTGAGTGCGCAGCACGCGCAGCCGCCCGACCCGCTCATCGGGGTGGGTGAGCGCCTCGGAACTCATCCCCCGGAGTGTCTCCAGGTCATAGCCCAACAACTTGCACAGCGCTTCGTTGGCGTCGACGAGCCGGTCACGGTCGTCGAAGATCCCGATGCCCATCGGGGTGATCGCCAGCAGGTCAGCGAAGCGCTGGCTGGAGCGCATCATCCGGGTTTCGGTGGCCCGCTGCTCGGTGACGTCCTGCACCGTGCCGACCAGGCGCAGGCGCCCGGAGGAATCGGGGACGGCCGCGCCACGGCAGCGGACGGTGCGCTCACTGCTGTCGGGTCGCCGCACCCGATGCTCACAGTCCACCGGTTCCTGGTCGAGGACCAACTGGCGCCACAGACCGTCCACCCACTCCCGGTCATCGGGATGCACCAGGGAGAGGAAGGTCTGATAGGTGCTCTGCCGGGCCGTCACCCCGTAGACGTCTCGCATCAGATCCGACCAGACCAGCCGGTCGCGGTCCGGATCCCACTCCCAGGCACCGATCCCGGCCACCCATTGCGCCTGCGCCAACCGATGCTGTTCGCCGCGCAGCTCGCGTTCTACCGCTCGCGCCCGGGTGACATCCTGCACGGTGCCCACCAGGCGCAGCACCTCCCCGCCGGGCGCGCGCTCGGCCCACAGGCGGCACGCGTAGTAGGCCGCACCGTGCTCAGGCACACCGCGGAACTCCACCTCCAGCGCGCTCGAATCACGATCGGCGGCCAGCTCGTGCACCCGTCGGAACAAATCGGGCAGATCCTCCGGATGGATGTGCCGAAACGGGTCGGCCGCATCGACGCAGCGCCCGGCGAACAGCTCGCGCAAGGGTGGACTACAGCTGATCTTGTTGGTGGACCACTCCCAGGTGAAGCTGCCGATCTGAGCGATGCGCTGCGCCTGAAGCAGTCGCCCGCGTTCCTCGACGAACTCCCCGGTACTCAGGGGGTGGCCAGCCGAACACAGGTCGGAGACGTCGACCAGGAATAGTACGAGCAGGTCGGTACCCGGCACGGTCCACCGAGTCACCCGAACCGGCACCGTCCGCCCATCGGGTTGGATCAGCTCAGCGTCGGTTTCGGCGTCGGTGTTCGGGCCCATGAGCAAGTTGCGCAAAGAAAGGCCGGTCAACGAATCGGGCAGCCACCGGCCAGCGAGAGCGACCGCCGCCTGGTTCGCCTGAACGACAACACCGCCCGAACAGACCAGCGCGGGCGACTCCGGCAACGGGATCCGCGCCACGGTCACCCTGGCCACCGAACCCCGGTCCACCGAATCCCGGTCCACCGAAACCTGGGTCACCGCGACGTCAGGCACCGCGTCCAAGGGCACCGACATCGACCGGGCCGGCCGGAACGACGCACGTGGGCGACTTGGCGCAACCCACGACGTCTGCCGGGGATCCCATGATAACGGCACGAACTCAACCCGCTCAGCACGCTCAGCCACGGCACTACCCTCCCGCCGCGCCAACAGCCACTGGCGCTTGGACATCTGGCACCGACGTGTCACAACCCTGCCGAGTGCACCAACGCGCGAACTGGCGAATAGTTATGCGCCGCGCGCAACCACGGGTAACAACGGAGGGGTCAACTTCCGTGGCGGTGGATCTAGAGTGTCACCGGATCAGGTGGCTGGCGTCGCATTACGCCGCCAGCCGCTGACTTGAGTGGGGCGCTGACTTGTAGTGGGGCGCTGACTAGAGTGGGGCGCCGTGCGGTTCCGTGAGCTGGCGGTGCCGGGAGTGGTCGAGTTCACTCCCACCATCTTTCCCGATGCGCGCGGTCGATTCGTGGCGCCGTTTCAGCAATCTTCGTTCATTGAGGCCACCGGCCACCGGCTGACCCTGGCACAGTCCAACCACAGCATCTCCCGACGCGGCGTGATCCGCGGCGTGCACTTCTCGGACGTGCCGCCTGGCCAGGCCAAGTACGTGCACTGCTCCCGGGGGGCGCTGCTGGACATCGCGATCGACCTCCGGCTGGGCTCCCCCACCTTCGGCCGCTGGGAGTCGGTGCTGCTGGATACCGAGACCTGCCGCGCGGTGTACCTCCCCGAGGGCGTCGGGCATGCGTTCATCGCACTGGCCGATGACACCGTCATGACCTACCTCTGCTCCACCGGCTACCACCCCGCAGCCGAACACACGGTATGCCCGCTGGACCCGGCCCTGCAGCTCCCCTGCCCCCCCCAGAACGAAATTATCATATCCGACAAAGACCGCAAAGCTCCCACCCTAACCGAAGCAACCCAAACCAACCTCCTCCCCACCTGGACCGCCTGCCAACTCCGTTACTCCCAACTCCGCGCCACCGCCCCGCATTCAGCGGGCTGAGCGGGGTTATTCGGGTGTCCATTGCCCCGCTCAGCCCGCTGAATGCGGAGGCGAGGAGAGAGGACGGCGAGGACCACCGCGAAGGGGGTGGCGGTGGAGAGGTGGCGGGAGTCGGTGGAGGCTCCGGGGTTGTCGCCTTGGACCCACCAGCCGTCGGCGTGCCGGCCTACGGCGCGCTTGACTGAGATCTGACCGGGGCGCTGCGCCCACTCGACCAGCACCAGCGCACCGGGACGTGGCCGGGCTCGCAGGCTGACCAGCAGCACATCGCCGTTACACAGCGTCGGGGACATCGACGGGCCGCGCACCACCGCGAGCCGCCACGGCCACCCGAAGCGGTGGCGCTCTCTACGCACGAATGCTCACCGCCTGCGGATGCTCAACACGCCACGCGCGAGTAAGGTCCCGTGACGTCGAAGCATCACACGTCAGGGAGGAACGATGCGACCGCTGTCGAGCATTCCGCGCCGCCCCCGCCTGGAGGTTACCGCCCACTGCGACCTCCCGTGCGGCATCTACGACCCGGCGCAAGCCCGGATCGAAGCCGAGTCGGTCAAGGCGATTCAGGAGAAGTACCAGTCCAACGAGAACCCGGAGTTCCGCGCGCGCGCGATTGAGATCAAGGAGCAGCGCAGCGACCTGGTCAAGCACCACCTCTGGGTGCTGTGGACCGACTACTTCAAGCCGCCGCACTTCGAGAAGTACCCCCAGCTCCACGAGCTGTTCAACAAGGCCACCAAGGCCGCGGGTGCCGCGGGTACCAAGGGCTCGACCGACCCCCGGACCGGCCAGGAGCTGCTAGAGCACATCTCGGCGATCGACAAGATTTTCTGGGAGACCAAGCAAGCCTGACGTCAGTCGTCCCCTTGAGAAGGATCGGAAACGGAACCTGCAAACCTCAACAACCCCGGCCGCAAGGCCGTCGCGGCGCCCGCGCGCGACGGCCCTCGCGTGCGCCGCCGCGCTGGCTCTGGTCCTAGCCAGCTGCGCTCAGTCCTCGTCAGCCCCCAGCACCCAGCCATCCAGCACCCAGACATCCGGCGCGAACGCGGCAGCCGTCGGCGAACCGGCGGCTCTGCAGCGCTTCTACACCCAGAAGCTGACCTGGTCGAGCTGCGACAAGATTTTCGAATGCGCCTCGTTGGCGGTGCCGCTGGACTACACCAACCCGGGCCGGGCGACCATCAAGCTCGCGATCGTCCGCAAGCAGGCCACCGACCCCGCGCACCGGATCGGTTCGCTGATCACCAACCCCGGTGGCCCAGGTGGGTCAGGCGTGGAGTTCGTCGAGCAGAACTATTCCGCCCAGTCCGGACAGCCTTCGCATTTCGACCAGGCGCTACGCGCCGACTTCGACATCGTCGGCTTCGACCCGCGCGGGGTGGGCCAGAGCGCGCCGATCACCTGTCTCACCGACACCCAGATGGACAGCTACGTGGCCCTCGACCCGGCCCCGACCACCCCACCCGAGGTGGATGCGGTGGTGGCCGGGAACAAGGCCCTCGACGCGAGCTGCGAGACCCACTCAGCCGTCCTGCTGCCCTACGTGGGCACCCCGAACGCGGCCCGCGACATGGACATCCTCCGCGCCGTGCTCGGTGACCAGAAGATGTACTACCTCGGGGCCTCCTACGGCACCTACCTCGGCGCGGTCTACGCCCAGCTCTTCCCGACGCGCATCGCCCGTGCGGTGCTGGATGGCCCACTGCCCCCGAACCAGACCGACCGGCAGCTGAGTATCGAGCAGGCCGTCGGCTTCCAGGACGAGATCACCCGATTCATCGCCGACTGCACAACCCATCCCGACTGCCCGCTGGGCACGGATGCGACCAGCGCGGCACAGAAACTGACCGATCTCTTCGCGTCGGCCCAGGCGCATCCGCTGCCCACCGGCGGCAACCGGATGCTCGATGGAGCGCTGGCCCAAACCGGTGTGCTGGTCACCATGTACGACAGCCCGCAAGCATGGCCGCTGCTGCGCCAGGTTCTGGCCCAGGCACTGGCCGGCGACGGGCACGGGCTGCTGGTACTGGCTGATCTGTACAACGAGCGTGACCCCAAGACAGGGCACTACTCCAATCAGGCCGCGTCCAACGCCGCGATCAACTGTCTCGATCACCCCGACGCGGTGCACTCAGCCGCTGATGTCCAAGCGGAGCTGCCCGACTTCGAACGGGTCGCCCCGCTGATCGGAGCTTCTCTCGCCTGGGGCGACTTGACGTGCGTGTACTGGCCGGTGCCCGCGCAGAGTCAGCCACACCAGATCGATTACGCGGGCTTACCACCGATCCTGGTCGTCGGGACCATCCACGATCCGGCCACGCCGTACCCCGCGGCCAAGGACATGGCCCAGCAGTTGGGCTCGTCGGTACTGCTCACCTACAACGGTGATGGGCACACCGCCTATGGCCGGGGCAGTACGTGTATCAACACCGCCGTAGACGCCTATCTGACCCGGGGCACGGTGCCCACTACCGGACTCGTCTGCCAACCGGACACCGCTCAGTAGTCCCCGTGAACGCAGTCGAGCACTTCGTCGCCTTGCTGGCCGGGCGCGGGCCCGGGCCGGAGCTCGACGTCGGCGCGCTCGCGATCGCCGCCGGTGCGGATCCCACGCTCGACGTTGACGCCTGGCTGCGCGAGCTGGACCGGCTGGCGCAGCGGGTCGACTCGCTCGAGACGCTCATCCACCGGCTGTTCGTCGAGGAGAGGTTCGCCGGCAACACCACGAACTACTACGACCCGGGCAACTCGCTGCTGGATCGAGTGCTTGAGCGCAAGCTCGGCCTTCCGATCACGTTGTCAGTCGTCTGCCTCGAGGTGGGGCGCCGCGCCGGGATATCGCTGGAGGGCGTCAGCATGCCCGGTCACTTCCTCGTCCGGCCCATGGCCACCGATCATTACCTCGACGCGTTCAACGGCGGCGAGCTGCTGGACCTCGCCGGCTGCGAGGCGCTGTTCCGCACCGCGAATCAGGCCGGGCCGGACGTGGCGTTCGGGCGGCACCTGCTGACGACCGCACCCAGGAGAGCGATCTTCGTCCGTATCCTGGCGAACCTGCGGATCGCTTACCGGGACCTCAGACGTCCCGCCGACCTGGAATGGGTGTTGCGGATGCGCCTGGCGCTGCCCGGGGTGGGAAGTCAGGATCTCATCGAGCTGGGGCACACACTCGGCCAACAAGGACGCTTCCTGGACGGCGCCAAGTTCCTCGAGTCGCGGATCCCCCAGTGGCCGCAGCACGCGGAACTCCTCGAATACGCGGCGCGCGGCCTACGAGCGCACCTCAACTGAATCCTGCCCAGCGCAGCGCGGGGGGGCAGAACAGCAGGATGAGCACGAGCACGCAGAACGCGGCGGCCGGCACCCCATAGGCCGGCTGCGCTGACGGGACCGCGGCGGACCAGCAAACACCGAGCAGCAGGAGCTGGGCGACGACGGCCGGAGTGCGAGCACCGCGGCGGCCCCGCACCAGCTTCGCGCCCACGGCGAGCAGGATGACCCCGAAGCCAGCGATGCAGGCCGCAGTGGCCCCCACCGGTACCGGGCCGGTGGGTCCATGCACCGCCGCGACGAGCAGCCCAGCCGCGATCACGACACCGACCAGGCCCTGCAGCCCCACGAGCACGCCCGCACCGCGTACCGGGCGCGGCGCGGCGTCGGTGTTCATACCAGCTCCGTGTTCATGCCGGCTCCGCGCGGGCGAGTACGGCGGCGGCCACCACCCCAGCGTAGCCGCACACCGCACGACGGGTGGGCCAGGCACCAGACACGAAACTGGTCCGAAACGTTCCGGCTGGCAGTGTCGTTAGATGCGGTAGCTACCCGAAGCGGACAATCCTGATCAAGTGACCGTGACACACAGTTACACCCGAATGGCGCTTGGCGAATCGGTTTCACACGCGGTTAGCGGTTCACCCGACAGGGTACCCCCGGGTGAATCAGCCCCCAGAGTCCGTAGATGCCTCTTGACATCGCGGGTGATTGTGAAATCATTCACAAGCCCAAATGACAAGACGACGACAGCGCTGGGACACAGGAGTTCATCAGCGCGATCGACGAGGAGCAAGAACCATGGACTGGCGCCACCGCGCGGCCTGCCGAGACGAGGACCCCGAGCTGTTCTTCCCCGTGGGAACCAGCGGCCCCGCTCTACTGCAGATCATTGAGGCGAAAGCTGTCTGCCGGCGCTGCCCGGTCAATGCCGAGTGCCTCAACTGGGCACTCACCTCCGGGCAGGATGCTGGCGTGTGGGGCGGTATGAGCGAGGACGAGCGACGCGCTGTGAAGAGGCGCAACGCTCGCACTGGGGCCCGTAACAGCGTCTGATCCGCATCGAGCACGATCATCTGGAAAGATCACCTGAAACGATTCGGGAGAGGTCCGGCTTTATCATCCGCCGGACCTCTCTCGAGTCCTCGTCGGTCATTCGACCTCACTGTCGATGAGGCGGCATCAGTGGAATATTGATCACCGCCATCGTGCCCCGAGGTTGTCTTCGTAGCAGTTCCAGGGAACCTCGCAGCTCGGAAGCGACCAGAGTCTGGACGATCTGTAGGCCCAGCCTCTCAGCCTTGACCAGCGAGAACCCGGGCGTAAGCCCCCGGCCATCATCGGAGACGATCACCTGCAGCGACCCTGCGGATCGCTCGGCGGTCAGCGTCACCTCACCGCACTCGCCCGGTTCAAAGCCATGTTCCAGGGCGTTCTGCACCAGCTCAGTGAGGACCATGACCAGCGGCGTAGCCAGTTGAGCGCTCAGGGCCCCCACTGAGCCCTCCCGTCGCACGATGACTCGGCTCTCCGCACCCGACACCTCGGCGACCATGCCGAGCACCTTGTCCACGAGGTCATCAATGTCCACCCGCTCATCAAGAGAGATCGACAACGTCTCGTGCACCATGGCGATGGAGGCCACCCGGCGCACCGACTCCTGCAACGCCTGGCGGGCCTCGACATTGTCGGTGCGGCGGGATTGCAACCGCAGCAGCGCGGCCACTGTCTGTAAATTATTCTTCACCCGATGGTGAATCTCTCTGATGATCGCGTCCTTGGATAACAGCGCACGGTCGCGGCTGCGCAGCTCGGTCACATCCCGAACCAGAACCAACGCTCCGGCCGGCGCTCCCCGCGGGCACAGTGGCAGCGCGCGGAACAGAATCGTGGCTCCGGCCGCATCGGCCTCGATTCGGGTACTCGGTTTGCCCTGGATCGCGGCGCGAATCCGCTGCGCCACCTCTGCGGCGTCGAACGGGTCGGAGATCAACCCGCGAGTCAGCGGGGAGAGCTGTTCACCTTGGAGGTCCGCCGCGTGCCCCATCCGGTGGTAGGCCGACAACGCGTTGGGACTTGCGTAGATCACGATTCCAGTGGTGTCGAGCCGGATCAAGCCGTCGCCCGCTCGCGGGCCACTGTGCCGATCCGCGGTAGTGCCGGCGTCGGGAAAGGTACCATCGGCCAGCATCTGACACAGGTCGGTGGCGATTCCCAGATACGCGATCTCCAGCCGGCTGGGCACCCGAGGCGCCACCAGATTGGCCTCCCGCCCCAGGACGGCGATCAGCCGCTCGCCCAGCCGCACCGGCACCACCTCGTGACGCACCGGGACACCGAGCAGCCAGCGGGGCTGATCATCGCGCAGGACGGCGCCGTGCCGCAACGCTTGGCGCAGCTGGGGACACTCGGTATCGTCGGCGCGGATGCCGACCACGTCCTCGGGATGCACGGTGGGGCCGGTGGTGGGTCGGACGTGGGCCACGCAGAGGAACTCCACGGGTGTGCGCGCGGCACCCAACGGCGCCCACATCAGCAGATCCGCGAAAGCGAGATCAGCGAGCAACTGCCACTCGGCGACGATCCGCTGCAGGTGACCGACCGCCGCGACGGACAACTGAGTGTGCCGGGCAAGTAACTCGCTCAACGTCGACATCTGGGCCCACCGCCTCGGCGCCCGCGCTCACTCCACCACGGCGATCAGATCACCCTGCTGCACAACGTCACCCTCAGCGACAGCCAATTTCGCGACGGTTCCGTCGACCTCCGACAGGACGGGGATCTCCATCTTCATCGACTCAAGGATCACCAACGTGTCCCCGTCGGACACCGCGTCACCCTCGGCGACCACGATCTTCCACACACTGGCCACCATCTCGGCCCGGATTTCCTCAATCATGGATCACCCTCCTTGAGCTCGGCCCTGCTATCCAACCACGGTGCGTGCCGAGCACCTCGCGACCGGCGATCGGCACAGGCATGGCGCACCATGACACACTCGCCCATGAACGCAACCAAACCACCGAGAGGAAAGACGTCGTGTCCAAGCGAGGCCGCAAGAAGCGGGACCGGAAAAAGAACGGCGCCAACCACGGCAAGCGCCCGAACACCTGAAGCCAGCTGGGGGCCCGCCGATGCCCCGGCGGGCCCCTAAGACAGGTGAGCTCAGCGCTCGCTGGAGAGCCCGGCGTGGGCTTGGCGCATCATGATCTCACGGATCGACTGGCGCAACCGCTGCTTGAGCGCATCGGGCGCGTGGTCCCCGCCGCACTTACGCGCCAGCAACGCCTTGAGATGCCCCTCGAGCCCGAACTCCTCCAGACACGGGCCGCAGTCTTCCAGATGCCGCCGCAGCAGATCACGCCGCTCGTGGTCGCACTCGTTGTCCAGGAAAAGCCACAGCTGCGCGAGCACCTCACGGCAGTCGGTGTCACCGGGCTCCGCATCACTCATGACGCGACCTCCGCATCGCGCAGGAAGCCGCGCTCACGGGCCACTCCGGTGAGCATGTCGCGCAGCTGCTTGCGCCCCCGGTGCAGCCGCGACATCACCGTCCCGATCGGGGTACCCATGATCTCAGCGATCTCCTTGTACGCGAAACCCTCGACATCAGCCAGATAGACGGCCATCCGGAAGTCCTCAGCCAGTTGGCTCAGCGCATCCTTGACGTCAGAGTCGGGCAGCCGGTCCAGCGCATCCATCTCCGCGGACCGCAGACCCGTTGAGGTGTGTTGCGCGGCCTGGGCGAGCTGCCAGTCGGTGATCTCCTCAGTGGGGTGGACCACCGGCTGGCGCTGCCGCTTGCGATACCCGTTGATGTAAGTGTTGGTCAGGATGCGGTAGAGCCAGGCGCGCAGATTGGTGCCCACACGGAAGGACTCGAAGGCGCCGTAGGCCTTGAGATAGGTCTCCTGCACGAGATCCTCGGCGTCGGGGGGATTGCGGGTCATCCGCAGCGCCGCCGCGTAGAGCTGGTCGAGCAAGGGCATCGCGTCGCGCTCGAAGCGCGTGGTGCGCTGCTCCGGCGTCTCATGAGCGCTCTGCGCTGGCGTCTCATGAGCGCTCTGCGCTGGCGCACCCCGCTCGACGCGCTCCGGCGGCACCATGATCCCTTCGAGGCTCAGTTCGGACTGAGTCGAGCCTACGCGCCAACTGGGCGCACGGCCTATCGAAACTGTCGCTCCCACGCCCCGGGCAACGCCCCACCCAGCGCCCGCATTCCGGTCCTTGATCACTTTTTGTGTGCCGAGAGCGACATATCTTGTCGTTCTCGGCACACAGATCGCGATCACCACTCAACCCAGCGGGCTCAGGCGCCGCTGGAGCCACCGCGCCACCGCGCGTTGCACCGCGCCAGGGTCTGTCTTGAGCGAGTGGTCGCCTGACAACAGCGCGACCTCGCGTCCGGCGGCGGGTTCGGGGCGGCCGAACCGATCCTTCTCGCCCTGCACGACCAGCACCGGCACCTTCACCGCGTCCAGTTCAGGCATCCGGTCGCGATCCGGGCGCCCCGGTGGGTGCACGGGAAAAGCCAGGCACAACACCGCCACCGCACCCCCCGCCGCCGCGGTGCGGCAGGCCACCCTGGCCCCCGAAGAGCGCCCCCCGAAGACCAGTGGCAGCCCGGCGAACACACCGTCCGCCAGCTGCCTGGCGACGGCCAGCCACGCCTCGTCCAGCTGCCTGGCCGGTGCCGGGGCCCGCCGGCCCGCGACCCGGTAGGGCTGGGAGACCAACGCCACGTGCACCCCGCTCGCCATCGCCGCCCGCGTGCTCGCCACCAGGTCGGGCGCGCTGGTGGCGCCACCGGCACCGTGCCCGAGCAGCAGCGCCCCGCCGGGTTGCGCGCAGTGGTGCAGTTCAACCTTGGCGGGGCCGTGTGGTGTCGGGATGGTCAGTTCACTCACCAGGGCAGGTCCAGGTTCACAGATCGAGGTTCATCAGTGTGGGCTGCTCCGGTTCGAGGCGTTCGATCAGCTCAGGGCCTTCGCGCCGCACGTTGTTCACCGCGGTGGACACCGGCCGCAGCTCCATCGCGGGCACCAGATGCGAGGGCGCAAGCAACTCGCCAGGATCAGCGCAGTCCGGATCCAGCCAGGCTTGCCACGCCGGGGCGGGCAGGATCAGCGGCATCCGATCGTGGATCTCAGCGAGTGGACCCACCGCGTCGGTGGTCAGCACCGCGCAGGTCACCAGCGGGGGCGCGGTGGCGTCCGGGGGCCGCCAAGTGGACCACAACCCGGCCATGGCGAGCCCGGAGCCATCCGCCGGGGTGATGAAGAAGGGCTGCTTACGCCGCCACTCGTACCAGCCGTCGGCCGGCAGCAGGCAGCGCCGCCTGGTCACCGCGTCACGGAACGAGGGCTTACCGGCCGCGCTCTCAGCCCGAGCGTTGATCAGACGGGAGCCAACCGCCGGGTCCTTGGCCCAGTGCGGCACCAGTCCCCAGCGCATCACCCGGATACTGCGCACCGTCCGGTCCGGGTCGGAGACTCCGCTGGGATCGCGCGGATGCCGGGTCACGACCGCGAGCACCGGTGTGGTCGGCGCGACGTTGTAGGCACGACTCGGCGCCGCGCCGTCGGTCCCCTCGACAGCATCGAACTCGACGGCCAGCGTCGCGGGACTCCTAGTCGAGGCATACCTGCCACACATGAAGCCATCGTGTCACGCCAGTACGAACGACCTGGATGCGCAATGATGAAGCCATGACGACCTCGACCCAGCCGCCGTGGGTCGCGCCACCCGCGCACGGACCGGTGTGCGCCACCGTCACCGTGCCGGGATCGAAGTCGATCACTAACCGGGCGCTGCTGCTGACCGCGCTGGCCGGCACCGGCGGCACCATCCGGGGGGCGCTGCGCAGCCGGGACACCGAGCTCATGGTCGGTGCGCTGCGCGCCCTGGGAGTGCCGGTGGCCGGGCATGGCAACGATC
>JBDTAX010000214.1:0-3081 GCA_039924425.1 Pseudonocardiaceae bacterium
GCCCGATGGCGGCGGTGGAGGACGGCGGCAGGTGGTGCGGGTTGGCGGTGGACTGGTAGTACTGGAACGGCTCGTGGTGCGCGCTGTAGTCAGCGACCGAGGCGCCGCCGATGTTGGTGTGAGCGCGCGCGCAGGTCGACTTCGCGCCGGTGGCCGGGTTCGCCGGTGTGTTGGGCCGGAAGCCGCCCTGGAAGAATCCCCAGCTCACGCCCTGGGCGTTGAGCAGGTCACCGATGGTGCGGCCGCTCATCGTCACGGTCGTGCCGGCGGCGCAGTCGTCGAAGCCGGGGTCGGGGTCACCGATGATCGTGCCGCCCGCGACGTCGTGGCTGGGCGCGCTGGAGATGGCGCCGTGGGTCTGCCCGGAGGCCAGGTCCAGCGCTCCTGGCGTGGACGGGCCGAACACCGTGTCGTAACTGTTGTCGCTGAGGGCGAAGTGCTGGGCGTAGTTCCACAGCGCGGTGACGGTGTTGCCGTCGTAATAGTCCATGACCAGGCCGGGCTTGCCGATGTCGGGCGCGGCGCAGGACGCGGTCTCGGTGTTCTCGACGAAGCGGTCCATTCTGCCGCCGTCGAACGCCTTCTGCTCCGGGGTGTAACCGTGGTCCTGATCGCAGGTCAGCGGCTCGGACCGGTCCAGCCGTATCGGATTGGCCGCGTTGGGGTTGTGGGCCAGCAGCGCCGGGGTCAGGCCGTTCACCGCCGGGGTGTGCGGCGCGGCCCGGAAGGTGGGCTCGCCGCCGGGGTTGGCCGCGTTTGGGTAGGTGCCGAAGTAATGGTCGAAGGACACGTTTTCCTGGAAGATCACCACGAGATGCTGGACCGGCGTGGCGGTGGTCTGCTGGTCGTGGTCCTGCCCGCCCGCCGCGGCCGAGCACGCCGCGGCCAGGGTGGCGACGGCCGCCGCTGTGGCGATGCTGACAAGCCGGGTCCCGCGTCTCGCCACGTCGTGGCCTCTCGATCGGGTGCGCAGCGGTAGTGAGGGTACTCGAATGAGACAGGTCGGACATGGCTGATCACGGACCGACGCCTGAACGGACGGCGAACATGCACCCACGCACCCAGCTACACCGTCTCATGGATGCTTGTGCACCTTGTGACCTGCCCGCGAACGGTCTCATGGATGCTTGAGCACCGCTACCACCCGAGGTGATCTTGGTGGCGCGTCGAAGCCCGGGTATGCGGGGTAATATCACTCGCACGTGGGGTTGCGGGGAGGGGACGTGGATCCGGAACTGGCGGCGTTGACGTCCACGGCGGCGTCGACGGTGGTGAAGCTGCTGGCGACGGCGGCGTGGGAGCGGGCCACGGGCGCGGTCGGTGGGCTGTGGCGGCGGGTGCATCCGGAGCGGGCCGAGACGGTGCAGGCCGAGCTGGAAGACAGTCGTACTGAGGTGCTGGCCGCTCGGCAGGCGGGGGATGAGCAGGTGGAGCAGGCTCTGGTGGGCGAGTGGCAGGGACGGCTGCGGCGCCTGCTGGCCGCTGACCCGCAGCTAGCGGATGAGCTGCGGTTGGTGGTGGCGCAATTGGGTTCGGCGCTGGCTGACGTTGATCCCCAGCAGAACACCACGATCACCATGCGGGCCACGGCGTCCGGCAACAGCCGGGTGAATCAAGCGGGCCGGGACCTGCACGTGAGCACCGGGGAGTGATCGGTGGGAGCCTCCGGGGAGCAGCCCCCGGAACAGCCGCCGCCGTCTGTTCGTCTTGAAGCGCACGCATCTGGCGAGGCCCGCGTCACCCAAGCTGGCCGGGATCTGCACCTGCACTATCGGGACGGGGTTCACGATGAGCGGCGGGCCGAGTCGGGCAAAGCGATCCAGGGGGAGTGCCCGTATCCTGGGTTGGCATCGTTCGGGCGCGAGCAGTCCCGGTGGTTCTTCGGTCGGGATGAGCTGACCGCGGAGCTGGTCACGCGCTTGGACACACGGCTGCGCGGCGGTGGTGTGCAAGTGGTGGTGGCACCGTCGGGAGCGGGGAAGTCCTCACTGCTGCACGCCGGCCTCCTGCCCCAGCTAGCTGCCGGTGCGCTGGAGGGGTCGAGCCGATGGCCGGCGCTCGTGATCACGCCCACTGCGCACCCGCTGGCCGCGCTGGCCACCGAGATCGCCGCGCTCACCGGCGCTGATCCAGCGACCCTGACTGCCGACCCGCCGCAGTGTCTGGAGGTGCTGCGCGGTCATGTCGGTGACGAGGGCTCCCGGGTCCTCGTGGTGGTGGATCAGTTCGAGGAACTGTTCACCCTGTGCACTGACGACCAGGACCGGCGCGTGTTCATCGAGCTGCTCACGCAGCTGGCCAGCCCCCCGCACCCGGTCGGGTTGGTCGTGCTGGGTGTCCGGGCGGACTTCTACGCCGACTGCGCCAACTACCCGCCGCTGCGCGCCGCGTTGCAGGACAGCCAGCTGGTGGTCGGGCCGATGTCGGACACCGAGCTACGGGCGGCGATCCGCTACCCAGCGCAGGACGTGAAACTCGACGTCGAAGCGGGTTTGGTCGAACTGCTGCTGCGAGACCTCGGGGACACCGGGATGACCAGTTATGAGGCCGGGCGGCTGCCGCTGCTGGCGCACACGCTGCGGGCCACCTGGCAGCAGCGCCACGGCCACGTGTTGACGGTGGACGGCTACCGGGCCACCGGCGGTATCCAGCGCGCAGTGGCGACCTCGGCCGACCGTGTCTTCGCTGGTCTGGACTCCGCCGGTCAGCACACGGCCCGGACCCTGTTCCTGCGGTTGATCAAAATCGGCGACGGCACGGAGGACACCCGGCGCCGGGTGGCCCGCGCGGATCTGCTGCGGGGCCTGGATCCCGGCAGTGTGGGGCCGGTGGTGGACGCGTTCACCCAAGCCCGGTTGCTCACCCAGGATCAGGACACCGTCGAGATCACCCACGAGGCATTGTTGCGGGCCTGGCCCCGGCTGCGGCAGTGGATCGACACCGACCAGGCTGGCAATCTGATCCGCCAGGAACTTGACGAGGCCGCTGCCGTCTGGGACCGGGACCGCCACGATACCGCTGGACTGTACCGAGGAAGCCGCCTGGACGCGGCCCGCACCTGGGCCTCCTCCAACGCGCATG
>JBDTAX010000215.1:0-9097 GCA_039924425.1 Pseudonocardiaceae bacterium
CGCCGCCACCAGGCAATCCCCACCCTCAATCAAGATCATAATCGGGCTGGGATCGAACCGGAACGCACGCTAACGACCCGCCAGACCCCGCCCGGAGCACCTACTCTGACCTGCCCGAACCGGCTTAGCGTGCGTTCCGGTTCCGTTGCAGGTCCAGCCCCGGTTCGGCTGCGTGCTGACGCCGGCTACTTCGCGGGGGCGCTGGCCCGGGCCGCGCTGGCCGCCGGTGTCGAGTTCGCCATCGGCGCCAAACGCATCGCGCCACTGTGGCGCCTACTCCAGGACCTGGCCGAGACGCAGTGGACCGACGCGCTCGACATGGACGGCGCGCAGGTCGCGGTCGCCGCCTGGTGCCCGGACTGGTGGCCGACCGCTACCCGGATGCTGATCCGCCGAGTCCGCCTGGACATCAACACCGGGCAGGTCTCCCACGACCCCCGCGCGCGCCGGCGCCGTACCCTGCACCCCGACCAGCGGGCACTGCCCCTCGCGGCCCTCGCCGAGCTCGACGCGGTGTATGGCTACTCGTTCATCGTGACCAACCTCGACGTCTCCACCCCAGCCAAAGCCGCCACCATCGAGCACTGGTACCGACACCGCACCGAGATCGCGTACGCCTCGCGCAGCAGCTGCTTCTGTCGGGGGATGTCGCGGCGGTGGTAGTCCAGCTCTGTGGCGCTGCGGAACAGGAACACCGCCTGCGCATTGTCCATCTGCCGCGCACGGTAGATCCCGGCCGTCCGGCCCACCTCGCCGTGCAGGATCAGCTCGCTGTCGAGCCTCAGGTAGTTGGGCACCGCTGCCACCGCGATGTAAGCCCCGAGGAAGGTGGTGAACTGGGACTCCGCGCCGAAGACCAGCCGCCGCACGTTTGAGTGCAGTCCATCCGCGCCGATCACCAGGCCGAACGTGCGAGGCTTGCCGCGCTCGAAGGTGACGTCCCCGTGCTGGGAGACCGACGTGATGGAGTCGCCGAACACATACTCCACGTCGTCACGGGTGGCGTCGCAGCAGATCTCGCTCAGGTCATTGCGCATGATTTCGAGATGCCGGTCGGACACCGCATTGAACACCTTGGCGAAATTGACCTGTACTGGGCGGGTGTTTCCCTCCCGGAGCATGGTCAGCCGCTCGACGCCGGTCCTGTTCGCCTGGATCCGCTCCAGCAGCCCCATCCGTTCCACCACGTCCAGGGCCGGGCCGAACAGGTCGACCGCGTGCCCGCCGGTCTTGCGGAGAGTCGGAGCCTTCTCCACCACGGTCGGCGTGAAGCCGTAACGGGTGAGCCAGTAAGCCAGAACCGGCCCCGCGATGCTGGCCCCAGAGATCAGAATCCGCATAGTCAGGAGGGCTCGTTGCCGGGCTTCCATTTGATGCCGCAGCCCATGCTGGGCACCTGCGGTTCGGGCACCGGTTCCCCGGCGAGCACCAGGTCCAGCGCGGCTCGCAAGGCCTTGCCGGTCACCGGAGCGTCGTTGCGGGGGCGGGCCTCGTCGAATTCACCCCGGTAGGCGAGGCGGCGATCGGCGTCGTAGAGGAAGAAGTCCGGGGTGCACGCGGCCCGGTAGACCAGCGCGACCCGCTGGGTGTCGTCGAGCAGGTAGGGGAAGGTGAACCCGGCGCGGTGGGCCTGCTCAGTCAGTCCGGCCAGGCCGTCGTCAGGATGGCTCTCGGTGTTGTTGCTGCAGATCGCCACCGCGGCCACATCGGGCGCGTGCTCGGCGACCAGCGAGCCGAGTTCTCGCTCGATGTGCCGGACATAGGGGCAGTGATTGGACAGGAACATCACCAGCAGCGGAGCGGAGGAGCCTAGGGCATCCGAGGTCACGATCTGGCCGTCGAGACCCGGCAGGGCGAACGCGGGCGCGGGCGTGCCGAGCTGGACCATGAACGAGCTCACCGCCATGGTCACCAGTGTCTCATCAGCGGCGACATCCGGCACATCAAAAATTCCGCCGCCAGCCCGTCGAGCGGTTCACCTTCGTGGACCGGTTCGACGGGCATGGCACTCGAACCCCGATCAGACGCCGCTAGGCAAAATCTTCGCCGTCGGCGCCCTGGAGCTTGCGCACCGCGCAGTCGATCTGGCTACTGAACTTGCCCTTGGTGCACTGGTCGACGAGTCGGCCAGCCTGGTCCGCGACCTTGCCGACCGCATCGGGGTTAAACTTTGCGTACCGGCGAACGCCCTCAACGACGCCCACCAGCACAACGAGCTTCCCCAGCTTCCCCAGCATCGTGTTCCTCCCTTGACTGACCGACCACAATCCCCGCAGATCACAATGAAGTTGCGAGGATACCGCGCCGTGATCCCTTGTCAGAACCCCCGCCAGGAACCCTGTTAGAAACCCATGGCCTGAGCCCGGCGCTTGACCTCGCGGCCGCGGTCGCCTCGCAGCGCGCCGATCGGGGTGCCGGGCAGCGAATCTTCCGCGGTGAACAGCCAACCCAGGATGTCCTCCGCGGCGTAACCGGCATCGCGCAGCAGGGTGATCGTGCCGGGCAGCCCCTTGACGACGACATCGCCGTTGAGGAAATCCGCCGGCACCACCGCCACGCCGTGCCGACGCACGCCCAGCAGCTGCCCATCGCGCAGCATCTGGTGCACGCGAGTCACCGGCAGTCCTAACCGCTGCGCCACGTCGGGCAGTGGTAGCACCACCACCTCGGGATCGAGCACGTCCTGGGCGATGGGGATGTCGCTCACGATGGTCACCATGCCATACCCGCCAACCGGCGCCCTTGCGCCGTTCGAGAACGAGGGGTCCGTACGATCCTCGGACTGTGGAGCCACGGGGACCCGAGCAGGACGGGAACCTGGTCGGCAGCCTGCTGGACGGGCGCTACCGGGTAGGCCCAGTGCTGGCCCGCGGCGGCATGTCCACCGTCTACCGCGGCACCGACACCCGCTTGGAGCGTCCGGTGGCCATCAAGGTGATGGCCCCTCGGTTCGCCGCCGACCCTGCCTTCCTGCAGCGCTTCGAGCGCGAGGCCCGTGCCGCAGCGCGACTGCACCATCCTGGGGTCGTCGGGGTGCACGACCAAGGCGCTGACTCCTCTCCCGCTGGTGACTACGTGTTCCTGGTGATGGAATTGGTCGACGGGGGAACTTTACGGGATCTGCTGCGCCAGCACGGCAGGCTGTCGGTGACACTCGCGCTCTCCGTGACCGAGATGGTGCTCTCAGCGCTGGCCGCGGCGCACCGGGCGGGGTTGGTGCACCGCGACGTCAAGCCGGAGAACGTCCTCATCGGGCCTGGCGGCATCGTGAAGGTCGCCGACTTCGGCTTGGTACGCGCGGTCGCCGAGGCCAGCTCCAGCACCGGAGACGTCATCCTCGGAACAGTGGCCTACCTGTCGCCGGAGCAGGTCGCGACCGGGGCGGCTGACGCCCGCAGCGACGTCTACGCCACCGGCGTGATGCTGTTCGAGATGCTCACCGGGGCACCGCCCTACACCGGCGAGACCGCGCTGTCGGTGGCCTACCGTCACGTCAACGACGACATGCCAGCCCCGAGCGCCGCCGGCGCGGTGGTGCCTGCGCCGTTGGACGAGCTGATCGTGCGGGCCACCCGTCGGGATCCGGGCTCCCGCCCGCCGAACGCGGCCGCGTTCCTGCACGCCCTGAACGCGGTGCGAGCCGAGGCGGGCCTGCCGCGGGTACGGGTGCCCGTGCCCGCGGCCAGGTCGGCCAGCGCCACGCAGGGCGTCTCCCCCGAGCACGGACCGGGCGGCACGCGGGCGCTGGCCAGGACTGAGCGAGCTCCCCTGCACGATCCCAACCCGCACGATCCCAACCCGCACGATCCCTACCAGCGCGAGCGCGCTCGCAACCGGCGCGCCTTCATCGCCTGGATGACGATCGTGTTGCTGCTCGCGAGCGCGATCGGGCTGGGCGCATGGTGGCTGGGCAGCGGCCGGTGGACCGCGGTGCCCAACCTGACTGGTCTGCAACGCGGGGCGGTGGCGACCGCGCTGGCCGCCGCCGACCTCACAGCCGACCTCAAAGAGGACCACAACAACACCGCCCCGAACAACACGGTGATCAGCACCGACCCGGGGTCGGGCCACCGGGTGCTGCGCGGCTCGGAGATCACCGTGCTGATCTCGCTGGGCCGCCCGGTGGTGCCCACCCTGGCGGTGGGGAGCACCACCGAGGACGCCGAGCGGGCGATCCAGCAGGCGGAGCTGAGCCCCCGGCTGGACCTGCGGGCCGCGGTGTTCGACGACACCGTCCCGATAGGCGCCGTGATCGGATCCCGGCCGGCGGCGGGCACCACGCTCACCATCGGCGCGCCGGTGACCGTGGTGATCAGCAAGGGGCCGGCCCCCATCCCGATGACGATCGTGCCCCAGGTGGTCGGCCTGTCGGTCGCACAGGCCCGCCAGGCGCTCGCGCAGGCGGGGCTGAACAGCACCCTCAGCCAGTCTCTCGGGGGCCCTCTGGACGGGTTCGGCTTCTTTGAGGGCTTCCCGGACCGGGTGATCTCGCAATCACCCGCGGCCGGGCAGTCCGTTCGCTCCGGCGCGACGGTGTCGCTCACCGCTTTCTGAGCGCGACCGCCTTCTGAGCGACACACTCACGACCGGAGCATCTCCGCGACCAGGAACGCCAGCTCGAGGGCCTGCTGGGTGTTCAGCCGCGGATCGCACGCGGTTTCGTAGCGCCCGGGCAGGTCCGCGTCGCAGATGTCCTGAGCGCCGCCGAGGCACTCGGTGACGTCCTCCCCCGTGAGCTCCACGTGGATCCCGCCGGGATGGGTGCCCAGCGCGTGGTGCACCTCGAAGAAGCCCTGCACTTCGTCGACCACCCAGTCGAAGTGCCTGGTCTTGTATCCGGTGGACGATTCGATGGTGTTGCCGTGCATCGGGTCGCAGTGCCAGATCACCTGGTGTCCACTGGCGGTGACCTTCTGCACGATCGCCGGGAGCACGTCGCGGATCCGCTTCGCCCCCATCCGGGAGATCAGCGTGAGCCGGCCCGGCACACCGTGTGGATCAAGCCGCTCGACGTACTCCACGGCCTGGTCCGGGGTGATACCCGCACCCAGCTTGAGCCCGATCGGGTTGGACAGCAGCTCGGCGAAGGCGATGTGCGCCCCGTCCAGCGCCCGGGTCCGCTCCCCCACCCAGAGGAAGTGCGCGGACAGGTCGTAGAGCTTGGGTGTCTCGCTGGTGCGGTCCAGGCGGAGCATGGCCCGCTCGTAGTCGAGCACCAGCGCCTCGTGACTGGAGTAGATCTCGGTGGACAGCAGCGAGGAGTCGTCCACGCCACACGCCGACATGAAACGCAGGGCCCGGTCGATCTCGCCGGCCAGCGCCTCGTATCGGGCCCCGGCCGGAGATCGCCGCACGAAGTCCTTGTTCCAGTCGTGCACCCGGTGCAGGTCGGCCATGCCGGTCAGCGCCAGCGAGCGCACCAGGTTCATCGCCGCGGCGGCGTTGGCGTAGGCCCGGATCATCCGCGACGGGTCGGACACCCGCGCCTCGGCGGTGGGGCGTAAAGAGTTGATCATGTCACCGCGGTAGCACGGCAGGCCGAGCGCGTCGGCCGCCGCGGACCGCGGCTTGGCGTATTGCCCGGCCACCCGCCCCACCTTGACCACCGGCAGACTCGACCCATAGGTGAGCACCACCGCCATCTGCAGCAGCGTGCGGACGGTGGCCCGCAGGTGTGGCTCCGTGTTGTCGGCGAAGGTCTCGGCGCAGTCCCCGCCTTGGAGCAGGAAGGCCTCGCCGCGGGCGACGGCCCCGAGCTGCTCGCGCAGCCGGTCCACCTCAGGTGGCACGGTGATCGGTGGCACGCTCTCCAGAATGGTGCGGATGCTGCGCACCGCTTCTGGGTCAGGCCAGCTCGGTTGTTGCGCGGCGGGCCGGGCCAGCGCGGCGTCCAGCAAGGCACGGAGATCGGCAGGCAGCGGAGGCAACTCCGGCAGCGTGTCGACCGGGACATCCACGGTCCAGTTCACGGTGCGCAAGCGTATAGGGCGACGCGTCGACTGGTCGAGTGGGTTTGGCCGGGTGGGGCCGGGCCGGGCAACCGTCAGCCGAAGAAGACCTCAGCCTCCGCATGGCGTTCCCACGGCACCGTCTTGACTGTCGCGGTAGCCTCGGTCAGCTTCACCCGGATGATGTCGGTGCCCCGCAAAGCGACCATCACGCCGTTGTCGCCTTCGTGCGCCGCATCGAGAGCATGCAGGCCAAACCGGGTGGCCAGGACGCGATCGTAGGCGGTGGGCGTGCCACCGCGCTGGATGTGCCCCAGCACCACGGCACGGGACTCGGCACCGGTGCGTCGGGCGATCTCATCCGCCAGCCAGATGCCGACGCCGCCCAGGCGCTTGTGGCCGAAGGCGTCGACCTCCGCGGTGGCGAGCAGCTCCGCGCCGTCCTGCGGTGCCGCGCCCTCGGCGACCACCACGATCGCGGCGGATTCCCGCTCCAGGCATCGGAGCACCCACTGACACACCCGGTTCACATCAAAGGGCCGCTCCGGCATCAGGATGACGTTCGCCCCGCCGGCCATCCCCGAGTGCAGCGCGATCCAGCCCGCGCTGCGCCCCATCACCTCGACCACCGCCACCCGGTGGTGCGATTCGGCGGTGGTGCGCAGCCGGTCGATCGCCTCGGTGGCGATGTGCACGGCGGTGTCGAACCCGAACGTGTAGTCGGTGGCGCTCAGGTCGTTGTCGATCGTCTTGGGCACGCCCACCACGGCGACGCCGTCCTCGCTCAGCCGGCTGGCCACCCCGAGGGTGTCCTCGCCGCCGATCGCGATCAGCGCGTCCACGCCGTGCTCGATGAGGGTCTGCTTGACCCGCTCAGCACCACCGTCGCGGTAGGGGTTGGTGCGCGAGGTGCGCAGGATGGTGCCGCCGAGCGGGAGGATGTTCTCCACGTCGGCCAGGCCCAGTGGCTGGATCAACCCTTGCACCGGACCCCGCCAGCCATCCCGGAACCCGATGATCTCGTGCCCGTGAACCTCAATGCCCTTGCGGACCACCGCCCGGATCACCGCATTGAGTCCTGGGCAGTCTCCGCCACCGGTCAGCACACCGATGCGCATGTCGAATCGCCTTCCTCACTCCGTACCGGACCAATGGGGTACCGGACCAACGGGCCAAAGCGTGACACGAGCTGGATCGCGACTTCTCAACGGGGACGGCTTTCCCGCGCCATGCGGTGGCGCTCGATCGCCCGCCACCGGGTGAGGTTGTACCGGGCGTCGGCCACCGCGTCGTGGGCGTCACTGGGCGGCGGGGGCAGCGCCGGCTTGCCGGCGTCCTCCCAGCGCTGCCGCAGGTCCCGGGTGAACCGAGGCAGCGCCCGGGGCAACGCTGGCATCGGGCCCCACAACTGGGCGAGGGCGACGTGGTCGTAGGCGGCGAACCAGGCCCACAGCTCCACCCGCGTGCCAGGCGCGGTGAAAAACTCCAGCACCGTGTCACGGATCGCCGCCCGGCTGCGCCATGCCCGGTCAGCTGGCGACGGCAGCTTGGGCAGCACCTGGGCCCGGACCCACTCGCCGGCCCGCTCCGGATCGAACTCGGTGGACACCGCGTAGTACTCGCGGCCCCGCTCGTCCACCACCCCGATGGAAATCAACTCGATGGTGACGCCGTCCTCGATGAACTCGCAGTCGTAGAAGAACCGCACCTGAACCGACCCTCATCCTCTCTGAACTGCGTGAACGCCATTATGCCCCGCTCCTGGTGCGCGCCGGATCCGCGGGAGCCGAGAGTAGGGCCGCCGCCTAGCTCTACCATCCTGCGCATGTCGCCGGTGTCTCGTGGTCGCAAGAGCAAGAAGAGTAAAGCCACTTCCGGTCCGCAAGGTGCCACGCGCCAGCGCAACGAAGCCACGCCGACTGGCTCACCGCGCTCGGCGTTCACGGCGCTGCAGTCGCTGCTGGGTCCGCGGCGGCGGCCAGTGTGGTTCGATTCCTCGATCAAGGCTGTCCTCGATCGCGCCGACGTCGTCATGGCGGCGCGGGGGCCTCGGGAGCTTGAACAGGCGACGGCGGAGCTGTTGGGCGCCGAGCTGCACCGCATCTTGCGTGAGGAACGCGAGGGGATGTGGTTCAGCTGGTGGTTCGAGGAGCTCACGGAGACCGCGGCGGCTCGGATCCGGGAGGAGGCGGGCAGCGGGGACGGCGCGTGGGAGCCATGGTGGCGCTTGCTGCACGGTTTCACCTCGATCGGGTCCCCGGCGCTGCGGTCCGTAGCGCAGAGTGCGTTGCGCCGGACGAAGAAGGAGTTGGGGAGTGATGCGGCGATGCGGCGGCAGCCGGACTGGCTGCGGCGACTCGCGCGGATCACGGCCACCGGTGAGGTGTGGGAGATGCGCGACGCGTACGGCGCGCGCATCGCGCTGATCGCTGGTTTTTCCTATCCCGATGGGGTGGACCGCTCGGTGTTCCTGTTCGACATCGACGCGTGCGGGTTCATCGAAATCGTCCATGCGGGTGTCTTCGACGACGTGGCGCAGGCGGCCACCGCGTGGCGAGCACTGGTGGGTGACACTGCGGAGAGCGCACAGCCGGAGCGGGTAAGAACGGCGGAGCGCTTGGTCTGCCTCCTCCATTCCGATCACGGAGAAGACACTCTCCGGGGAACTGAATCGCGGACGATGATGGACAACTGGTTCCGGGCGCGCCGCCGGATCCACGATCTCGCAGATGCGCTGCGGAAGCGGGGAGTGTCACTGCCGGAGGCGCGGTCGTTGTACCACGACCTGGACACCGATCCGATGGCAGCGGCGTTCACCGGCTGGCATGTGCGCCGGCACGGCATCGAACCCGATCCGGAGGCCGTCGATGCGCTGGCGCGGGAGTGGATGGAGGGCACCCTGCCCGACACCTGGCACTCGGCCTCACCGCATCGAGTCCAATTCCAGCTCACGTTGATCAACGATTGGATCCCGGACGATCCGATCACCATCGCCGCGAAGGCGCTGTTGCCCGAGTGGGTGCGGTGGCACGGTGAGCAGGCCGGTCTGACCGAACACCTTGTCAACCGTGCCGTCGCTGTCGCCGCAGGCGATATACGGACGGTGTCGGGCTGCGCGGACTCTCGGACTTAGTGGTCAGCGCCGGAAG
>JBDTAX010000216.1:0-19204 GCA_039924425.1 Pseudonocardiaceae bacterium
CATCCACGGTCTGGGCCACCCTGAGATGGGTCACCTCAGCGTGCCGCGCCAACCCGGTGATCACTTCGCCGGGCAGTGCCCGTTTCACGGCGACTGCTGGGAGGGGATGGCCAGCGGCGCGGCGATCTCCGCCCGGTGGGGTCGCCCAGCCGAGCGGCTCGAGGGCGCCGAGCTCCGGGCCGCCGTGCAACTCGAAGCCGCCTATCTCGCGGCCGGGTTACGCACCATCGTCTACGCCATCGCGCCGCGGCGCATCATGATCGGCGGTGGCGTGACCGGTCTGCCCGGGCTGTTCCCACTGGTTCGGGCCAAGCTCCGCGAGACACTGGCCGGGTATCCGGGTCTGTCCGAACACGCTGCCGGCGACTTCATCGTCCCGCCCGCACTCGGCTCGCTGGCCGGCCCGGCCGGTGCCCTCGTTCTCGCACACGGTGCCATTGGGACAGTGCCGTGGTGATGTGACGACACCGAGGAGGACAATCATGTCAGGTGATAATGGTGCTTCGCGACGAGCCGCGATGTACGGCGCGGACGATCTCAGCTCGATGACGATCTTCTCGGGCAACTTCATCAACTTCGGGTATTGGCGGGATTTCACACCCGGGCTCATCAGCGTCGAGGAGCGCACCGAGAGCCAGGCCAACCTCTATCGCACCGTTCTTCGGCGCTTGGCGATCGCTCCGACCGATGTGGCGCTGGAAGTCGGGTGCGGCATCGCGATAGGGGCCGCACTCACGCTTCGGGAATTCGGCCCACGCGCCGTGCACGGGCTCGATCTCTCCCCGGAGCAACTCGGTCGCGCCGCCAAGCTCAACGCCGACTTGATCGCGCAACAGCCCGACCGGCTTGTCTTGCGGCAAGGCTCCGCACTGGAAATTCCTTACACCGACGGGGAATTCAACAAATGCTACTCGGTGGAAGCGGCCCAACATTTCGAAGACCTAGCTGCCTTCGCCACCGAAGCCCATCGAGTGCTCAAGCCCGGAGGCAGACTCGCTGTCACGACCTTCTTCACGCCCCACCCAGCAACCATCGACGAGCTCCGGCAACTGATCGCGACTATCGACAGCGGCATCGACGTTGTCTTTCCGATCGATTCCTTCCGGGACGATCTTCTCAAGGCAGGATTCATCGAGGTGCGCGTCGAGGCTATCGGCGAGCATGTCTGGCGCGGCTATGATGCCTGGATCGGGCAGACCGAGCACCGAGACGGCTGGGGCCGCAACTGGCTGGAGGCGTACCACCGCAGTTTCATCGACTACTACCTCATCACCGCAAACAAGCGCTGACAGCGCGGCTCTCATGGATGCTTGTCCACCTTCCACGCTGGCTCAGCGGCGCAGGAGGGCGCAGAACATCGCGTCGGTGCCGTGCCGGTGCGGCCACAGCTGGACGTGCGGCCCGGCGCCCAGCGCGGGCAGGCCGGGAAACTGGGGCCTGGCGTCGAGCTGGGCGGCACCGGTGCGCCGCAGCACGTCCGCGACCACGCCCACCGTCTCGTCCAGGTGCGGCGAGCACGTCGCGTAGGCCACCACGCCCCCCGGGCGGACCAGTCGCAGCGCCGCGACCAGCAGCTCCCGCTGCAACCGCAGGAGCCCGGGGAGATCCTCGGGCCGCCGCCGCCAGCGCGCCTCCGGGCGGCGGCGCAACGCCCCGAGCCCGGTGCACGGCGCGTCCACCAGCACCCGGTCGTAGGCCCGCTCCGGCAGTCCACTGTCCCGGCCATCGACGACGTGCACGGTCACCGGCAACCCCGCGCACGCCTGATCGACCAGCCGGGCTCGGTGCTCGGCCTTCTCCACGGCCTCCAGGCTGGCTCCCCGGGTGGCTCCCAGCGCGCCCAGCAGCGCCGCCTTGCCCCCCGGGCCGGCGCACAGGTCCAGCCAGCGGGCGTCAGCGCCCTCCAGTGGCACGCCGGCCAGCGCGAGGGTGACGAGCTGACTGCCCTCGTCCTGCACCTGGGCCAGGTGATCGCGCACCGGGGCCAGCTCACCCGGGTCACCACCCTCAGTGAGGTGCACCCCATACGGCGAGTACGGGGCAACCCGGCCGCCGGTCACCTCCGCCAGCTCGGCGGCGCTGATCCGCCCGGGGCGCGCGGCGAGGTGCACCAGCGGCCGGGCATCGTCGGCAACCAGCGCTCGCGCCAGCTCGTCCAGGTCACCACCCAAGGCATCGGCGAAGGCCTGCGCGATCCACCGCGGGTGCGAGTGCGCCACCGCGAGGTGGCCCACCGGGTCGTCGTCAGTGGCTGGCGCGATCGTGTGCACCCAGCCGTCCTCGTCCCGCGCGCTCACCCGGCGCAGCACGGCGTTGACGAAGCCGGCGGCGGCGCTGCCGCGACCGGCCCGCACCAGATCCACGGTGGTGCCGACCGCGGCGTGCGGCGGCACCCGAGTGCGCAGCAACTGGTAGCTGCCCAGCCGCAGGGCATCCAGCAGTTCACCGTCCACCTCGGAGAGCGGACGGTCCGCGCAGGACTCCAGCACCGCATCCAGCAGACCCCGCGCGCGGCAGGTTCCGTAGCACAGCTCGGTGGCCAGCGCGGCGTCCCGGCCGTTGATCCCGCGCTGGCGCAGCATGCTGGGCAGCACCAGGTTGGCGTACGCGTCCCGCTCGCGCACCGCAGCCAGGGCGTCCAGCGCGGCCCGCCGGGGTGGATCCTCCGCTGGCGGTCGACTCGGCCCGGATCGCCGACGCGGGGGCCCGGGGCGAGACGGGCGGGATGGTCTGCGGGGCACCGTCACGGGGTGCCCTGGGCACTGGTCGTCACTCGAACCGCTCCCCGGGCTCCGGCCGGGCACCACGAGCCCAGTCCGGTGCGGGCATCGGCCGCTTGCCCGGCGCGGTGATCTCGCCAAGCCGCACCGCCCCGGTGGCCGTGCCCACCAGCACCTCCCGTTTGGTCACCCGCAGCTCGCCCGACTCCAGCCCATCCACAGTACGGGCACCGGCGAGGAGCACCGGCCCAAGACCCACGCGTTGACCACGAAACTGGGCCCAGGCACCGGGAGCGGGCGTGACCGAGCGCACCTGGCGGTGCACCGCGAAGGCCGGGACGGTGAAGTCCACGTGCGCGTCGGCCGGGGTGAGCTTTGGCGCGTGCGAGACGCCCTCGGCGCTCTGCGGCACCGGGCGCACAGTCCCGTCAGCGATCCCGTCCAGGGTGGCCAGCAGCAGGTCGGCGCCAGCGTCGGCCAACCGGGACAGCAGCTCCCCGGCGGTGTCCTCGGCCCGGATCACCTCGGTGACCGTGCCATACACCGGGCCGGTGTCCAGCCCCTCCTCCAACGCGAAGGTGGACGCGCCGGTGATCTCGTCCCCGTGCCGGATCGCGGCCTGCACCGGAGCCGCGCCACGCCAGGCGGGCAGCAGCGAGAAGTGCAGGTTCACCCAACCGTGCCGGGGAATGTCCAGCGCCGCTCTGGGAACCAGCGCGCCGTAGGCGACGACCGGACAGCAGTCGGGGGCCAGCGCGGACAGCCGGATGAGGAAGTCCGGCTCCGACGGGCGGCGCGGGGTGAGCACCTCCAGCCCCGCCTGGTCGGCCAACGTGCCCACTGGGGATCGGGTCGGGAGCCGCCCGCGTCCAGCTGGCGCGTCCGGCCGGGTCACCACCGCGACGACCTCGTGCCGGTCGGAGTCCAGCAGCACCTGCAATGAGCGCACCGCCACGTCAGGCGTGCCTGCGAAAACCAGCCGCACCGCTCAGCGCGCCGTGCCGAACAACGGGTGGCGGCTGGGCCGAACGGGGTAGACAAGCACCCGCGCAGTATGCCCTCCCAGGAAATATGCAACCGCAGGGGCGTCAGCCCAACTCCGGTGGGTCGAGCTGGACCCGCAGCGAGTCGGGCAGCTTGCGCGCGCTGCGCCCGGCTTGCAGCGCGGCCAGCGCGCTGGCCAGGGCCAACCCATCGGAGCGCGGGACGCGGACCAGCAGCCGTTCCCGCTCCTCCGCATGCTGACCCGGGGCGGGTACCGGGCCCAGCAGCGTGGCCCCGGACGGCAGCTCAAGCGCCTCGCTGAGACTCGCCACGGTGGCTGGCGCGCCATCCAGCGCGGCCATCCGCGCCGAGGGCGGGAAGCCGAGCTCAGTGCGCGCGGCCAGCTCAGCCCGGGCGTGGCCAGCCGGGTCCCAGCGAACCAGCGCCTGCACCGCGGCGAGCGAGGCCTCCGCGACGACCACCACCCGGCCCCCGTCGGCGGCCGGTTCCACCATCGCCGCCGCTGCCATCCACCGCCGCAGCGCCTCCTCCGCGGCGCGCAGGTCGGGGCGGGCCAGCAGCGCGGAAGCATCCAGCAACAGCGCCGCCCCGTATCGGGCCAGCGGTTCCGCCCCGGGGGTGGCGATCACCAGCGACGGTCCTGGCGGGATGTCGGGCAGCACCTCCCCCGCTCCGGCGGGACCACCCCCGCCGGAGGTGACCAGTGGCACCCCGGGGAAGGCCCGACCAAACTCCTCAGCGGTGCGGCGGGCCCCGATGACCGTCGCGCGCAGCCGGCCGCAACCGCAGGCCGGGCAGCGGTAGCCGGCCTCGACCGTGCCGCACCACCGGCAGGCGGCCAGACCGGTGCTGCCCAGACCGCCGCTACCCAGACCAGCGCTACCCAGTGCCAGCGGGCCCGCGCAGCGGCGGCAGCGGGCGGCGGCCCGGCACTGCCCGCAGGCCAGCGCGGGGACGTAGCCCCGGCGCGGTACCTGCACCAGCACCGGCCGGTCCCGGTCCAGCGCCGCGCGAGCCGCCTCGAACGCCACTGAGGGCAGCCGCGCCACCCGGGCCGCCGGGTCCCGGGCCAGCTGGGTGTCGTCCTCCCCGATCGCGGTGACCCGCGCCGCCGCGGCCCGCACTGTGTCGCGAGCGGCGGTGATCTCGTGCGCCCACCCGGTGTCCAGCGACAGCTGCGTCTCCGCGGTGCGGGCGAAACCGGCCACCAGCAGTGCTCCGCCTTCGAGCACGGCCCGCTGGCCGAGCACCAGCCGGCTGTGCGGGTAGGGGGCTCTGGGCTCGGCGTGCAGGTCGTCACCATCGTCCCAGAGCACCATCAGGCCAAGGTCGGCGACCGGGGCGAAGGCCGCCGCGCGGGTGCCGACCACGATGTGCACCGCGCCCCGGCGCACCGCCAGCCACCGGCGGTACCGCCGCGTGGGCCCGGCTTCGGCGGCGAAGGTGACCACCGCGTCGGGCCCGGCCAGGGTGACCACCGCGGCGTGCACCCGAGCGGTGTCCCGGTGGTCGGGCAACACCAGCAGCGCGCCCCGCCCGGCGGCGGCGACGGTGACGGCGGCCTCCGCGAGCCGAGCGGGCCAGTCCTCCCCCGGCAGCGCCTGCCAGCAGGCATGCGCGGCCCGGCCCTGGTGCAGCGCGTCGAGGAAGGCCACCCCTCGGGGATAGCGTTCCCATCCTCCCGCCTCAGGTCGCGGTGGGCGAGGCTGCGTTGGAGCGACCGGCTCGGCTTCGGTGCGGGCATGCCGGGGTGGCACCGCCAACCGCAGCACATCACTCATCGTGCCCGCGCACCGGTCGGCCACAGCCCGGGCCAGCGCGGCGATCTGGGGACTGAGCACCGGCTCGGCGGAGACCACCCGCTCCAACCAGGCCAGCTGTCCTGGATGGTCAGATCGCTCAGCTCGCTCCAGCAGCCAGCCGTCCATCAGTCGTCCAGCGAAACGCACCCGCACCCGCACACCCGGCGCCGCCGTCTCGTCGAACTCGGCGGGCACCAGGTAGTCGAATGTGCGATCGAGATGGGCCAGCGGAGTGTCCACGCACACCCGCGCCACCGGCAGCACGGCAGCCGGGCTGCGCTGCCCACGACGGGACCGTCCGACACTCACCCGGCGGGTCTACCAGAACACCCCGACAGCGCCACAAGGCCCACGTGCTTCGGTAGCCTCGGTCATTCACCGAGGCTAGGTGTCGTGCTGGTCAGCCCGGGCCGGCCACAGCTCCTCACCCCGCGACGGCCTCAGCAGCGGAGCGCTCAGCCCGCCGGTGGGCGGGGCGGCGGCGAGCAGACTACCGGCGGGCTCAGAACGTCCATCCCTGGTCGCGGACGAATCCGATCAGGTTGACGCATCGGACACCGAGGGCGCTGCAGACGTCCGGAATCCGTGGCCGTTCCAGATTGCCGGTCGGCGTCTCCTCGGTGACCACGATGCCACCGTGGGCGCGGGCCAGCCCGATCACAAACGGGTCGGCGGCATTGCGCCCCCCACCCCTGCCCATAAGCTTCGGGTGCGCTGCCAGCGTCTTCGAGGTCGCGCCCTGCACGTCCCCATCAAGGATCACGAACAGACCCTCCTGAGCGGCTGCCCACGCCCTCGTGGCGTCGTCTCTCCTACCCAGCTCATCGCGAACGACGTCGATCGCCCGGATCGACCCAGTGGCGATCATCTGCTCGATGTTGGCCCAGAGCGTCAGGAATATCTCGGGCGGAAGCAGATCACGGCGGCCATCTTGGGTTCAGGGAGTGCACGCAACACCGTTGGTTGGTGGTGTTGACGGTAGCGGCTTTTGTTGGGGTTGTGTGGCGGGAGTGGTGGGGGTCGTGTGGGGGTGGTGGTTGGGTGGGGGTGCCGCGCGTGGGCTGGGGCAGGCTCCCCTGCCTGCCCTTGTTCACGGCGTGCCCAGGGGTCGCAGAGGTCTCCGGGGTCAAGGGCGGCCCGGTGGGGCCGTCGCGTCAGCGATCGCGTCAGCGACCCTTGAGGCTGGAGGGGCGGCCCCGTAGCGTGCGCGGCGCACCCGCCCGAGCGCCAGCCCCACATGACCTGGTGAGTCCGCGGGTTCGTGGACCGGCTCAGCGGGATGGGCTAGCTGGTCAGGAGCCGGGCCAGGGCCTGGGCGGGGGTGTCCCAGTTGAGGGTTTTGCGGGGTCGGGTGTTGAGTTCGTGCGCGACGACGGCTAGGTGCTCAGCGGTGTGCACGGACAGGTCTGTGCCTTTAGGGAAGTACTGGCGGAGCAGTCCGTTGGTGTTTTCGTTGCTGCCGCGTTGCCAGGGTGAGTGGGGGTCGCAGAAGAAGATCGGTAGCTCGGTGGCCAGGGTGATCTCGGTGTGGCGGGCCATCTCGACGCCTTGGTCCCAGGTCAGCGAGCGGCGCAGCTCGACGGGCAGGGTTTCGATGGTGGTGATCATGGCGTCGCGGACTTCCTCGGCGCCGTGTCGGCCGGGTAGGTGTAACAGCATCACGAACCGGGTGGTGCGCTCGACGAGAGTCCCGATCGCTGAGGCGCTGCCCTTACCGATGATCAGATCACCTTCCCAGTGCCCGGGAACGGCGCGGTCCTCAGCTTCGGCGGGCCGCTCACTGATCATGACCTTGCCCGAGATACCGCGCCGACCACGCTGATCCGGTATCCGTCGAGGCCGGCGCAGAGCCCGCCCGGTGCGCAAACACCGGGTCAGCTCTCGGCGCAGCTCACCACGGCCCTGCACATACAACTCTTGGTAGATCGTCTCGTGGCTCACCCACATCTCCGGCCGATCAGGAAAATCCCGGCGTAGCACCCGCGAGATCTGCTCCGGGCTCCACCGCTTGCCCAACCCAGCCTTCACCTCCGCGCACAGCGCCGCATTGGTGGCCAGCTTGCGCGGCTTGGGACGCCGTGCCCGCTCCTCAGCCTTGGCCTGGGCCACCGAGGCCCGATAACGCAACCGCTCATGCTGCGCCGCCGCTCGGGCACCCGGCTTGGGCCCGGGCTTGTGTCGCTGCCCATCCGCCCGAGGCACGCGAGGTGGATATCGAAGGGTGCGGTTGAGCGCGAGCTCTCGCCCGATGCTGGAGCGGTTCCGACCGAGCCGACGAGCGATCTCAGCCTTACTCAACCCACCCGCCCAGCCCGCCGCGATCTCCTCCCGCTCCTCCAGAGACAAATACCGACCCGAGGGCTCGGCAAGAACAGGGACCATCCCCCCAGACTGCGCGATCCAACCCCTCGCGCCGCTGGGCGACACACCCGCCAACGCCGCCGCCTCCTCGATCGACCCCCCAGCCAACCGAGCCCGCCAAAACACCCGAACCCGCACCCGAGCAACCCTCGGAGGACCAGCCATCACAACACCCCACATCAGACAGGGTGTTGCGAGCGCTCCTTGAATTCACCCATTGATGAAAGCGCTGGTGTCGAATGAGTAGAGCAGATCGCTCACGCGGACTCCGAGAGGGCCGCCATCTCGGCGAGGCGATCGATCTGGTCGACCTTGACGTTCAGGAACGATGCCGCAGTGTAGCTGTCGATCACCCGGCGCCGGTGCGCGTCCGCGATGCGACGCACGAAACCCTTCCCGAGGTCGCGAGCAGTGTTGCGGTACCAGTTGCCACCGCCAGCGGTCGTCTGGTCTTCCTCGCGCTCGTATGCGGCCAGGAACTCGGCGCGGCGGGCCTGGTAGAGAGCCCGGTCGATGCGCCCGAGGGTCAGCAGGCGGCGGGCGAAAGCCTCAGCGCTGACACCGAATAGGGCCGCTGTGTCCCGTAACGCGACGTAGTCCCACGACTGTGGGATCGTTCGTCGGCCCGCTACTTCAGGATTGGCCAGCACCTGGTCCCGTGGCATGAGGATCGCCGCTGCGATGGCGTTGCACCGCGCCTCCACAGCGCGGTCCGGATTAGTGGACTTGGTGTCGGTGACCGTGTCGCACAGCCCGCCGGTGTGCAGCAACAGGTGGGCGTACTCGTGCAGTAGCGAGAACAGCCGGCCACGCGGAGCGTCGCTGCCGTTGACCATGATGACCGGGAGGACGTCGTAGTACAGCGAAAACGCCCGCATCTCATTGGTCGAGACCCCACCGCCTGAGGTGGCCATGACGAGTACCCCAGCCTCCTCCAACGCAGCCACCCATGTGTTCACGTGCTCGTACTTGGTTCCGGCGCCCCTGGGCAAGGAGAGCGGGCTCTGGCTCAGCAGGACGGACCGGGCGGTTGCCGCGATCGCCTCGTCATCGTCCGGCAACCGCTCCAGCCGCCACACCGTGTACGGAGGAGCGTCATCGATCTCAGCTAACTCCAGGGCTGCTTCCCGCTGTGCGATCGCGCGGCGGTACTCACCGTGCAGCTCGGGGGACCACTCACCGGCCGCCGCGCCGACATGCCGGCGGAAGTCCCGCATGGTGTCAAAGTCCAACGGCGGCTCGGGCAGGAAGAACACACCGAGCGGGCGCCGGTACACATCGGCAGCCTTACGGAGCTGCGCGATGGTCGGTTGCGCGGTCCCCGCCTCCCACTCGTCGACCCGGCCGTCGGGCACGCCGATCTTGCGAGCTGCGGCAACGGGGGTGAGACCGACCGTTTCACGGGCCCAGCGCAGCACCGACGACTCCACAAGCGCCGGTATCGATCTGGCCACGCCCACATTCTCCCTGATTCGAGCCGATCAGTGCAGCATCGCCCGCGCAAGACGTGCGGGACAACGCGGTTGTACCGCACAACCCCGTCAGACGGAGACTGACAACGATGACACACCGTGAGCTTGACCCCGTAGCGCGGACTGGAGGAGCTTGCGAGGATGTGCGACCGGGATCCCACGCGCCTCATCCGCGACGGCCTCCGCAGCGGGGCGCTCAGCCCGCCGGCCGGCGGCACCAGCGCGACGAGTGACGAAACGAGAAGGTGATGAGTGAGCAAGAGCCAGGAACTGGCCGACTTCATCTGGTCGGTGGCAGACCTGCTGCGCGGTGACTACAAGCGCTCGGAGTACGGGAAAGTCATCCTGCCGCTGACCGTGCTGCGGCGCATGGACTGCGTGCTGGAGCCGACCCGCCAGGCGGTGTGGAACCGCGCCGCCCGGTACACCGGCGAGAACCGGGACTCCGTGCTGACTGCTGTGGCCGGTCTGAAGTTCTACAACCTCTCCGACCAGGGCTTCGCCACCATCGGCGCCGACCCGGGCAACGTCGCGAAGAACCTCAAGGACTACATCAACGGCTTCTCCGCCGAAGCCACCGAGATCATCAACCGGTACGAGTTCCACATCCAGATCGACCGCCTGGACGCGGCCGATCTCCTCTACCAGGTGGTCCAGAAGTTCGCTGGCATCGACCTGAGCCTCCAGGCCGTCGACAACCACACTATGGGCTACATCTTCGAGGAGCTCATCCGGAAGTTCGCCGATGCGTCGAATGAGACCGCCGGTGAGCACTTCACCCCACGCGAGGTCATCGAGCTGATGGTCGAGTTGCTGCTCGCCCCGGACGACGACCGTCTCAACAAACCCGGCCAGGTCATCAACATCCTGGACCCGGCCTGCGGCACCGGTGGCATGCTCTCGGCCGCCGAGGAGCACATCACGAAGCTCAACCCGCGAGCCCGGGTGAATCTGTACGGGCAGGAGCTCAACGCCGAGTCATATGCGATCTGCCGCTCCGACATGCTCCTCAAGGGGCAGAGCGCGAGCCGAATCTACTTCGGCAACTCCTTCAGCCACGACGGGCACCAGGGCGAGCGGTTCAGCTACATGCTGGCCAACCCACCATTCGGCGTGGAGTGGGCGGTCTCTAGGGGTGAGCGCGACACCGCCCTTGACCTGGGACCCTCGCGAGGGCTCACATCGAGCTACTAACGGGCAGGCCGGGGGCTGCCCGATGCGCGGGCCAGCTTACGAGCCCTCGCCCCAGGTCAAGGGCGGTGTCGCGCTCACCGTTTGAGCTCAAGATCTGTGCGAAATTTATTCGGTGCGATGGTTCATCACAATGCGAACGGGGTGGTCATAGTCACCACTAGTTGGTTCAGCCCGAGCGCGATGACCTTCGTCAAGGGCAAGCCAATTACGCTGATCGATGGCGCTAAACTAGTACACCTACTCCAAGAACATCTCGGAATTAATGTGATCATCAATTTGAACCGAGATCTCTAATGATCGCCAGATGACACCGCTCCCACTCGTCACTCCGTTTTCCGACCCTAACCCGACGATACCTAAATTCACCTGCTGCTGCGATTCAGTGAAGATCCACAACTACAAGGATAGCCACCGCAACGCAGCGCATTTACCCTACGGATGGGCAAGTGACGCGCGTGCCACCTTCGGCTGACGGACTGTGCCGTCGCCGACACGTTTCCAGCCTTCGCCGAACAGCTCCGGGCAGACGGATTCGCTTTTCTCTACCAGAGGCTCAAGACCGGACTCTCCGACGGTCCCATCCTCGTCAGGGTCGAAGACCGGCGAATCGTCGGGGCAGTTGGCCCCATGGGGACGCTACTCGACGTCACGGGGACACGAATGCAGCCACCACAGTACTTCGCGGTTCATCCGCATTACCAGCGCAGGGGCCACGGCAGGGCGCTGTGGCGGGCCGCGATGGCGTGGGGCGCGGAGAACGGTGCCGAATACAAGGTTCTGCAAGCGCAGCAGGTAGCGCGGCAGAATCGCTCTATCTGTCCGAGTGCTTGTCAACACTCGGTCACGTGTGCGGCAGGGAACTCGTTACGGCCGGTCCCTCGATTCCTTACCATCACGGGTCTGAACCCGCCGTCCCGGGATAGTGGCGTAGCGCCAGGTAACCAGTAGCGTTTTCGGCAGTGGTGGTTACGGTCACCACGTCAGTGGTTGTGTGTTCGTGGATGGGCAGAGTAAATGTGCCATCCGGATTGGCTTGGGCCGATGCCACTGTTGTCGAGGCGCCGGCCGCATCAGCGTCCGTCACGGCCACGTCCACTCTCGCACCCGGTGCGGTCAGGCCAGTCACCGTCAGCAGCGTGCCTGAGGTGGAGACAGTGGCGCGCAACGGTGCCGTTGCGGGTGGCGGCGCTTCGACATAGCGGGCACGGGTGATCGCCGGCTGTTCCAGCGGTCGGCCGGCGCCCAGTGCCAGCGCCAGGCGCACCAGTTGCGCCTGTGCCCAGGTCAATGGGGAAGCTGAGCCGGCGGGATGGCCAGGCGTGAAACCGATCGACGCCATGGTGGGGTCGGTCCCTGATGGTGAGGCCGCCATCGCGGGGTCTTCCCAGGCCTGCTCCGGTTCCAGACCCACGCCGGACGTCATCCGCTGCATGCTCACCAGCAGCGCCGCGGCATCGGTGGCGTCGCCGGTCTGCAACTCCTGTTCGCCGCGCTCGCCGGACAGCACCGGCCAGAGGTGCCCTGAACCGGAACCGCTGTCGCCGGTTGGCCAGGGCCGACCAGACGGACCGCAGTTGGCCCGGTCGGGTTGGAAACAGTCGCCGTAGACATCCGAACTGCCCGGTATCGAGGTCCCGTAGCGGTAGAAACCCACACCGTTGGGTGTGTTCCGGCGGATCGTCGCGTCCACCACCTTGAGCGAAGCCAGGACATCGGGGTCACCGGCGGGTAGCTCACCAAGCCGGACCAGCTCCAGGAACCCGGCGTCCACAACCTGGCGTTGGTCAGTGTCCGGCACGCCAGTGCCCAGGTTGTAGACCGTCGGCGCGTTCGGATCGCCAGCCGTGGACAGGCGCAGGAAATAGCGTGGCCCGTATGGACCCGCAGTGGTAAGCGTCCAGTCCTTGACGTGCCGCTGGAAGTCATCAGCTGCGGCCTGGTAGAGCCGGGCGCGAGTGGCGTCATGGTGCTGACCGGCGATGGCACTGGCCGCGGTCAAGCCGGCGATTTCGGCGGCGATGGTCGACGGGGAGTACCCTTTCTGTTCCTCCCATCGCTCGACGCCGAAGGCCGGACCCTGCGCGACCAGGAAATCCGCGGCCGGCCGGACGTGGTCAGCCCAGAGCGCGGGGTCACCGCCGAGCCCCGACTGCCACACCATGAGGAGGGGATACGAGGTCTCGTCAAGCTGATCACCACCAGTATCCGGCGCTGTTTTGCCGTTGAGCAGCGAGTTGCGCGGCAGGCGGCCGTCCGGGAGCTGCTGGCGAGCGAACAGGAACCGGGTGGCGTCCCGCGCGGTGGTCAGGTCACCGTCGACGAGCAGCGCGGTGAACGCCTCATAGAGATCACGGGAGAACACCTCGCGGTAGGAGCCGAAGTAGACCGGTTTTCCCTGCACCAGTTTGCCCGCGCTGACGGCTTGGCCCCACGGGCTGGCCAGTGAAGCGACGATCGCGCCGGGAAAGGTCTTGTCCTCGCTGGCCTTCACCACATTGGCCGAAAGGTAGTAAGCGGAGCGCATCCGGTCCATGGTGACTCGATCAAGGCCGGGCAGCGTGGTCGGTGGCGGGCGCAGCCGGGCGTCGTAGGCGCGCCAGCCAGCGGTGTATCCAGCCACTGTCTCGGCGAATGGGCTGTGTGCCGCCTGGTCCGCGACGGATACGGCGCCCGGCTGGTCACGTCCGAAGCCGAGGGCCAGGGTGATGTCACCGTGCGGGTTCGGCACGACGCGCGCGGTGAGCACGACGTGCCCGTTCGGCGCGGCGGTGTCGTCGCCGAGCAGTCGCGTGGTGTCGAGCTGGGTCAGCCCGTCGCTGTCGGTCCCGGCGTAACCGACGCTGGCCTGGGTAAGACCGCCAGCCGCGTCCAGCGCCATAAATGTCCGGGCAGCGTAGTCCCGATGCATTGCCTCGGTGGTCGTCGCGACGTCGTAGGCAACCGGGACGAGCGTGCGAGTGGAGGTGTCGATCACTGCGGAGTCGGCGCCGCCGTTGTGTTGACCGCCCCCGCCGTTGCCGTTGACGTGCGCGTCCAGGCGAATGTAGAACTCCAGCCCGTGCGGTACCGGGCCGTGCGTGCCGTGCACGGTGGTGTGCGTGACCACAGCGTCTCGGGCGGGGTCGGCCACATAGGTCGTCACGAGCTGATAGCCGTGCGCCGCGCTGGTGGCGCGGACGGTGCAGGCCATTCCGGTGGGATCGGCGCTGACGGTGTAGGTCAAATCGCGGGTCTGCAGGTCGGTGAAGCTGTACCCGTCAGTGACCACATACTGCATGGTTTCGACGTTCGTGTTGTCCACGGTGGGGCTGTAGACATCGGAGAGCACCCCGTCGGCGACGGTGTACCAGACCTTGGACGTGGTATTCATGGCCGTGCCGACGCAGTCCTTGCGCGCCAGGTCAAAGTGAGACAGGATGCCTGGCGCACCGGGCGCGGTCCTGCCCGCGGTCGGGCTTGGCGTCGCGCAACCAGCCGCCGCGACAAACCCGACCGCACCCACCGCGAACAGCGCCGCGACAATGGACACGCGAGAATTTCGAGCCCGGCGAAGCCGTCTCCGGTCGCGATTCCAGACCATGGAACACCCCATAGATTCAATGCCGACAGAAACCGACGCGGTGGTCAGGCCGCTTGGTGATGCTCGCCGATCTCCGCCCAGAACGCGGCGACCTCTTTCGCGTCACCCAGGTGGTCAAGTGTCGGGGGCCAGTCCACGTAGGAACGCCCGTCCTCAGCCGTGGCCTGATAAGGAAATTGCGGATTTCCGTCGTTGCCTCGACGCGGGGACTCAAAGACGATGTATATCCGCCAGCCTTCTTTGTGCTCGTATTCGATGGAGAAGCCGTAGTCGGCCTGTCCGTCCTGCGTCTGGTAAAAAAAGACAGCCATTGCCCTTTCCCTTCGCCATGCGGGCACGTCTTCGTCAAGGTCGGCGCGAAGCGCCAGCGGGGAGCTGGCGACCGCGTCGGGATATCGAGTCGATGATCACTGCCATCAGCAGCACCACCGCAGTGATCATGAATTGGACCGACGAGTCGAGTTGCAGCAGATACATTCCGTTATTGATCGACCCGATCACGGCGGCACCCAGCAGCGCGCCGTAGGTGCTCCCCCGGCCACCGAACAGGCTGACGCCGCCGATCACCGCGGCGGCGATCGCGAAGAGCAGCACGTCGTTGCCTCCGGTGCTCTGGTTCGCCGCGAACTCCCGCGAGACGGCCAGGACCCCACCGAGTGCTGCCATCGCGGAGCCCAGCGCGAACACCGTGATCTTGATCCGGTTCACCGGTATCCCGGCGCGGCGAGCCGCTTCCACATTGCCGCCGATGGCGATGATGCCGCGACCGAAGCGGGTCCTGCGCACCATCACGTCACAGCCCACCGCGAAGACGACCACCGTGAGCAGGGCGACCGGCACGCCGCGCGCGGAGTTCAGCACCCCGATCGTCAACCCGACGCCGGCGCTCAGCAGGACCAGTCGGGCTACTCGGCGCGACGGTGTTAAGCATGGCAAGCCCGCCGCGCGACGCCGTCTGGCATCCACGACGACCGCCACCAGGTGGCAGCCAACCAGCACGGCACCGAGTGACCAGCCCGCGAGGGCCGGCAGATAGGCGTGGGTCAGTGCCGCGACAATTCCATGATCAGGGATGTTGATGGCGCCCTGCGGGCTGAGCAGATAGAGCTGCAGCCCCTGCCACCCGATCAAGCCAGCCAAGGTCACCACGAATGACGGGACGCCGATCGCCGCGTAGATCGTGCCCTGCACGGCGCCCACCGCGAGCCCGAGCAGTACCACCAGCCCGATGGCCAGCACCTCGGGAACGCTATGCCGGATAACGAGGATAGCCAGGACAGCGGCGGCCAAGCCGGACACCGAACCTACCGAGAGATCGGTCTCCCCGAGCAGCAGGACCAGCGTGATGCCGACCGCCAGCATCCCGACCGCGGCACTTTGCACCACCATGTTGGACAAGTTCGCCGCGGTGAGGAAGCGGTGGTTGGGGTCGAGTATCTGAAAGAGCACCCAGATGGACATCAGGCTGACGACCACCGGCAATGTCCCTAGCTCTCCCACATGCAGCCATGCGGTGAGGCTGCGCTGCTTGCGCGCCCGCGCTTGCCGCCCGGTGGCGGGAGGCGTGACGGCGGGAGGATCCTGCAGGCGGGATTCCTGTTTTTCTGGTACGACGCTCACCTTTCCCCCTCCGTGATCGAGATGGTGCCTGTCCCCGTAGACCGCCCTCGAGACGCGGCGGCTGCGGCGGCGCCGGTGATCGCGGATACGATGTTCTGCTCGGTGGCGTTGCCGGCGACGAACTCGCCTGCGTTGTGGCCCAGTCGCAGTACCACGACCCGGTCGGCAACCGCCTTGACGTCGATCAGATTGTGGCTGATCAGGATCACGCCGGGTCCTTGGTCACGCAGCCGCTCGATGAGGGTGAGCACCTGCGCGGTCTGCGCAACACCCAATGCCGCGGTGGGTTCATCCAATATCACGAGCTTGGGTGAGCCGAGCATCGCGCGAGCGATCGCGACTGACTGCCGCTGCCCGCCGGACAGCGCCGAGACCGGCACCCTCGGGCTGGGCAGCGTGACCGACAGCGAGGACAGCAGCTCCCGTGCCCTGCGCTCCATGCCGATCTCGTCGAGCACACCGAACCTGATCGCTTCGTTGCCGAGGAACAGGTTGGCGACCACATCGAGGTTGTCGCACAAGGACAAGTCCTGGTAAACGGTCGCGATACCGAGCGCGGTGGCGTCGTGCGGCTTGCCGATGCTGACGTGGTTTCCCAGCCAGCGGATCTCGCCGCTGTCCGCGGGGTCAACCCCGGCGATCACCTTCACCAGGGTTGACTTGCCGGCGCCGTTGTCACCAACCAGCGCGACCACCTCGCCAGCCCCGACCTCCAGATCAACGTCACTGAGCGCCCGCACCGACCCGAACCGCTTGGATATCCCGCTCAGCGCCAGAATGGGAATGGTCACGACGGTCCTCTCAATTCAGGAGATGCCGGCCTGCCGGCACGCCTGGCGGTACTCGGTGGTACAGATCTCCGCGGCCGGGTAAAAGCCGTCCGCGATGATGACGCTGGCAACGTTGTTTCTCGTCACCGCGACCGGTTTGAGGAGTACGCTCGGTACCTCAACCGAACCGTTGGACACCATCTGGCTCGGCTTGGCCCGACATTGCGCTCCCGTGGCGGCGAGGATCGCCATCCGCGCGGCGACCGCCGCCTCCCGCTTGATGCTCTTGTACACCGTCATGTACTGCTCACCAGCGAGAATGTGCTGTATAGCGGCGAGCTCGGCATCCTGCCCGGTCACCGGGGGCAGCGTGGCGAAGCCGGCGCCCTTCAAAGCCGCGATCGCGCCGGTCGCTGTCCCATCGTTGGCGGCGTACACGCCGATGATCGATGTGCGGCCCAGCGCGGTAATGGCCTGTTCCATTTCCTGCTGAGCGCGGTCCGGGGACCAGTCGGGGGTGTCGTACTCCTGACCGATCACCACCTGACCATCGAGCACTGAGTGCGCGCCCCGCTTGAAGTCACTGGCACTGGGGTCCGTCGGTGACCCGTTGATCATCACGATCTTGCCTCGCTTGGGGTCACCACCCGCTTTCAGCGCGGCGAGCAGCGCCGTGGCCTGCACCCGCCCGACCCGCTCGTTGTCGTAGGAGACGTAGCAATCGACCGGTCCCGCGGCGAGCCGGTCATAAGCCACCACCGCGACACCTTGGCTCTTGGCGTCGTTGACGATGGCGCCGGCCGCGGTGGCATCCACCGCGTCGAGGATGAGCACCCGTGCGCCGCTGATCATCAGCGCCTCGGCCTGGCTCTGCTGCGCCGCGCTGTCCTGACTGGCGTTCTGGTAGAGGACCGTGCAGTTCGGGCACAGCTGCTTGAGTCGCTGGGTGAGAAGTGGCCGGTCGAACGTCTCATACCGCGAGGTCTTCGACTCGGGCAGCAGTATCCCGATCGGGAAACCCTTCTTGAGGGACGCGGCGCCGCCGCGAGCGCCACCCGGGCCACCGCATGCCGCCACTACGATCATCAGTGTCACGACCGCCGCCGTGGTCCAGATTTTCATGACCCGCTCCCCACTACCGAGGACGAACCCGAAAACGCCCGCCCAGCGTGACCTCAGCATGACGCACATCACAGGATGTCGTCAAGACTTGAACACATCGCCGCCTGATTTGTTCAACTTATAAACGCTAGGGCTCAGGCGAGCAGTGGGTCAACGCCATCAATGACGGCGGTACCGCGCACCACCGTGGCGAGTGCTCCCACCACCACAGCCCGATCACCCAGCTCACCGCAGCGCACCTCGACCCGTTCAGTGGCAGCGGAGGTGCGCCGGTCCAGCACCTGCCGGATCGGGTCGAGCAGCAGCTCACCGGCCTGGGCCAGCTCGCCGCCCAACACGATCTGACGCGGGTTGAGCAGGTTGCACAGAATCGCGGCGGCAGCACCCACAGCACGGCCGGCATCTCCGATCACCAGGCGGGAACCGCGATCCTGATCGAGTGCGGCTTGGACCAGCCCGCGAAGCGTCGGCCGTTCTCGCCCTGGTTGACTGGACAGCAGGTCGAGCAGGTGTGGCCCGCCGACCAGGGTCTCCAGACAGCCGCGGTTGCCGCACCGGCAGACCTGACCGGACTCGTCCACGGTGATGTGACCGAACTGACCGGCCAGCCCGCTGCTGCCGGGATAGATCTCGCCCCTGATGACGAGGGCGGCCTCGACGCTGGTGGACAACCGGATGTACGCCATGTCGGCAGTGGCGCGGGACGCCCCGCAGGCCAGCTCGCCGAGGGCGGCCGCGTTGATGTCAGTGATGACGTTGATGTCAGTGATGAGCTGGACCGGCAGGTTCACCCTGCCGGACAGCTCCTCGGCGATGTCCACCCCCTGCCAACGTGGGACGAGTGGCGCTGAGCGGACACCTTCGGCGACCGGGTCAAGCGGGCCCAGCACGCTCACCCCGACGCCGCGCACCTGGCTGAGGTCCACCCGTGCCTGATCCAGCAGCGTGTTCACCAGCCAGGCCGCTCTGCGCAATCCCCGCTCCGGTGACTGCGCGATGTCATAGTTGATCTTCTCTTCGATGAGTACTCGGTAGCCCATGTCGCAGATCGCGCCACGTAAGTGTTTCTGACCCAGCTCGATGCCGACCGCCAGGCCACCGAGCCGAGAGAGGGACACGCTCTGCGCTCTGCGCCCCGTCGTTGTCGGCGTCACCACCACCTGGGCGCTGGATTGCAGCTCCCGGACGATGGTGGAGACAGTGGCCGCAGACAAGCCCGTGGAACGGGCGATCTCGACCTGGGTGAGTGAACCAGCGGCTCGGACCGCGCGCAGCACCCGGCGCAGGTTCGCCTCGCGAAGGGCGCTCTGAGATCCTGGGGTGTCCGTGGCCAATGGGTACTCCCTGGCTACTCACGATCGCGAACGCTCGCCTATCCACAGACAGCTTAGCTATAAGAAGTGAACACTGCCCCCAGGAGCGCTTCATGAAAGATGACACGATCGGCGATTTTCTGGATCAGCTGGCCGCGCGGGTGCCGGCTCCGGGTGGTGGGGCGGCGGCGGCGTTGTCCGCCGCGCAGGCCGCGGCGCTGCTGTCGATGGTGGCGCGCTACAGC
>JBDTAX010000217.1:0-43734 GCA_039924425.1 Pseudonocardiaceae bacterium
TGTTCGAGGAGGGCGTCGAGATCAGACAACCGGGCGGCCACCCATTCCAGCGGCTTGGTCGACAACCCCTCGACGAAGGAGCGCGGGCTCGGATCCCACCCGGAGAAGGCCGGGTGGTGGTGGGCCCGGTCCAAGCTACCCGGGGGACTCGTCACGGCCTCCAGGAGGTCGACTCTCCAGACGGGCCGGTCGACCACGATCGGCCGAGCCGAGTAGATCGAGCCCTTCAGCTCGCCCGGTTCGAGCAGCCGTATCTCAAGGCGAACCCCGCGTTCGGCGCCTTCCTGGCCCGGCAGCGGGTCGGGATCGACGAAGTACAGGTCGCCCATCACGACGGAGATCCGCGCGAACCCAAAGACGTACAGCATGACGCCCTCCCGGCCTCAAGTCCCAGTCCCACCGTAGAGCGGCTGCCCCGAGACCGGGTACTGGCTAGCGCACCCTCAGTCTCGGCGCAGCCCGGCGACGAGGTCCGCGGGTGTGATGGTGACCGGGAACGGCCGCGTCGCGTGCCAGGCTTGCTCGCTCGAGGGGCATCCGACCTCGACATATCGGCCGTCCACCAGGTCCAGCGCGCGCAGCGAGGGCGTTTGCGGATCCGGGTCGACCAGCCAGTACGAGGCGACGCCGGCCTCCTCGTAGGCGGAGCACTTCGACAGTCGGTCGATCCGCCGGGTACTTGGCGAGAGCACCTCCACGGCGAGCACCGGAGGTTGCGCCAGAAACCCACCGCCCTCAACGGCCAGCAGATCACCCCGGTGCGCCACCAGCAGGTCCGGCTGCAACGCGGTCCCCCGCCCACGTCGCCACTCGAACGGCGCGATCACCACATGCAGCTCCGGCGGGCACGCCTCGTACAGGAGGCGGTACAGCGTCCCCGCCACCTCCTGGTGCCACACTCCCGGTGCGGGGCTCACGACGAGCACTCCGTCCAGCAGCTCGTAGCGGCGCCCGTCGTCGGGCATCCGCTCGAGATCCTCGACGGTGAACTCCCCCGAGGGACCGAACCCGTCCAGCCCAGTAGCCATGCCCCCATGCTGCCCCCTTGCCACGGTCATGGCCAGACAATGCCACGCGACCCTGACAAGATCGGTGCTTATGGACTTCACGGTGTGGGCACCGCAGCGCCAGCGGGTACGGGTCGTGCTCGACGGCGCCGAGCACGAGATGACCCGCTCCTCCGGCGGTTGGTGGTGGGCCAGCGTCGATGCCGCCAGATCAGGCAGCGACTACGCGTTCCTGCTGGACGAGGAGGACACGCCGCTACCCGACCCCCGATCCCGGTGGCAGCCGGGCGGGGTGCACGCGGCGTCGCGGGTCTATGACCACAGCGCCTTCGCGTGGACCGACCACCGCTGGACCGGCCGGGCGCTGGCGGGCAGCGTCCTCTACGAGCTGCACATCGGGACATTCACCCCGGCGGGCACCTTCGACTCCGCGATCGAGCGCCTCGGCCACCTCACCGAACTGGGCGTCGACCTGGTCGAGGTGATGCCGGTCAACGCCGTCGACGGGCCGCGCAACTGGGGCTACGACGGGGTGAGCTGGTACGCCGTCACCGAGAACTACGGCGGGCCCGACGCCTTCAAGCGCTTCGTGGACGCCTGCCACGCCCGCGGGCTGGGCGTGGTTCTCGACGTGGTGCACAACCACCTCGGCCCCTCCGGCGCCTACCTGGACCGCTTCGGCCCGTACTTCGCTGGGAGCAACCTCTGGGGCCCGGCGCTCAACCTGGACGGCCCGCAGTCGGACGAGGTGCGCCGCTACGTCATCGACAACGCGTTGGCCTGGCTGCGGGATTACCACCTGGACGGGCTGCGGCTGGACGCCGTGCACGCGTTGCGCGACACCCGGGCCACCCACCTGCTGGAGGAACTGGCCACCGAGGTGCACACCCTGGCCGCGCACCTGCGACGGCCGCTGTCGCTGATCGCCGAGTCCGACCTCAACGACCCTCGGCTGGTCACCCCGCGCGCCGCCGGGGGCTACGGACTGAGCGCACAGTGGGACGACGACATCCACCACTGTCTGCACGCCACGCTGACCGGTGAGCGGCAAGGCTACTACGCCGACTTCGGCGCGCTGCCCGAGCTGGCCCGCACCCTGCGCGGCGCGTTCTTCCACGATGGGCGCTGGTCAGGCTTCCGGCAGCGCTCCCACGGCCGCCCGGTGGACACCGCGCACCTGCCCGGCTGGAAATTCCTCGCCTACCTGCAAAACCACGACCAGGTAGGCAACCGCGCCACCGGCGACCGGATCTCGGCCACCCTGTCCCCCGGACTGCTGGCCTGCGGCGCGGCGCTGGTGTTGTGCTCCCCCTACACTCCGATGATCTTCATGGGCGAGGAGTGGGGCGCGGCCACCCCGTTCCAGTTCTTCTCGTTCATGCCCGACGCGGAGCTGCGGGAGGCCATCCGCCGCGGCCGCTACGCCGAGTTCGCCGAGCACGGGTGGGAAGAGACGGATGTGCCCGACCCGAACGACGAACGGACTTTTCGACGCTCCCAGCTGGACTGGTCCGAACCGGGTACCGAGCCCCACGCCACGCTGCTGCACACCTATCGGGAGCTGATCGCGCTGCGCAAGCGTCGCCCGGAGCTGTCCGACACACGGCTGGACGCCCTGGCCGTGGATGCGGACGAGGAAGCCCGCACGCTGGTGCTGCACCGCGGTGCGCTGCGGGTAGTGGTGAACCTGAGCGCGCGGCCAGCCACCGTGGCGCTGGACGGCCAGCCCACTCAGGTTCTGCTCGCGTCCGGGGAGACCACCACAGCGCAACGTTCCCTGCGGCTGGACAGGGAGTCCTTCGCCGTGGTGGCGCTCGAACTCAGCGGAAGAGCTTGCGCAACAGCACCAGCACGATGAGCGCACCGGCACCCATCAGCGAGTAGCGCACCGTCGGGTTGCCGAGGGTGGTTTGCACCTGCTCCTTGCCGGTCTCCATCAAGCGCCGGGGATCAGCCCGGGTGCCGAGCTCCTGCAGCGTCGCGGCCAGCGAATCGCGGGCCTGCTCGATGTCGCGTTCAATGGTGTCGGCGTCGCGGGCCATGGGTCCTCCTCGCGCGGGGGATTGGGTCCGGCACACCGTAGCCACCCATGCGCCCTGTGGCGAAGCCACCCCATGCGGGCGGTACCGTCCGACCTCGTGACCGACAACGCCACGCTGTCCCCCGGCGACGCCGCCCCGGAGTTCAGCCTGCCCGACGCGGATGGCGAGCCCATCTCGCTGTCGGACTACCGCGGCCGTTCTGTGCTGCTCTACTGCTACCCGGCGGCCAGCACTCCGGGCTGCACCAAGCAGGCCTGCGACTTCCGGGACAACCTCGCCGAGCTCGACACGGCCGGGTTCGCCGTGCTCGGCATCTCGCCGGACCCGGCGGCGAAGCTGGCGAAGTTCCGCGACGCCGAGGGCCTCACCTTCCCGTTGCTCTCCGATGTGGACCGCCAGGTGCTCACCGCCTACGGCGCCTACGGCGAGAAGCAGATGTACGGCCGGACCGTCACCGGCGTCATCCGATCCACCTTCGTGATCGACCCCCAGGGCCGCATCGAACGGGCCCTGTACAACGTCCGTGCCACCGGCCACGTCGCCAAACTGCGCAAAGACCTCGGCGTCTGACCCCGTACCCTCGTCACCACGCGCCGGCGTAGCCCAACGGCAGAGGCACGGGTCCTAGGAACCCGCCAGTGTGGGTTCGAATCCCACCGCCGGCACCAACACTGCCTTATCCGAGCGCCACCACCGAGGCAGTGCCTCAGTAGCACTGCGTCGACCACGTCAGCCTCATCCTGCCGTAGCCGTAGCTAGATCGCCGAAAGTGAGGCGTCACAGTGCGGAACCGCACGGTCACGGCTCAGTTTTGGCGATCATGGCGGATAAATCGGCGTAAGCCTCCACTATCGAATGTCGACATCAATGTTGTCGTCGAGTCGGTAGGTGTTCTTGCCGGGCATGCGCGAGGGGTGATGCAGCAACCAGCCGAGTTCCTTGCGCAGCTTGCTCATTTCAGGGGACACGCAGGTGTTGGCGCCCGCGCCGTACAGGGCCGCCTGGAGCTCGACCGGGGTGAGGCCATCGCGACAACCGGCGAGGCATTGCAGGATCTTGGCGTGCAACGGCCTGACTCGCGACTCCCAGGACACGTTCGGGCCGGTCACCCGCAGCCGCCGCTGGAGCGGGTCGACGCTGACCCGGATGACGGGCCGGTCCTCGTCGCGGCGCGCGGACCGGACGAGCCATCCGCGCCCCGGCAGGGGTTCCAGCACACACTCACCCAGTGGTGGCAGGTGGACCCGGCCAGGCGCGAGTCGTGCCGTCTTCGGGAGGATCACCCGATCTCCCGGCCGCACGCTCCACTCGTGCGCAGCCACCACCACACCGCGACTGTCGATCACCAGAACCGGGCCCTCGATCCGATCCAGCGGTCCCGCGGCCGCCATCAACGGCCCCCACTGGCCGCGGTGTCCGGCGGTGCGCAGTTCGTTCTCGATGCACCGGGCGATCAGACACAGCCAGCCCAGCGTGTCGCCGTGCACCTTCGCCCACGGGCCAGTCACGTTGATCACCGCGACGAGACGGCCAGGACGCGTGCGCGGGTCGTAGACCCCGGCGGCGGTACACGTCCAGCGGGCCTGGAAATCCAGCCAATGCTCCGGCCCGTAGATTTGCGCGCCTGCGAGCTGGGACTGGGCCACCAGCCTGATCCCGTTGGTGCCCATCTCGGCCCACTGCGCGCCGCAGCGGAAACCGTGGCGGTCAGCTTCGTCGCGTACCTTCGGGTTGCCGCCGGTCCGCACCACGCGCCCGTGGGCATCGCAGACCGTCGCCATGAACTCCGAGTTGCGCACCAGCCCCAGCTGCTGGACCAGCAGCCGCCACGTCAGGGCCAGATCCGGGTCGTCCTGGAGGCTCTCCAGCTCTCGTGAATCCAGGAACCGGGGAGTCACGTCACGGGGATCCACTCCCTGGCGGAGCATCGTCTCCCAATCCTGTCTGATCACGTCTCGAATCACGGCCGAGTCGCCGACCGTGAAGCCGGCGCGGGATTGCACCGCCTCACGCACCCGACCGATCGCATACGCACGCCGGGCAGGATCGACGTCCGCTGCCACGGCCGATTCAAGCGCTGTCCCAACCATCGCCACTCCCGAATGCGTGATTCCACAACAATGCTGGTGACTATGACACAGCCACCTCAGCGACGTAGATCATTGCACGGTAGTTGCACACCCACCGCAACTCAGGAACAACCATTGTCCCGCTGGGTGCGGTGGCCGAACCTGAACCCGACGGCAACCACATACCCAGGGAGGCGATCACTGTGAGTCTAGCTGACGAAGTCGGCACCACGATCCGAGTGGCGATTACCGAGTGGCCACAAACCCTGCGCCTGATCAGCCTGCTCGCCGCGGCGACCGGGCCGGCCGCGCTGATCGTCCTGCTGGTCGTGCTGCTGCGCCCTTAGCGCTGTGGTCGCGTTGGTCACTACACCCGGGGGATGACGAATCTCGCCTTACTGAAGCGGGCGAGTCGTGCCATCGCGCCACACCTGCCAGATCACCGGTGCAGGCACGACGGGGATGACGCCTCGAGAGACGGCCTGCCGGTGTCGGGCGAACATTAAGCTCCCGACGGGCGAGCGCGTCCAGTTCGGGAGGGATGGGACCGCGGTCCCGCTCGAACTCACGCACAGCAGCCAGGCCGGCAGCGATCTTCGTGTCGTGGCCCAACCTGGCCTCGATCGCTTCCCGCACCCAGGCCGACAGGGACAAACCGGATACTTCGGCGGCCCACTCAGCCTGCGCGCGCAGCTCGTCACCGAGATAAAGAGGGGTGGATCGGGCCGGCATGGCCACATCTTATCAGCGTCGAATCGCTTTCGAATCGCACTGCGGACACGAGTAGTGCGGGGTCAATGAGCCAGGTCAATGAGCCAGGTCAATGAGCCCAGGTCAATGAGCCCAGGTCAATGAGCGAAGTGGCGGGTGCCGGTGTGGTAGAGCTGTACTCCGGCGGCCGTTGCGGCGGCGATCACCTCGGCGTCGCGGACCGATCCGCCGGGCGCCACCACGGCGCGGACCCCGGCGTCGAGCAGCACCGCCAGCCCGTCGGCGAACGGGAAGAAAGCATCGGAGGCGGCCACCGAGCCATTCGCCCGCGGCCCGGCTCGGCTGACCGCGAGATGGGCCGCGTCCACCCGGTTCACCTGCCCCATCCCGATGCCGACAGTCGCCTGCCGGGTGGCGAGCAGGATCGCGTTGGAGCGCACCGCTCGGCAGGCGCGCCAGGCGAAGGCCAGGTCGGTCAGGGTTGGCCGGTCCACGGGGGCGCCGGTGGTCAGCGTCCAGGACGCCGGATCGTCGCCGGGGGCATCGATCGCGTCCCGGGTTTGTAGCAGCAGCCCGCCGGACAGCGCGCGGAACTCGACACCGCCGCGCTCGGGGGGCGAGGCGACCAGCAGCCGCAGGTTCTTCTTGCGGGTCAGCACGTCCAGGGCGCCCTCGGCGTAGGACGGCGCCAGCAGCACTTCGGTGAAGACCTCGCTCACCTGCTCGGCCAGCTCGACGGTGACCTCACGGCTCACCGCGATCACCGACCCGAACGCGCTCACCGGGTCGCAGGCGTGCGCCCCGCGGTGCGCCTCGGCGACGTCCCCGGAGCTCGACACCGCGATACCGCACGGGTTGGCGTGCTTGATGATCGCCACGCAGGCGCCGTCGTGGTCGTGCGCGGCCCGCCAGGCCGCGTCGGCGTCGACGTAGTTGTTGTAGGACATCTCCTTGCCGTGCAGCTGCCGCGCGTTCGCCAGCCCCCGCGCGTCACCGGCGACGTACCGGGCGGCCCGCTGGTGCGGGTTCTCCCCGTAGCGCAGCCCCGCCGCGCGCCGCCAGGTGCCGCCCACCCAGGGGGGGAACTCGGCATCGCCTGAAGCTGACGACCCCAGCCAGGAGGCCACGGCGATGTCGTAGTCCGCGGTGTGCCGGAACGCGGCCACGGCCAGCGCCTGACGCTGCACCTGCGTGAACCCACCCGCCCGGACCGCGTCCAGCGCGTCGAGGTAGGCCGCCGGGTCCACCACCACGGCCACCGAGGGGTGGTTCTTCGCGGCGCCCCGCACCATCGCCGGGCCGCCGATGTCGATCTGCTCGACGCACTCGTCAAACCCGGCCCCGGAGGCCACGGTTGCCTCGAACGGGTACAGGTTGACGACCAGCAACTCGAACGGCGCGATGTCCAGGGTTGCCAGCTGGGCCAGGTGCTCAGGTTTGCGGGTGTCGGCGAGCAACCCGGCGTGCACCCGGGGGTGCAGGGTCTTGACCCGCCCGTCCAGGCACTCCGGGAAACCGGTGAGCTGCTCGACCCGGGTCACCGGCACCCCCGCGTCGAGCAGCACCTTCGCCGTCGAGCCGGTGGAGAAGATCTCGACCCCGACCGCGTGCAATCCCGTGGCCAGCTCAAGCAGCCCGCTCTTGTCCGACACGCTCAGCAGCGCCCGGCGCACCGCACGACGGCCTTCGGGGTTCATGACAGTACGACCTTATCCTTCGGTTCCGCCGGGGGCGGTGCACCCCCGGCGGGCCACGTCCGCGACGACGTCCACCAGCAGCCGCCGCTCCACGATCTTGATCCGCTCGTGCAGCCGCTGCTCAGTGTCGCCGGGCAGCACCTCGACGGCGCGCTGGGCCAGGATCGGGCCGGTGTCCACGCCGGCGTCCACCAGGTGCACGGTCGCGCCGGTCACCCGCACCCCGTGCGCCAGCGCGCGAGCCACGGGGTGCAGGCCGGGGAAGGCGGGCAGCAGCGCGGGGTGAGTGTTGATGATGCGACCACCGAAGCGGTCCAGACAAACCGTGCCCAGGATCTTCATGAACCCCGCTGTGACGACCAGATCCGGCTGGTGCGCGGCGAGCGCCTCGGCGAGCGCGGCGTCCCAAGACGCCCGGTCGGGATAACGAGCCAGCTCGACGACGAAGGTGGGCAGCCCGTGATCCTCCGCCCGTCGCAGCCCCCCGGCGTCAGCCAGGTCAGCGCCAACGGCGACGACCTGGGCGGGATAGTCCGGACCCTCGGCGTCCAGCAAAGCCTGCAGCAGTGTCCCGGCACCGGACACCAGGACGACGACCCGGGTCGGGATCGGCACACGGAGCTGCGGCACGAGTAAGAGTACCCGTGAGTGGCGATGCGAGTGATAGGTCGCATCGCCACTCACATGGGAGGGTGCCCCCATGGCGGCACCCTCCCTAGACGCCGTCATCATCGGCGGCGGCCACCACGGCCTAGTCGCGGCCACGGTGCTAGCCGATGCGGGCTGGGACGTGTGTCTCCTGGAAGCCACCGACCGGGTCGGCGGCGCGGTGCTGCCGGCGCACGCCGTTCCCGCCGCGTTGCGGGAGGATCTGGAGCGGTTCCAGTGGGACAGCCCGGTCGTGAAGGTCAACTGGGCGTTGCGCGGCTCGATCCCGTGGCGGGCGCCGGGCGCGCGCGGCGCCGGCACGGTGCACGTCGGCGCTGACGTGCACCAGATGGCGCACTGGTCCGCCGATATCGACAACGGTGTCATCCCGCGCGCGCCGTTCCTGCTGGTGGGGCACATGACCACGGCTGATGCCAGCCGCTCACCCGCCGGGACCGAAAGCGCCTGGGCGTACACGCACCTGCCCCGGGGGATCTCTGACGACGCGTCGGCGGACTTGCTCGCCCAGCGGGTTGAGGAGGTGCTGGAACGCTTCGCGCCGGGGTTCAGCACCCAGGTGCTGCAGCGAATCGTGCAGCGTCCCGGTGACCTTGAGCGCGACGACGCCAACCTCGTGCACGGCGCGGTGAACGGCGGCACCGCGCAGCTGCATCAGCAGCTGATGTTCCGCCCGGTGCCGGGTCTCGGGCGAGCGGAGACACCGGTGCCGGGGCTGTATCTGGGCAGTGCCGCAGCGCATCCCGGCGGCGGTGTGCACGGCGCCTGCGGATGGCTGGCGGCCCGCGCCGCACTGGCCGACCACGGCGCACTCGGCGGGCTGCGCCGCAGGGTCACCTCAGCCGCGCTGGAGTTGCTCTACCCCGGCGTCGGGAAGGTGCACAAGCATCCATGAGACCACTCACGGGCGAGGGTGCTCTTTGAGTGTGGCGCGTAACGCGGCGTCGGAGTCGAGGACTCGCTGGGCTTGCTCGTGCTGGAAGGCCAGCATCCGCCGCGCGAGTGCCGGGTCCGAGGCGGCCAGGATGCGGACCGCGAGTAGCCCGGCGTTGCGCGCACCGCCGACTGACACCGTCGCGACCGGCACCCCAGCGGGCATCTGCACGATGGACAGCAGCGAATCCAACCCGCCCAGGTGCGCCAGCGCCACCGGCACGCCGATCACCGGCAGCACCGTCGCCGAGGCCACCATGCCGGGCAGGTGCGCCGCCCCGCCGGCCCCAGCGATGATCACCTTCAGCCCTCGGCTCGCGGCGTCGCGGGCGTAGTCGAGCATCCGAGCGGGGGTGCGGTGCGCGGAGACCACCGACACCTCGTGGGGCACGCCGAACTCCTCGAGAGTCTGGGCGGCGGCACGCATCACCGGCCAGTCCGAGTCGCTTCCCATGATCACCCCAACCATGATCACACCGACTAGACTCACGACGTCTCCCGCCCGTGCACTGGGTGGCCGTCCGGCCAGGTCCCGGTGGCCAGGAAGGCCGCCGAGGCGACCGCTACCTCGCGCGCCGGCGCCGGTCGCGCGCCGAGCACCGTGACGTGCCCGATCTTGCGCCCGGGTCGCTCCGGCTTCGCGTACAGGTGCACCTTCGCCTGCGGGTAGCGGGCCATCAGGTGGTGCACCCGCTCATCCATACCCATCGTCGGGCCCACAGTGGATGCGGTGCCGGCGCCCAGCACGTTGGCCATCACACACGCCGGGGCGCGCGGGGCGGTGGACCCCAGCGGATAGTCCAGCACCGCTCGCAGATGCTGCTCGAACTGCGAGGTCGCCGCGCCCTCGATGCTCCAGTGCCCACTGTTGTGCGGCCGCATCGCCAGCTCGTTCACCAGCAAGGCCCCGCTGGGCGTCTCGAACAGCTCGACGGCCAGCACGCCGACCACTCCCAGCTCCCCCGCCACCCGCAGCGCCAACTGCTGGCCGGCTTGCGCGAGCTCGGCGGGCAGGCCGGGTGCCGGGGCGAGAACCTCGACACAGATCCCGTCCCGCTGCACGGTGCGCGCCACCGGCCACGCCGCGCCCTGCCCGAACGGCGAGCGGGCCACCAGCGCGGACAGCTCCCCGCGCATCGTCACTCGCTGCTCGACCAGCAGCGGGGTGCCCGCAGCGAGCCGCTCCCCCACCACCCGGGACGCGCTGGTGGGGTTGGTGAGCAGCCACAGCCCCCGCCCGTCATAACCACCGCGGGCCGCCTTGAGCACGCACGGCCAGCCGTGCTCAGCACCGAACAGCACGGCGTCACCCGGCCGGGTCACCTCCCGAAACGGTGGGACCGGCACGTCGAGGGCGGCCAGTGCCCGGCGCATCACCAACTTGTCCTGGGCGTGGCGCAGTGCGTCCGGTCCCGGATGCACCCGCACCCCCTCGGCAACCAGCGCCCGCAGATGTTCAGTGGGGACGTGCTCATGGTCGAAGGTGAGCACGTCGCAGCCCACCGCGAACCGGCGCAGCGCACCGAGGTCGTCGGGCCGGCCGAGGACCACATCGGCGGCCACCAGCGCCGCCGGCTCGTCCGGGCCGGTGGCCAGCACCCGCAGGGACTGGCCCAGCGCCACGGCGGCCTGGTGGGTCATCCGGGCCAGCTGCCCGGCGCCCACCATGCCGACGACGGGCAAGCCGGTACGAGGATCCACGAGTCGGCGATCCTACCCGTGCCGTTGCCTCCCAGTCAGGGGAACGGGTGCGGGTGCGGGTTGATCTCATCCGGCCGCAGGTCGCGGACGCGGTAGCCGAGCAGGCGAGGGACCGACAGCAGCCTGGGGATGCCGTCGGTGCGGCGAAAGCGGTGCCCGAATGTCATCGACAGGGTGCCGGGGACCAGCACTTTGACACAGGACAGGCCGCCGGCCTGGTGCTCCGGAGTGCTCTGGTTCACCACGATCACGTCCAGGCCGGTGTCCAGGTAACGCCCGACCAGCGCACCCAGATCCTCGGCCAGATCGGAGCGCGCCGGCCAGCGCGACCGGCTGGCGACGTCGGCCAGGGGCCGGCCCGGCCCGTCGAGGGGCAGGAAGGCGAGCCGCTCGAATGCCCGCGGCTGGGAGTAGAGCAGCCCGTGCTGGTCCATGGTGCGGACCGCGTCCGGGTCGGCGAGCAGGCGGGCGGCCTCGGCGGTGTCCCGATCGGGGTACTCGGCCAGCCTGGCTCCGAGTGCGGACGTCAGCTCGCACAGTGACCCCAGCAGGGCGTGTTCGGGAAGCAGATGCGCGCCCGCGGCACACAGTGCTGTCATCCGGACCGGGTCGGGCTGGGCGTCCACCGCGAGCAGCCAGAAGCTGGGGATGCCGTGTTCGAGGGTGGTGTCGAAGGCCAGGATGTCGTACCCGAGGGTCTGCCGTACCCGCTCCGCCAGCAGCGGGATCGCCCGGTCCGCAGCTGAGTCGAGATCGACCCGGGGAGCGGGCAGCCGGGCGTACCACGTCATGAGGAACGCGTCCCGTTCGGCGATCTCCAGCAGCCCGTGGAGGACGGCCTCGGCCAGGCAGCCACCGAGCGCGCACCCGTTGGAGACCTCGTAGATGAACTCGTCCGCGCCCGCGTGGGAACCGTGGGTGTAGTAGGCCAGGTTCTCCGGTACCAGCACCGGTTCCTGGCGCGCGAAGGAGTAACCCCACACCCAGGGCAGCTCCCGTTCCGGGTGATAGCGGCGGTAAGGGAACTCGGGCAGGTCGTGGCGCTCGTCGGGGAACAGCCCGAAGGTGGTCGGGTCCACGGCGTGATCCACGACGTCGACGTAGCGTGCGCGCACCGCCGTCCGCCGCCCCCGCGGCGCCCGGCCCGCGTACCGCTCGAGGGCCTCGGTCAGGGCGGAGAACCTGGCGGTGCGGAAGCTCAGGGCGCGCCCGCAGCCGGACTGGCCGGCGGAGCGCGAGGTGGCGGGTTCCAGCGCGGCCATGCTGATCGCGCAGCCACCGACCATCCCGGTGCTCAGGTGGGCGATGACCCCGGTCTCGGGGTCGGTGTACAACCGCTCCAGAGCCGGCAGCGCCGCGGCGGCGTCCCGTACCCGGAACGTGCCGGGCGCGGGCTTGCGAACCGAGGGCAGGACGATCCGGGCCGCCTCGGGTGAGTCGAGGGGCAGCGCGGAGCACTCGGGGCACAACGGGTCGGGCAGGATCGGATGCCGGGAGATCCGCGCCGTCTCCACGGCTACGCTCAGCAGCGCGTTGCGGGTCCGCGCCGAGTGCGGGTCACGCGCCAGGCAGGTTGCCTCCGTGACCACCAGCGCGGCGAGCACCCCGGCGGTGACGCCACCGAGCGGACCTGGACCCCGCGCGGCCAGCTCCGCCCCGAAGCGCTCGCGCATCGCCTGGTAGCTCGCCCAGTCGAGCCGATTCCGCCGGCGCCGCCGCTCGGCGCAGGTGGGGCAGCCCGGTACGCCGGGCAGTCGCGCGGGGCCCAGCAGTACGTGCCCAGGTTCCCACCGCACCGGCAACCTGGGCACCGCGGTGTCGGGGTCCGCGGTGTCCTCGCCTACCACGACGAGCACTGCGGGGCCGACGGCGGACAGCGCGGCGCGGTGTTCCGGTCGGGTGTCCAGCGCAGACTGGATCACTTCGTAGAGCACGCCCGATCCGAGTAGGGCGATGGGTCCGCTGGCGGCAGCGGGTGGCCCGCCGATCGGTGCGATCAGGGTTTCAGTCACGACAGAGCACCACCAGGACGATGTAGGGGAGGATCCGGGTGGCCTCGGGATCGTGGTCCAGTGGCACGGCCACCGGCGTGTGCCCCGCCGCCCGCAGCGCGTCGAGCGGAGTGCTGATCCCGGTGTCCTCGATAGGCGGCGGGGCAGCGCCGGCTGAGCCGGCAACCAGACCGGCGAGCGCCGGTGCGCGCAACCGCCCAGCCAGCTGCGGGACGACCGGCGGCGCGTAGTCGGGCTGGTTCTCGCGGCGGGCCTGCCAGGCCAGCAGCGCGCGCTCCAGCCCCGTGCCCACCGCGCCGGCCATGGTGGTCCCGCAGGTGAGGGCGACGGTGGCGCCACCAACGAGGACCGCGCACGCCGACAGCCCGAGAAGACCGCTCAGGTCATAGACCTCCACCGGCTCGCGCGCCGCCGTGAGCAGCCGCAGCAGCCGGAAGACGCGCTCGTCGTTCTCCCAGTGGGCCGGATCCAGCCGGGGGCAGGGCCGATCGGCCACCGCGAGCCGGTCGGCCAGCAACAGCTCGCAGTGCTGGTTCAGGGCCGCCGACACCGCCTCGTTCCAGCTCAGGCCGGCCGCCGCGCCGATCGGCGGCCGGTAGGGAACGACCACGCCGCCCAGCGCCGGCAGCGCCGCGACCGCCGGCACCACCCTCGGCCGACCGGTGCTCAGGTCCATGCCCCACAGACCGGCATCGCCCGCAGCGCCGCCCCCGGGGGCACTACCGGTCAGCCGGCGCCGGTCGACGGTCAGGCTGCCGTAAGCGGCGAAAGCCGAGAGCAGTGCGCTCAGCCGGGCAGCGTCGCGGTCCAACCCGTGTCCGATCACCACCGGCGGCGGCAACCACCCGGGCAGCAGACCGCACGGGTCAGAGATACTCGCCCGGCACACCCACAGCGGCAACTGGGTCAGCTCGTCCTCATCGAGCCGGCCGAACAGCCCGCAACGGGCGTCCAGAACCGTCCCGCCGCGCTCCAGCAGCTCCCCCGGCGCGATCGGCGGTCCCGACGCGTACGCCTCGATCGCGGCATGGATCTCCCGCTCCGTGGGCGTCTCGGCGGGCTTCGCGAGCGGATGCGCGACGAAACTGTGTGTCCGAGTGTCCAGGGTCCTCAGGTCCACCCGGGTCATCACGGGCTGGGTCACCTCAGCGGCGTGCCGGGGCAGCTCCGCCATCCCCGTGAGGTGCCGGAAACAGCCCAGCGCGAGCTGAGCGGCGATCAGAATGGGCACCGGTCCGGTCAACCAACCGGCCTGTCCCCCGGCTATCCCGCCAGAGTCCTTGTCCGCGTCCTGGTCTGGGCATCCTGAGTCTGGACACCCTGACCGCAACGCGCGAAGACGCCGCCAACCCGACTCCGCCCCGGAACGACCCACCGGGGCGATCCACGCCTCTTCCTGGTCCACCAGGACCTGACCGAGAACCTTGCCCATCCGCCCGCACTCCCGCGCCACCGTCACAAGATCCGCCCAGCCCCCGGGGGCGCAGACCTGGAGCACCACCTCCGACGCCTCGACCAGCGCGGTGAGCGCGCCGTCGGTGACCGGTGCCGGCTGGTCGATCGCGACATGCTGGTCCCCGTCCCGACGAGCCCGCCGCACCACCTCCCGCAGCCGCGCAACGTGCGCCGGACCGCACCCGACGACGCGCACATCACGCAACCCCGACCGGAGACCGGCGTCCAGCAGCGCGGTAAGCACCGGCCCATCGCCGAGCATCGTCACGCGTGCTTGTCGGTAGCGTTGGAACCGGTGCTCAGCCGAGTCCAGCGAGTACCGCACGAAGCCGATCTCTTCGGCGTAGGTATGGCATTCCGCCACAGTCAGGGAATGCGGCTGGTCCGCCCGCGCGTCAATGACGAACCCCTGCTCATGCAACGTCCGCACGAGCTGAACCACCATGTCACGCTGACCGGCGGGCAATGCCTCAGTCAGCTCCTCAAGGGTGTGGTCACCGGTCAGAAACGGGTGCAACCGCGTCAGCCATGCGTGCGCTGTGGTCCCTTGCAGGGTGCACACCCCGCAGTCACCGCGCAGGTACACGCCATCCGGGCACGGCACATACCGAACGTCCTCCCCCAGCCGAGGTCGCATTCGAGTCTTCTCCCCCAGATTTGTCTACCGTGACCGGCAGATATACATGCGAAATCGAGGGTGGGGGCCAACGCGACCGACCCCCACTCTCGCCACGCAGCAATTATCTAGTCACAGCAGCTGCAGCTACAGCTACAGTCGCAGTAGCAGTAACAGGAGCAGTCGTAGCAACCCCCTGCGACGTTCATGCCGTGACCCGGCGTGCCGATTTTCATGACGGAGACGTCCACAGCCTCAAGGTTGACAAGCGCTGCGGCAAGCCGCTGAGAAACAGGCATCTTTCCTCCTCGTTTGACAAGAGTCACCGCACGGTGGCTCTCACTGCACTCCGCGCCTCCACCCACGAAGCCACCGCCCCCAGGAAGCAACACAACTGCCCCAGACCCCGGCTACGGCCGCCCATGGCGGCGACCATCCCAGAATAACATCCAAGCGATACCCACGCGGGCTATGCAACCCATCCGTAACGACTCAATTCACTCGCCTGATCCATAGCCGCGGCGCAAGCGCCCCAGGGTCGGGACCCACAGTGAATAAATCATGTCGTGTGTCCTCCACGCTGAGGTTGTGTATCAGCGCGAGTTGTGTATCAACGCGCCCGGGTGGCGACTCTGTTACAGCAGACGATGCGGCCACCCAGGCCGCTACCCACGAGGGGAAACCATGACGGTCACCGGTGGGCTTGCCCCGCGGACCCGGATCCGCGCCTTTCGCGCTCGCCAGTGCGTGTTGCTCATCGTCGAGGGCGAGCTGCCCACGCCCGGCTTCGACGTCGACATCACCCAGAGCCCGCCGCACGTCGCTCCCGCGCAGTTCACCGTGCTGCGCCGCACGCGACCGGGCATCTGGCCCCGGCAGGTCACCGCCTACCGGGAGGCCACCACGGTCCGCTTCCCCGAGGACCAGCCCACGGTGACGGTTCATCACGCCGAGGGCACCGACCAGGTTGACATCGGCAAGTGCGGCGAGGAGCTCGACTTCTACCTCCGAGCCATCGGCGACAATGCTGACCGGCCGTGCCCGCCGGGTGCTGACGAGGCCACCGGCTTTTCGAAGAAGCTCAGTTTCGACGACGCGTTCGCCCGCGCGCGGGCCAACCTCCCGCCAGCGCGGTCTCCCGCCGCCGACTCGTTGGAGCGGATCCAGGTGCTCGAGATCGGTGCTCTGTACGGTGGCATCGCCGGCTTCCGCGACATGTTCGTCCGCATCTGCCGCACCAGCGACTGAATAGCCTCGGCGGTCACCGCTACCATCCCAGTGACGAGACGTTGACGGGGGGATCGTGGCGCACGTCTTCATCAGCTACGCCACCCCCGACCGGGTGATCGCCGACGAGGTGTCGGAATGGCTGCGGGCCGCCGGTCACGAGCCGTTTCTCGACCACGACCTGCGCGCCGGGATCGACGCTGGCGAGGACTGGGAGCAGCGCCTGTACCGCGAACTGCGCGCCGTCGACGCGGTGATCGGGGTGGTGACGTCGTCGTTTCTGGCGTCGAACTGGTGCTCGGCGGAACTGGGGATCGCGAGCGCGCGGGGTTGCCGGCTCATCCCATTGCGAGCCGAGGCCGGCGTGGTGCACCCGCTGATGCGGCGCCTGCAGTACGTGGACTACCTGGCCGATCGTCGGCAAGCCCGCGACCGGGTGCTGCAGACGGTGCGGCTGCTGGATGACGGCAGCGGCACATGGCGCGAGGGCGACAATCCCTTCCCCGGGTTGGAGCCGTTCACGGCGGCGCTCAGCGCGGTTTTTTTCGGTCGCGCGGCGGAGGCCCGCGAAGTGGGCAACCGGTTGCGCGCCCTGGGCGGCACCGGCGGGATGCTGGCTATCGTCGGACCCTCTGGCTGCGGGAAGTCCTCACTGCTCAACGCAGCGGTGGCGCCGCTGCTCAGCGGCGACCCGGCGTGGCTGGCGGTGCCGACGCTGTTACCGGGGACCGATCCGCTGCCCGAGCTGGCCCGGGCGCTGGCGATCACGGCGAACCGCCTGGAGTTGGGTTGGTCAGCGGGCGAGGTCCGCAGCCGGCTCGAAGCCGGTACCGATGGCCTGCGCCGGGTGGCCGACGACCTGCTGGCCCGCGCCCCGGGCACGCACCAGCGGCGGCTGCTGTTGCTGCTCGACCAGGCCGAGGAACTGTTCATCCGGACGGTCCCCGCCGCCGTGGCGCGCTTCACTGAACTTCTGCGCAACGCCGTCGCCGGCCCGGTGCAGATTGTCGCGGTCACGCGCTCGGAGTTCCTCGATGACCTCCGCAGGCTCCCCGCGCTGGCCGGCAAGCGACTCGAGGCGTACGTGTTGGCCCCGCTGGACCGGGAGATGTTGCGCGACGTCATCGAGGCACCCGCCAAGGTGGCCAGGCTGCGCCTTGATGACGGACTAGCGGCGGTACTGGTCGCCGACACCGGCGGCGGCGAAGCCCTGCCGCTCCTGGCGTTCACGCTGCGCCAGCTGGCGGACGGCCTGCCCGCCGGCGCCACGTTGAGCCTGTCCCGCTACCGCGAGCTCGGCGGCGTCCAAGGCGCGCTGGCCCAGCATGCCGACGCCGCGCTCACCGCCGCCGCGCGATCCAGTGGCCTGACCGAACGCGAGGTATTGAACGGACTCACCCGCCTGGTCACCGTCGATGAGACCGGCCGCCGCGCTCGGCGCCGGATCAGATTGGACGGCCTCACCGAGCCGCTGCGCGTCGCGCTGGAGGTCTTCATCGACCGCCGCCTGCTGCTCAGCGACACCGACGACAACGGCCAGGTGTGGCTCACCGTGGCCCACGAAGCCCTGCTCACCGGGTGGCGCCCGCTGGACACCGCCACCGCGGACATCACCCTCGCCCTCCGCGCCGCCCGCACCGTCGAGCAAGCGGCCGCGGAGTGGGCCAGCGCCGGCCGGTCCGAGCACTATCTGTGGGACGACAAGCGCCTCACCGCCACCCAGGCCATCTTGGGGATAGCCGGCGACGGCGGCCGCAACCCCGCTGCGCCACCCATCGTGGAGCTCAACGACGACGCTCGGGCGTTCCTCGACGCCACCGCCCGACGCGTCCGGGCTGGGCGCCGCCGCCACACCAGCTTCGTCACCGGGCTCTCGACCCTGCTGGTGCTCGGGCTCATCGCCGCTGGCATCGCCGTCTGGCAACAGCACCGGGCCAGCGGCGCCGAAAACGCCGTCATCGTCCGCGGCCTGATCGCCGAGGCAGACCGGGTCCGTGACCAGGATCCCCGGCGGGCCCTGCAATTCGGCATCGCCGCCAAACAGTTTGACGCCAGTTCGCAGACCCGAGCCGACCTGCGGCAGACGCTCACCTCAACCTTGCGGTTCAGGACTCTGCGCGGCCACACCAACGGGGTGTACGGGGTGGCGTTCTCCCCCGACGGGCGCACCCTGGCCAGCACCAGTTACGACAAGACTGTCCGGCTGTGGGACCTCACCGACCCAGACCGACCCCGGCCCCTCGGTCCACCCCTGACCGGCCACACCAACGGGGTGTACGGGGTGGCGTTCTCCCCCGACGGGCGCACCCTGGCCACCGGCGGTCTCGACAAGACCATTCGGCTATGGGACCTCACCAACCGCGAGCAACCCCGACCACTCGGCCCACCGCTGACCGGCCACACCGCCGCGGTGCATGGTGTGGCGTTCTCCCCCGACGGGCGCACCCTGGCCAGCGCCAGCCTCGACGAGACCGTCCGGCTGTGGGACCTCACCAACCGTGACCAACCCCGGCCACTCGGCCCACCGCTGACCGGCCACGCCGAGGCGGTGTACGGGGTGGCGTTCTCCCCCGACGGGCGCACCCTGGCTACCGCCAGCACCGACCAAACCGCCCGGCTATGGGACCTCACCAATCGCGAGCAACCCCGGCAACTCGGCCCACCGCTGACCGGCCACACCAGCGCCGTGCTTGGGGTGGCATTTTCCCCCGACGGGCGCACCCTGGCCACCGCCAGCCTCGACCAGACCATTCGGCTGTGGGACCTCACCAACCGTGACCAACCCCGGCTAGTCGGTCCACCGCTGACCGGCCACACCAGCGCGGTGTACGAGGTGGCGTTCTCCCCCGACGGGCACACCCTGGCCAGCACCAGCGTCGACCAAACCGCCCGGCTCTGGGATGTCACTAGTCGCGACCAACCCCGACCACTCGGCCCACCCCTGACCGGCCACACCGGCGAGGTGATTGGAGTGGCTTTTGCCCCCAACGGACGCACCCTGGCCACCACCAGCGGCGACCAGACCATCATCTTGTGGGATCTCAACGACAGCGAGCAACCCCGGCCACTCGGCCCACCCCTCACCGGCCACACCAACGCGGTCAATGCGGTGGCCTTCTCCCCCGACGGGCGCACCCTGGCCACCGCCAGCACCGACAAGACCGTCCGACTGTGGGACCTCACCAACCGCGACCAACCCCGGCCGCTCGGCCCACCCCTGACCGGCCACACCGCCGCGGTGTTTGGAGTGGCGTTCTCCCCCGACGGGCGCACGCTGGCCACCGCCAGCGAGGACCAGACCGTCCGATTGTGGAGCCTCACCAACCGCGACCAACCCCGACCCCTCGGCCAGCCCTTAACCGGCCACACCGACGGGGTGTTCGGGGTGGCGTTCTCCCCCGACGGGCGCACTCTGGCCACCGCCAGCGTCGACCAGACCGTCCGACTGTGGGACCTCACCAACCGCGACCAACCCCGAGCCCTCGGCCCACCCCTGACCGGCCACACCAGCCTGGTGCGTGGGGTGGCGTTCTCTCCCGACGGGCACACGCTGGCCACCGCCAGCCTCGACAAGACCGTCCGGCTGTGGGACCTCACCAACCGCGACCAACCCCGGCCACTCGGCTCACCCCTGACTGGCCACACCGCCGCAGTGAACGCGGTAGCGTTCTCCCCCGACGGGCGCACCCTGGCCACCGCCAGCACCGACAAGACCATCCGGCTGTGGGACCTCACCAACCGCGACCAACCCCGGCCACTCGGCTCACCCCTGACTGGCCACACCGCCGGGGTGAACGGGGTTGCGTTCTCCCCCGACGGGCGCACGCTGGCCAGTACCAGCGACGACAAGACAGTCAGGTTGTGGGCGCTGCCCCACTTCGACAGATTCCGCGGCGGTGAGGTACGGGAAGCGTGCCTGCGCGCTGGCGGATCGCTCGACAGAGCGACGTGGAATCAGTACGCGCCCGGCGTCATTTACCAGGATCCCTGCGCGGACCGGTGATCCTGTGTGCCTAGTTCGACTGGGCGCGAGAGCTCCCGCGGACACTTCGTAGACTGCGCGGGTGTCCATGGTCGACGTGGTGCTCATCCGGATCCCGCAGCCCTACCGCGACATCGCGGTCCGCCACCGCGAGCTGGTGAAGTTCGCCATGGTCGGCGGGATCACCTACGTCGTGGACATCACGCTGTTCGCGCTGCTCAAGCTGACGGTGCTGGAGGCCAAGCCGGTCACCGCCAAGGTCATCGCCGTGCTGGTGGCGACCATCGTGTCCTACGTCCTGAACCGGGAGTGGTCCTTCCGCACCCGGGGCGGCCGGGAACGGCGCCACGAGGCCACGCTGTTCTTCCTGGTCTGCGGCATCGGGCTGGTGCTCAACACCACCCCGTTGTGGATCTCACGGTACGTGCTGGACCTGCAGGTCCCCCAGGTCAGCCTGCTCGGCCAGGAGGCCGCCGACTTCGCCAGCGCCAATGTGATCGGGACGCTGCTGGCGATGGCGTTCCGGTGGTGGGCCTTCCGTCGGTACGTCTTCCCGGACCAGAACGTGCGCCGTCAGGTGCCGGTCCCCTGAGGATTTAGCGCACCACGTCGGTACCCGGTCGTGGCGCGTCAATGAACCCCTCACCGCGCGGTACCCGCAGGTAGACGGCGAACCGGGCGGGTTGCGCCGAGCTGAGCTCAAGGCGCCCCCCGTCGGCCTCGACCAGCGTCCGGGCCAGCGCCAGCCCCACGCCGGTCGAGGACGCCCCCGAGACTCCCCGGTCGAAGACGTGCGCGGCCAGCTCCTCGGGCACCCCCTCACCACCGTCGGTCACCTCCACCACGACCATCCGGTCTGGCGCCACCCCGGTCCAGCGCGCGGACAGTGTCACCACACCGGCACCGTGCCGCAGCGCGTTGTCGATCAGCACGCCGAGCGCCTCGCGCAACCGGCCGGGGGTGACCCGGGCGACCAGCTCCTCGGCTACCCGCAACCGCAGCGTCCGCTGGTCAGCATCGGCCTGCGGCTGCCAGTCGGCGAGCACCTCGCCGAGCAGCTCGGCCAGCTCCACCGGCTCGGCGGTGGCGGCCCGAGCCTCCTTGGTGGCCCGCAACAGGTCATCGAGCACCGCGCCGAGCCGTTCGGCCTGCTCCAGCGCCTCCTCGGCCTCCTCGGCGATGTCGGGGTCGGGATGCGCGGCCAGCTCGTCCAGTCGCAGCTGCAGCGCGGTCAGTCGGCTGCGCAGCTGATGTGACACGTCACCGACGAGGGCCCGCTCCCGGGCGATGAGCTCGGCCAGCGCGGCCGCGGCGCTGTCCAGCCGGTCCGCCACCCGATCGAGCTCCGGGATGCCGGAGCGGGCCGGCACGGGGCGGAAATCCCCCGCCCCCAGCCGGTCGGCCCGCTCGGCGACGTCTGTCAGCGGCCCCGCCAGCCGCCGGGCGGTGTGGGTGGCGATAGCCGCGCCGATCCCCACCGACAGGCCCACGAGCAGGCAGGCCAGCGCGAGGGCGCGCACTGGATGGGCCTCCGGGCTGTGTTCGGCCAGTCGCCAGGAGACGAACACCAGAGCGCCGCCCAGGATGAGCCCGGTGATCGCCACCGCGATCACCGTGGACCGCAGAATCCTCCATCGCACGCCGGAACGTTACGCCAGTTGCCAGGCTTTTCTACAGGGCGTCGAAGCGGAACCCGACTCCCCGGACTGTGGCGATCCGACCACTGCCGATCTTGCGGCGCAGCCATGACATGTGCATATCCAGCGTCTTGGAGTTCTTATGCTCCAGGTCTTTCCACACCTCACACAGGATCTCCTCCCGGCTGACCACCTGTCCCGGCCGGGAGAGCAACACTCGTAGCAGCTCGAACTCCTTGTTCGCCAGCGCGATCTCGGCGCCGTCGATGAGCACCCGGCGCCCGGCCAGGTCCATCCGCACCCCACCGGCCTCCAGTGCGTCCGGCACGCTGCGGCGCAGCAAAGCGCGCACCCTGGCCAGCAGCTCGGCCAACCGGAACGGCTTGGACACGTAGTCATCCGCACCCGCGTCCAGCCCGACCACGAAGTCCACCTCGTCGGTTCGGGCGGTGAGCATCAGCACCGGTACCTCGGGGCGCACCCGGCGCAACCGGCGGCAGACGTCCAGGCCATCCATCCCCGGCAGCCCGAGGTCGAGCACCAGCAGGGCAACCTCGGGCTGCTTGGCACGGGCCAGCGCGGCGTGGCCGTCACCGATCACCACCACCTCGTGGCCCTCCCGCTGCAGGGCGCGGGAGAGCGGCTGGGCGATGCTGGCGTCGTCCTCGACAAGCAACACAGTAGGCACGCCCCCCAGCCTAAGCGACGGGCCAGACTAGAGCGGCGGACTAGTCCGTGCGGAGGGCTCGGGCCAGTTCGGCGCGGCTGCTGATGCCGAGTTTGGCGTAAGCGTTGGCCAGGTGAGCCTCGACTGTCCGCACTGAGAGCACCAACCGCTCGGCGATGGCCTGGTTTTTCATGCCTTGCACCACCAGGCTGGAGACCTCGCCCTCCCGGCTGGTCAGCGGTCGCGGTGCCAGCTGCTCCATGGCTGGCGTGCGAATCTCCTCGCAGGATCGGGCCAGGCCGGCGGCTCGGGCGGTGGAGGCGGCCGCTCGACGCCGATCACCGGCACGCAGGTGCGCCGCGGCGGCGTGCGCGGCGGCATCGGTGGCCAGCAGGCGGACTCCCATCGTCTCGAACTCGGCCACCACCTCATCCAGCGCTCCACCCGCGCCCGCCGCCGCCGCTTGGGCGTGCGCGCTGTAGGCGGCCACCAGCGGGCCCTCGACCTGGCTGGCCAACTGCCGCAACCGGCCGACCACTTGGCTGGCCCGCCCCAACCGGACCACGGTGTGCAAGGCCTGCGCCTCCACGGCGCGCTGTCCCATACCGGCCGCCAGTGACGCCGCCCGCAACGCCCGGTCGGTCGCCTGGCAGGAGCGGTGCTCAGCGGCGGCCTGCCAGGCCTCGGCCAGCAGCCACTCCGGCTCGAACACCACGCAGTGGTGCCGCGCGCCACCGGTGTCCAACAGCCGCCGCGCGGCTGCGGCGTCACCGAGCTGGGCGTGGGTTTGGGCCAGCAACGCGATGCACAGTGGGCCGAAACCGCCTGGGTCGCACTGGCCCAGGTCGGCCACCGCCTCCGACAGCCAGCGGATGGCGGTGCGCGGACGCCCAGCGGCCAGCGCCGACCACCCGATGTGGGCGGCGGCCAGGCCATCGCCAGCCCACTGCGGCTGGGCCATGCACCATTGGTGCAGCTCGGCGGCCCGAGCCACGGCATCATGCACCCGCCCCGCCTGCAACAACGCCGACATCTCACCATGCGCCACGAGCTGGCGGCACAACGCCAGCTCCGGCTCGATCGTGCACCGGGTCAACGCCGCCCAGCCCTGCGCCACCACCGACAGCGCCTCGGTGCCGCGACCCCGCGCGGCCAACCCGGCGGCGGTCACGCCCGAGGTCCACACCACCGCCTCCGCGCTGGCCCCCTCCGAGGCCATGATCTCCACACCGGACTCGGCGGCCTGCTGGGGACGTCCCGCGAAGAACGCCAGCACGCCATGAACCGCGCTGGTGCGCCGGCACATCTCGTTGTCCGCCGCGTCGGCGGCCGCCTTGTGCAACATCGCCTCGGCCTTCGCCACCTGGCCCAAGCCGAAGAACAAATTCAGGGCCCGCAGCACAGCTAGCCGCGACCGGTCCTCCGCCGAAGTGGTAAAGGGCGCCGCAGTCGCCGCCACCTGCTCAGCCTCGTCGGACTGGCCCCGCCAGCGCACCGCCTCCAGCAAGGCCAGGTGCGCCCGCAAACCATCCCGGCCGTCGCTGCCATCGATCGCCGCCTGCGCCATGCGCGCGGCGTTGTCATGATCGAGCAGAGCGTTAGCGTGCACCGCCGCGTCGGCCAGCAAACTGGCGTGCGCACCGGGCTGGTCACTGTCCAGCAGCAGCATGCCGGCGCGCAGCAGGTCGTCCTGCCGCTTCCAGGGTAAATGGGTGTTGGCCAGCCGGCGGCGCAACTGGCAGGCATTGGCCTCGGGCAACTGATCGCGCACCACCGTGGCATAAATCGGGTGGGCCAACCAGACCTCGGCCCGCCAGCCACTGTTCACCACGGTCACCAAGCCGCGGCGCTCCAGCACCGCGACCACCTCTGGGTTGATCAAGCTGGCCACTCGCCCCAGCCCCAGCGGCTCGTCGGTGGCCAGCAGCTCCAGCGCGGTCCTCTCATCGGCGCCCAAGCCACCCAGCTGAGCCTGCACGATCTCCCGAAGCCGGGGTGTGGGCTCCAGGCGGCCCTCCCAGCGCCACACGCCATCGCGTACCCGCAGGGCGCCGGTGTCGCACCCACCCTCCACCAGCTCACGCAGGAAAAGAGCGTTCCCGCGGGTGGCCCGCCACAATCGCTCGATCGTGCGGCTGTCGACCACTCCGCCGAGCACGCCGGTCACCAACCGGTCCAGCTCCACCCGAGGCAGCTGCGCCAGCTCCAACCGGTCAGCCAACCCGTTCTTCCACAGTGTCACCACTGGGTCGGGAGCGGGCTCGCCGGTACGCACGGTCAACACCACACACGCCGCGCGGGTCATGGCCAACTGGTGGAGCAATGTCACCGACAGCTCATCGAGCAGATGCGCGTCGTCCATCCCGATCACCAACCGGTGACCCCTGCCCTGCTCGGCGAGCGCGGCGCCGGCACGCTGAAGCAACGTCAGCGGATCCGACACCGTCCCCACCGCCGGGAGCAGATGCGCCACCGCGCCCAACGGGATCGCGGCCGCCGCGCTGGTCCCCGCCGCCCACCGGGTCACTCGACCACCGCGCTTGGCAACCGCCAGCGCTTCCCGCGCCAGTCGGGTCTTGCCGACCCCCGCGGGGCCAGCGATGACCACACTGCGCGATTCCCCGCCACTTAAACGCTCCGCGATAAACTGTAACTCTGAGTCACGCCCCGTGAGCGTCCACGGATCCGTCCTCATCGCTGCCCCGACCATGGCGCTCCGTACTTCGCGCTGGCCGAGGGCACAGTTGATGGCATGGCCCGAAAAACCGGCCGCCCCCGCCCCCTCTGACACATTTGGCTACGCTCCCCCGCGTCGTGCCAATAGCTGACCAGCTCCCCTAGTGGGTCAGCATATGCTAACGGTGACGAGACCGCCATGGGTGACTCGCCCTAGAAGGTGAACCCTGGACCCGAGCAGGCATCCACGACCAAAATTCAGTAACAGCGCGTGCCCGAATGGTGACATTGCGCTTCAACTGTTCCGATTTTGCACAGCCGAGCCCGCACAGCACTGATCGATCACGCAACATCACACAACAATGGCCATCAATTACTTACGGTGAATCCCGCACGATCGACGACATCCCAGACGTCTGAGAGCGGATGACACTCGGGGCGCCTCGGTAGCGCAGCACCGCCGCACCCGTCGCTTGCGCGGCAAGCGTGTCGGTGACCGCGACAGCAGCGTGGCTGACCCCGGACAGCGTCGCGTCGAGATGGCGGACCGTCAGCTCCGCCATCGGCAGTCGGCTGGCTCCTGCCGCGTTGAAGCGCAGGTCCTGGGCCTGCCCGGACAGTGCCAGGGTGCCGGCTCCCACGACGGTGGCCACCACCTGCCCGACCGCGACCGGGCCGGTGACCGCACTGGCCCCGCTCACGACCAGCCGCAGCGCGGGGCTGGCGAGCGTGGGATTCAGTATGACCCGGCTGGAGCCGCTGGCATCCAAGCGATCGAGCTGACCCACCGTCACCTCGGCGGACAGCGTGGCGTTGCGCACGCTCATGCCCGGCTTGATCCCCAGGCGCAGCTGGTCACCGACCACGGTGGCCTCGACCCGATCGGTCAGGTTGTCATCCATCGTGACCGTGGCCCGGACGGGTCCCCCCGTCCGCAGGCGCACCACGAAACCCGCCCCCACCGCCACCGCGGTGACCCCGGACAAGTCAATCGTGCGGCTGGTCAACCGGCCAGAGCCGGCCAACCCCGTGGGCCCGGCAAAACTCCCACCGGGCGAACCATCAGCCCCATCGGTGCCGTCACCCCCGATGCCAGCGCCACCGTTACCCCCAGTGCCGCCATCGGGGCCGCCATTACCCCCGTTGCCGCCATAGCCATTGCCCCCATTGCCGCCGACACCGGCGCCGCCGTTACCCCCGGTGCCGCCGTTGGCGTCGCCACCGTTGCCGCCATAGCCATTGCCACCGCTGCTGCTGGTGCCGCCGCTAGTTGTGCCGCCGGTGCCAGGCGCACCCGGGGTGGCGGTTCCCGCCGTGCCCAGACAGCCCGTCAGCAGCCCCATTGCGACCAGGATCGCCACCCCTACGCCAACCCGAACGGCCCACCACCCTGTGACACGATCTGGGACATGATCTAGGACACGATCCGGGGTGAGCGGCACTACGCCCTCCCCGCTCTCACCCACACCTGATTCCAGCGGGCCAGGAGCCACCGAGTCGGCCGGCGCGCCATCATGCCCAGCATCAGCACAGACCCCACCCACGGTAGCAACAGCAACACGATCTGCACCACGCCCAGGGCGGTCTCAGCATCCTGGCCGGCGGCCGCCTTTGCCCCCACCGTGTGGATCAACCAGATCAGCCGGTCCCACACCACTGGCAGCACCCGTGGCACGACGAGCACGAATCCGAGCATCCAGTAGATCAGGTAGGGCACCACGATGAGCACCCACAGGGTGATCGTTCGACGTGCCCAAGGCTTGAGCTCTTGCACCCGAGGATGGGTGGGACGCCCAGGGATCAGGCTCGCCAGCACCGGCCCCGTCCGGCTGAACAGGTCGGGCACCCCGATCAGGTCACTGAGGATGTAGTAGCCATCCAGCCGGATCATCGGCAAGAACTGGGTCGCGGTCTCGACATGCAGGGCGACGATGGTCACCAGCACCCATGGTGAGCTGGTCTCCAGATAGACCAGGCTCATCCCGAGGATGAACACCGCGTTGAAGTACACCCCACCCAGATCGGTCCGCAGCCGCCCGGCTCGTCCCAACCGGTAGGAGTCGGTGACCGTGCTGTAGAGCGCCGGCCACACCAGATACAACCCGAAACCCATCACCCCGGGTCGGGCGCCACCGTAACGGCAGGCGGTGACATGCCCGCATTCGTGAAACGCCCCCGCGACCACAATCAGCGCCAAGACCAGTAGCGTCAACGCCGGCTGGTACACCAGCGCCAAGGCGCTGGGCACGACCCGCCCCAGACCGCCCTGTGCGATGATCACCGCGTCCAAACCGACGAAACCGGCCAGCAGAGCGAGAATCACCGGCGGCCAGAACATCGGCGCAAACGCCCCAGCGATGCGCCACACCACCCGCTCCGGCACCACCCCGACCCGGAACTTCAACGCCAGCAACGGATCCGCTTTCAGCTTCATCTTCGGCCCTGGCTTGGCTTGGGCAGGGTCGGCATGCGCGTCGGCTTGGGCCGCGTCCGCATCGACCGCGACGATTGCCACCGGACGCAACCGGTTGTCCAGCAGAAACGCCACCTGCTCAGCCTGCACCACCTTGCCGAGCTCAGCGCTGAGCACCCTCGCCACCTGCTCCTGGTCACGTTGACCATCCAGCGTGGACGCCAGCAGATACAGCAACCGGGGCAATTGGATGACCTGCCCATCGGCCCGACGCACGATGTAGCGAGGCTCTCGAAAACCCGACCCCTGATACTCCCCGATCAGCTCGACCCCGTCAGCCAGCCGCGGCACTGTGCCCACAACAGACTCAGTGCCCACGGGAGACTCAGAGCTCACAGCTAACGCAGAGTCAACGACGACACGCTCAGTATCGATGACGCCCTCCCCCCGACTCGAATCGAACCCGACTCGAAAACCCCACCGCGTCGAATCACAACCGCATCACATCAAAACTGGCTAGATCGCACACGGTCAGACACTCATGACTGGACCATGAGCGACCCAATGAGTGAAATCGCTTAATGCCAGCCAGCCTAACTGATGACCAACGCCGCTGGCACGACTCGTCGCTACCTAGTTTCCCTTGAGCCGCTACGCATGTTGCGCCCCCACAGGACGTTGCGGCCCACGTCATGTGGGGGGCGGGGGCGGCCGTGGCCCCGCCACCCCCCGTCACTCCCCCACACACAATCCGCTGATCAGCGGTGCCAACAGCTCACTTCAGCTGTAAGTGGCACCGCCCGCGCCACCAGCACTGGCACCACCCTCGCCGCCGAGGCCGGAACCAGCGTAGTTGTTCTGGTCGCCGAACAGGTTGGCGTTGATGAGGTTGGCGCCGAGCCCACCGAAGCCCTTACCACCGGGCGCACCCAGGCCACCATTGCCACCACGGCCCGCGCCACCGGCGCTGAACAGCGACAACACGGTCCGGGCCGGCAGCAGCTCCACACGCTGCCCGTCCAGCTCAACCACACTCAGTACCTCAGACTCCGACATGAATCCCCCTAGGAAAGGTGGTCCCGTGGCCTGCAAGCTGCCTCGGGATTTGCGAACACCGTGTCGACGGCAGTGCCGACCGGCGCTACATACCTTGCCCATGGTGAGATCGATGTGGCAATCAGTAGTAGTACTTAACTCTATCGGGTGGACCACCTAGCCCATCAGTGTTCATCGGATACTGAGTAAGCTGACGAGGCTACTGAGACCCTGACGGCGGGATTACCTTACGACAGGAGCCCAGAAAACCTTATTTCCCCTGGTAGCACCCGATGCTAGCCGCCGGGGAGGGGTGCGGGCAACCCCGGCACCCCTCCCGGCTGGCGGCACCCCCACGATCAGGTGTTCACCCGATGGGGTCGGCTCACTCAGCTCTGGCAGGCTCCACCAGTACCGCCATTACCGGGACCGCCCGCGCCACCGACACCATCGCCAGCGTCGTTGGTCTGGTCGCCGAACAGGTTGAGGTTGATGAGGTTGAGCCCAAGACCACCCCGACCGACGCCGCCCTTGCCGCCCAAGCCACCGTCGCCGCCACGGCCACCGCAACTACCGCCAGCACTGAACATCGACATCACGGTACGGGCCGGCAGCAGCTCCACGTGCTGGCGGTTGATCTCAGCAAAGCTCATCGCGTCAGACATCAAATTCCTCCTAGGAAAGGTGATACCCGGCGAACCGGGCCTCCCAAAACCTCCTCGGTGGCAGTACCGATTTGGTAACTCATACTGTGCCAATCCGCACCGCTGGTGGCAATCAGTAGTCACACGTAACTCCTTCGGGTGTACTACTTAGAACCGAACTGCCATGTCGAATACTTAGCCGGCAGCATGGGCTACGGAGATTCCCCGGCGCCGAGTACGTAAGGGAAGACCGAGTACCTACGGGAAGGGGGGTGGCCGGATCCGGCCACCCCCCTTAGCCAACGCCCATCGCGATCAAAAGACCGCTCGAGCGGACCGATTCACCTCAGCTGTAGCAGGCTCCACCAGGACCACCATCGGCGGCACCGCCCGCGCCGCCAACCCCGTCACCAGCGCTGTTGGTCTGGTCACCGAACAGGTTGAGGTTGATGAGGTTGAGTCCGAGGCCACCGCGGCCGACACCGCCAGCTCCCCCTTGGCCACCGTTGCCGCCGCGGCCGCCACAGCTACCACCGGCGCTGAACATCGACATCACGGTACGGGCCGGCAGCAGCTCCACGTGCTGGCCATCGATCTCCGCAAAGCTCAGTGCAGTAGACATCAAAATCCTCCTAGGAAAGGTTGCGTCCCGGTGCTCCCGAGACACCCGGAGCGTCCTCGGTGGCATTACCGATTCAGCACAACATACATTGCCCTTGGCCAGGGAACGAGGCAATCAGTAGTCACACGTAACTCGCCTGACCGACTACCTAAACAAGATCCCCAGGCCGCGAGCTTGCCTTTCGAATACGTAGTCGACAACGCCCCGCACCGTACATTTCGTCGGCTCAATACGCACCCTGAACACAGCAAACCGGGAGGGGCGGCCCTGCGGCCGCCCCTCCCGTGAGCTCCCGCGCCGAGCGACAACCCGATCGCTGGGCCGCACTCGTCGGTCACTACCCGGCGGTGCCAGCGGCGGGCGCCGCACCGCTGACCGCGCCGCCGGCACCGCCGGCGCCACCGATGACGTTGATGGTGGTGTCGCCCTCGGTGTAGAACCAGTTGTCATAGAAACTCGCCGTGCCCATGGCCGGGCCGCCCGCGCCGCCGGTGACGCCCGGTGCGCTGGTGCCGGCAGCGGTGCCGGTGGGAGCGGCGGCGGCGGGAGCGGCGGCGGTGCAGCCGCACCCACTGCCGCTGCCAGCGCTGAACATCGACATCACGGTACGGGCCGGCAGCAACTCCGCGTGCTGGCCGACGATCTCCGAAAAGCTCAGTGCAACAGACATCAAAAACCCCCTAGGAAAGGTGAATCCCGGTGGGCACCGGGCACCGAAAATGCCTCATCGACGACATTGTCGATTCGGCACCTCATACACTGCCGAGAAGTAAGGGCATGCGGCAATCGGTAGCCGCACCTAAGTCCCCCGGGGGGCTACCTAGCGCACAAGTTTTCTTTGCATACACCTAGCCGGCGGTGACATCCTACGGAGATTGCGGCCTCCGAGTACTGACATCGGCGAGTCTCGCGGTCAACCGACCGGGATGGAGCGCAGCAGATCCCGCAATCCATCGGCGTCGAGCAGGTCGGCGGGTCGCACCGTGCGGTTGTCACGCACGTAGTGGAATGCCGCCCGCACCCGGCACAGCGGGGCCCGCGACAGCGCTGACCAGGCCAGCCGGTATGCGGCGAGCTGCACGCTCACCGCGCCCAGCGCGACTTCGTCGGGAACCGACCCGGTCTTCCAGTCGACCACTGTCCAGCCGCCATCCGCCTCGGCAAACACCGCATCCATCCGTCCGCGCACACCCACCCCGTCAAGCACTGTTTCAAAGGGAACCTCGACGGCGTGTGGGCTGCGCGCCGCCCACTCGCTGTCGAGGAAAGCCGCTTGCAACAGGCTGAGCTCGGTATTTGGGGCGGCTCCCGCATCGGCGGCACCGGGCAATTCATCATGATCGATCAGCCGGGTGGAACCGAATCGGCGTTCCAGCCATGCGTGAAACGCGGTACCGCGCCGGGCCATCGGGTTCGGCGCGAAGGGCAGCGGCCGGCGCAGTCGCGCGGCCAGCGCCGAGGGATTCTCGGCGAGCTCCATGAGCTGGCTCACCGACAGGTGCGCGGGCAGCACGACCCGTTGACGCGCGCGGTGGGCATCCCGCTCGGCGAGCAACACGTCGATCTCGCGCCACCAACCCTGCGCATCGGGCGCTGGTGGGCTGTCGGTGCGCACCAGCGCCAACGCCTCGCACACCAGCTGGGCGCCCTGCTCCACAGCATCCCGGCGAGCGCCGAGCGGGTCGGCCGGCCAGAGCGCGCTCGGCGGCGCCGTGGTCAACGGGTTGGGCTCACTCTCGCCGGGTGCCGCCGCCCACTGATCAATCACGCAGTGCTCGACATCACGAATCTCCAGCAGGAACGGTGAGGGCGCTCGGGGTGCGCTCCCGGCTTCGCCCCAATGATGCCCGCTGACCAGCAAAGTCTGCTCCGCGCGGGTGAGCGCGACGTACATCAGCCGGCGTTCCTCCGTCAGTCTGCGGGTGTCGAAGGCCGCCTCGTGCGCCACCAGGGCTTCGGCGAGCTCCTTCTGGTCAGCGCCAGCGGGCAGCGTGAGCCCGGGCAGCTCGGCTCGGTCACCGCGCAGCGATACCGGCAGCTCGGTGACCGTCCGCAACCATGACGAACTCTTCTTGGACGCCGGGAACACGCCATCCACCAGGTGCGGGACGGCCACCACATGCCATTCCAGACCTTTGGCGGCGTGCACGGTGAGGATCTGCACCCGGTCGTGCGCGACCTCGACCTCGCCTGGCTCGAGACCATCCTCAGCCTCCTGCGCGGTGGCCAGGTAGTCCAGCAGCGCGGGTAGCCCAGCCAGCGGGCTGGCCGCGGCGAAGTCCGCGACCACGTCGGCAAAGGCGTCCAGATGGGCCCGGCCGGCCGGGCCGGGGCGGGCCAGCGACTCGGTGTCCAGCAGCAGGGTCCGCTCGGCGTCGGCGACCAGATCGGTCAGCGGCGCGGTGACCCGGCGCCGCAGCGCCCGCAGCTCCGCACCCAGCGTGCGCAGCCGCTGGTAGCCCAGCGCGGAGTAGCGGGCCGGATCTCCGGGCGCATCCAGCGCGTCGACCAGGCCCGGCACCTCGGCGGGGTCCCCCGGTAGCTCCCCAGGCAACGCGGCCGGCGTCTGCTCTCGGGCCCGCTCCCACAGCGCGGCCAGGTCGGTCGCGCCGAGTCGCCACCGCGCGCCGGTCAGCAACCGGACCGCGGCGGTGCCGGCCAGCGGGTCGGCCAGCAGTCGCAGCACACACACCAGGTCACGGACCTCTGGGGTGTCCAGCAACCCACCCAGACCCACCACCTCGACGGGCAGGCCGCGGGACCGCAACGCGGCGGCCAGCGCCGCCATGTCAGCGCGGCGGCGCACCAGCACCGCGGCGGTCGGCGGAGCACCTTGCTCGGCCATCGCCACGTGCCAGCGCTCGGCGATGGTGGCGGCGATCCAGTTCACCTCGGCACGGACGTCGGGCAGCAGCGCGGCGCGGACCTCACCGGGCGGCGCACCGTCCCGACAGCGCAGCTCGCCGACCCGCACTGACCCGTCGCGAAGCTCACCGGAGACCGCGTTCGCCACCGCGAGCACCTCCGGCGGGTTGCGGAAGCTGGTGAGCAATCCCCGGGTCACCGCTGGGGCCCCGTCCGCGCCGGGAAAGTCGGTGGTGAACCGCGGCAGGTTGCCCGCGCAGGCGCCACGCCAACCGTAGATCGACTGGCAAGGATCACCGACCGCGGTGACCGGGATCGCGCGCCCAGCAACACCGGACGTCGCAACCCCAGACCCCACGACACCACCGAACAATGACCGCAGCAGCACCCGCTGGGCATGCCCGGTGTCCTGGTACTCATCGAGCAGCACGGCCCCGAAGCGGGCCCGCTCGACCTCGCCGACCTCCGGATGGTCGCGCGCCAGGGTGGCCGCGACACCCATCTGGTCACCGAAGTCGAGCACGGCCTCGCGCCGCTTGAGCTCGATGTAGCGCTCCACCAACGGCAGAATCGCCAACCGGGACCGCTGAGCCTCCACCATCGGCTTGAGCTCGGCGCGCAGCGAGCCCCGCTGGCGTGGGCTGGATGCGGCGGTGAGCAGGGCAGCGATCAGCGCCTCGGTGGATTCCCGCAGCCGCGCCGGCTCGCAGAGGTGCTCGGCAAGCTGGCCGGCCAGCCCGAGCACCCAGCCAGTGACCGTACGGGGCACCTTCCCGTCCAGCTCGAGGTCCGGTTCCCAGCTGGCGGTGACCCGGTGCGCAAGCTGCCACGCGCCGGTCTCCGTGAGCAGCCGAGCCCCCGGATCGGCGGGCAGCCGCAGCGCGTGCTCAGCGACCAGTCGACCGGCATAGGCGTGGTAGGTGAGCACGGTGGCCTCACCCGCCGCCGCCGCGACCCGGCGCTGCCCGGTGGGGTCGAGCCGATCCAGCACCGCCGAGCCGGCCAGCCGGCGTAACCGCGCCCGAACCCGCTCGGCGAGCTGCTGGGCGGCCTTGCGGGTGAACGTCAGGCCGAGCACACCCTCGGGAGTGACGTACCCGTTGGCGACCAGCCACACCACCCGAGCCGCCATCGTCTCGGTCTTGCCTGATCCAGCACCAGCGACCACGAGCGTTGGCCCGCCTGGATCGGCGGCGATGACGCTGGCCTGCGCCGCGGTGGGCGTTGCGATGCCCAGCTCCTCGGCGAGCTCCTCAGGCCCGATACGGGCGGCCGGCCCCGTCACTGCGTCATCTGCCGGCCGGAGTCGTGCACCGGGCAAGCGATCTTCGAGGGGCACCGAGCGCAGTCGCCGTTGTCGATGGCGACGAACTCCGGCCCCGCGGTACGCCGGGCGGCCTCGAACACGACCTCGCGCCAGCGGGCCAGCGCGGGGGCGTCCAACGGCTGTTGGTTGCGCTGCACCGACGCGGCGCTGTGCGCGGAAACCTGCACCAGACATGCCCCGCCGGCTTGCGCGGCGAGGCCATGCTCGGTGAAAGCACCATGCGCGGCGGCGAGCTGGTAGATGGCCAGCTGCGCGTGATCCTCGGCGGCCTGCTTGCTGAGCGAGGTCTTGCCGCTCTTCACATCGACGATCACCGGGCGGCCGTGGCGGTCGCGCTCCAGCCGGTCCACCCGCCCGCGAAGCAACACCTCGGGGTCGTCAACTGGGTCGTCAGCGGGAGGCAGCCGCACCTCGATCTCCTGTTCGCACCCCACTTCGGTGAGCTCCGCGCGGCTCTCCCGCCACCAGAGCCGAAACGTCTCGACCATCTGGCGCACCCGCTGCTGCTCGGCACGGGAATACCACGGCGCACCCGCGTCGACGCCAGCCCAAGCCTGCGCCAGGGCCGCGTCCACCTGTTCCTCGGTGGCGCCGGCCGCCGCCGCCTGCACCAACCGGTGCACCAGCGAGCCGGTGACCGCCGGCAAAGCCCGGAGATCCTCGCCACCGTGGCGGGTGAGCAGCCAGCGCAGCGGGCAGCTCGACACCAGCTCCACCAGCGACGGTGACACCCGGGCCGGCTCGCCCCGCACCCGCAGTGGGGCCGCACTCGACGGCGGCCCCAGTCCGTACCAGGAATCGGGGTGCGCTCCGGGTATCCCAGCCCGCGCCAGCCGCGCCACACCGGCCGCGGCGTCGCGGCGCCGAGTAGGGCTCTCGGCCGGATCGCAGCACACTCGGCGCAGCTCGGCGACGAGCTCGGACAGGTTCAGACCCCGTTCCCGGCACGCCACGGGCCGCTCATGCATCAACTCTCCAGCATCCCCGGTGCCCTCCAACTCGGTGAGAAACCGGGAGGGCTGCTCGTCTTCCCCGCGCACCGCGCTGACCAGCAATCGGTGCCGGGCCCGGCTGACGGCCAGCAGCAGCAGCCGACGTTCCTCGGCCAGCAGCGGCGCGGTGCGCGAGACGGTGGCGGAGTCGATGCCGGCGGTGATGTCGATCAGATGTTCCACCCCGAGCAGGGAACCGCGCAGCCGCAGGTCGGGCCAGCTGCCCTCCTGCACGCCGGGCACCGCGACGAGTGACCATTCCCGGCCGGCCGCGCCGTGCGCGGTGAGCACGGTGACTGATTCACCCTGCGGCGAGCGCGCGGCCAGCGAGTCGCCCGCTATCTGCTGGTCGGTGAGGTAATCGCAGAAGCCGAGCACGCCGGCCGGGCCGCCGTCAGCGCCAGGCAGCCGATCAGCGTATCGGGCGGCGGCATCAAACAGCGCGACCACCGCGTCGAGGTCCCGATCAGCCTGCACCCCAGCGGGGCCGCCGCGCGCCGCGGTGGCCGCCCAGCGCCGCGCGAGTCCACTGGCCTGCCAAACCCCCCACAGCACCTCCTCGGCGCGGTCCCCCCGCCGGGCCGCCCGCGCGGCGTCGGCCAGCAGGCTCGCCAGCCTCTTGGCCGGCGCCGCGGTCCGGTCATCGAGCCTCTCCAGCGCGCGGCACCCGCCCCGGTCCGACTCACCGTCCGACTCACCGTCCGACTCACTGTCCGACTCGCCGTCCGGGCGCAGCAGCTCGACCAGCAACGCGCCGCTGCCGCGGGTGTCGCTGTTCCCGCCACCGTGGGCAAGGAGCTCGCGGCGGCGCAGCTCCCGGCGCAACCGGCGCAACGCCAACGGATCCGCCCCGCCCAGCGGGGAGCTCAGCAACCCAAGGGCCGTCTCCTCGTCCAGGGCCGCGGGGTGTGCCGCGCAGCGCAACACCGCGAGCATCGGCAACACCGCGCCCTGACGGGCCACGGGCAGCTCCTCGCGCGGCGCCGACACCGGCACCCCCGCCGCGAGCAGCGCCCGACGCAGCACCGGCAGCGCCCGCGCGGTGGAGCGCACCAGCACCGCCATGTCCGACCAGGCCACCCCGTCCAGCAGGTGCGCGCGGCGGAGTTGATCGGCCACCCAGGACGCCTCAGCCGCAGCGGAGCCGAACACCCGGATGGTGATCTCCCCACCAGGCTGCTCCCCCGCCGGGCCGTGCAGCTCGGCACGCGGGCCAGGCAACCGGCTGGCCAGCCGGGATGCCGCGACCCGCACCGCCGGAGCCATCCGGTGCCCGGTGCGCAACCGGACGAGCGCGGACCCACCGACGGTGAGCAGGCCGGGGTCCGCGCCGCGGAAGGCGAAGACCACCTGGTCCGGGTCGCCGAGGAGCAGCAGCTCGCGGGCGCTCGCGCCGAGCTGGGTCACCAGCCTGGCCTGCAGCGGGTCGAGGTGCTGGGCATCGTCGACGATCAGGTGGCGCACCCGGTCGGATTCCCGGCGCAGCACCTCGGCGTCGGTGTCGAGCACCAGCAGCGCGGCGGACACCAGCTCAGCGGCGTCCAGCGCGGGCGCGGTGGCTTGCGGAGCGGCGGTGCCCACCGACCCGCGCAGCAGCATCACTTGCTCGTATTCGCGGAAGAAGCGCCCGGCGGCCACCCACTCCTCGCGCTTGCGGCGACGGCCCAGCGCGATGAGATCCTCCGGCGCCAGCCCGCGTTCCGCGGCGCGCATCAGCAGATCCCGCAGCTGCGCGGCGAAAGCCGGCAGGCCCAGCGCCGGACGCAGCCGCGCCGGCCAGCCCCGGCCACCGGCCGCGCATTGTCCCGCGAGCAGCTCCCGGATCACCACATCCTGTTCGGGGCCGGATAGCAACCGGGGCGGGGGCAGATCGCGCAGCGACGCCTGCAGCCGCAGTACGGCGAAGGCGTAGGAGTGCACCGTGCGCACCAGGGGTTCTCGCACCGTGGGCGTGACACCCTGCGCGGTGAGCCGTTCCACGATGCGTTCCCGCAGGTCGACGGCCGCCCGGCGGCTGGAGGTGAGCACCAGCACTCGCTCGGGGTCCACCCCACGACACAACACCCGCTCGGCGACGGTGTGCGCCACGAGGGTGGTCTTGCCGGTCCCCGGGCCGCCCAACACCCGCAGCGGCCCACCGCCATGCTCCAGCACTCGGCGGGCGTCGGGGCACCAGGTGGCAGCACACGGCGCCGCGGTGACGGAACGAACCAGGACGGGCACGCTGCGCATGCAACCACGCCACTCTGACAGTCCGCGGCGCGGGAGGATGGCGACACCCGGGGGGACCCCGTGACAACCCTCTAACCTGGGGAGGTGCCCCAGGGGTGGCCGCTGACTGGGCGAGCCGAAGAGCTGACTCGGATCGCTTCGTTGACCCGTCGCCAGGATGGGCCGGCGGGGGTGGTGCTGGCTGGGCCGGCGGGGGTGGGCAAGACCCGGCTGGCCCGAGAGGCGCTGGTGGCGGCGCAGCGGCGCGGCGCGCTGACCCGGTGGGCAGTGGCGACGGCCTCGGCGCGGGTGCTGCCGCTGGGCGCGTTCGCCGCGACGCTGGGGGTGGTCGGTCCGGATCCGGCTCGGCTGATGCGCCAGGCGAGTGAAGCGCTGGTGGCCGGTGCGGGGCGGGCGGGCGTGGTCGTCGGGGTGGACGACGGGCATCTGCTGGATGAGCTGTCCGCGACGCTGGTCCACCAGTTGGTGCTGCGCCGAGCGGCGAGTGTGGTTCTCACGCTGCGCACCGGGGAGAGCGCGCCGGACGCGGTGACGGCGTTGTGGAAGGACGGGCACCTGCCCCGGTTGGAGCTGGGGCCGCTATCCCAGGAGGAGACGGCGGCCTTGGTGGAGGCCAGGCTGGGTGGGCCGGTGGACAGCGTCTCCGCACGGCGGTTGTGGTCCATCACCCGGGGCAATGCGCTGTATTTGCGGCAGTTGGTCGATGGCGAGCTGGAATCGAGTCGGTTGCACCACGTCGCTGGGGTATGGCGGTGGTCAGGCGAGCCGGAGCTGTCACCGGGGCTGGCAGAGCTGGTGTCGGCCCGGATCGGTCAGCTGCCGCAGGCGCAGCGCGACGTTGTGGAGTTGCTGACGTTCGGCGAGCCGCTGGGGGTAACACTGCTGGCGGAGCTGACCGATCCGGTGGCGGTGGAGCAGGCGGAAGCCCGGGGGCTGATCGAGGTGTACCCCGACGGGCGGCGGTTGCAGGCCCGGCTGGCCCACCCGCTCTACGGCGAGGTGCAGCGGGCGCGCATCGGCACCCTGCACGCTCGGCGGCTGCGTGGCCGGATCGCACACGCGCTGGGTGCTACCGGCGCGCGGCGGGCCGATGACACGCTGCGCCGCGCGGTGTTGATGCTGGACTCCGACCTACAACCGGATCCGGTGTTGCTCACCGACGCCGCCCGCCGCGCCACCGGACTGGGGGATCTCGCGCTGGCCGCGCGGGTCGCGCGGGCCGCAGTCGCCGCTGGTGGCGGTTTCGAGCCGCGCCTGGTCCTAGGTGACGCCCTGGCCTGGTCCGGTCAGGGGGTCGAGGCCGGCTCCGAGCTGGCCCCGCTCAGCGCCGCGGCCCGCACCGACGCTCAGCGAGCCCAAGCGGGGATCCGCTGGGCGGCGGTGCTGAACTGGTCACTGGCCTGTCCCGCTGAGGCGCAGGCCGTGCTCGACGCCACCGCGAGCACCATCTCCGATGACGCCGCCGTCCTGGAGCTGACCGCGCAACGTGCGGTGCACGATGCCTTTGCCGGGCGGAGCGCTCAGGCCGCCGAGGTGGCCGCGGGGGTGCTCGCCCATCCGCGCTGCTCCCCGGCCGCACGGCAGCCGGCCGAGTGGGGTCTCGCGACGGCATGCGGCGGACTCGGGCGCCTCGAGGAGGTTGCGGAGGCCTTGCGGCGGATCGACGCCCGCGCCGAGTCGTTCGAGATCGGCTTGCACCAGGCGGCCGTCGTCGTGTTCTTCTGGCTGCGGGGGCTGTGCCTGGCCGGCCTGCTGGACCAGGCCGATCAAGCCGCGCGGCGCTACCGCGAGCGCTGCCAGGACACCCCCGGACCCACGGATGTGATGACCAGTTTCATGTGCGCGGCGGTGGCGGCATACCGCGGCCAGGTCCAGATCGCGGCGCACTGGTGCCGCCAAGCCATCGCGGGAATTCACGGTGCGGACCCCGGCGGCTGGTCGTTCGCCGGGTTGGTGTGTCTCACCAGCGCTCTCGGGATGGCCGGTGACGCGACCTCGGCACGCCAAGCCCTGGTGGAGATGACGACTGCGCGGCATCCCACATTCGTCTACCTGGAACCGGAGGTACTGCTCGCCCAGGCGTGGGTGGCAGCCGCCGAGGGCGGGGTCAGCGAGGCCGTCACCCTGGCCCGGCAAGCGGCCGAGGTGGCTGCGGCACAACACCAATCCGCGGTGGAGGTGCTTGCGCTGCACACCGCGGTCTGTTTCGGTGACCGCACGGTGGCCGACCGGCTCGCCCAGCTGGCCTCCCAGGTCGACGGGCCGCGCGCCCCCGCCGCCGCCGCGCATGCCGCCGCCCTAGCCGCGGACGACGCTGCGGCGCTGCACGCCGCCTCGGTCCAGTTCGAAGTGATGGGCGCGCTGCTGCTGGCCGCTGATGCCGCCGCTCAGGCCGCCGCCGGGCACACCCGCCAGGGCCGGCACGGCTCAGCCCAAGCGGCCGCCACTCGTGCCCACCGGCTGGCCCAGGCCTGCGACAGTGCCCGCACCCCCGCGCTGGCCGCCATCGCCGCCCCGCTGCCACTCACCCCCCGGGAGCGCGAGGTCGCCACGCTGGCCGCTGGGGGGCTGTCCAACCGCCAGATCGCGCAGCGGTTGGTCGTCTCGGTCCGCACCGTGGAGGGCCACCTCTACCGCGCCTGCGCCAAACTCGGCGCCGCCGACCGCGCGGAGCTCGCCACTCTGCTGCGCGGCGACTGACCCCGACCGAGTACTCGGCCCTGCCCGATCTGAGTAGTCGGCTACTCAGATCATCGCGCCGCAGCGGGACCACGCTCGATCACATGAGCGAGCACACCCTCAGTCAGGTCCCCGCCGACACCGCTGACAGCGTGGCGGACCTGTTGCGCCGGATCGGCGACCGGGATCCGGCGGCCTGGGAGGAGATCCGCCGCCGGTACGGCACGCTGGTGTCGGCGACGGTGCGGTCGTTTCGGCTCCAGGAGGCCGACGCCCTCGACGCGGTGCAGCTGACCTGGCTGCGGCTGGGTGAGCACGCTCACCGAGTGCGGTTCCCCGAGCGGCTGGGCGGGTGGCTGGCGACCACCGCCCGCCGCGAATGCCTGCACATCCTGCGCCAGACCAAGCTGAGACACAGCCTCACCGGTGGGGAACCGGACAACGTCGCCGACCCCGGCGCGGGTCCCGAGCAACGCGCCATCGACGCGCACACCGCACAGACCCTGCGCACACTCATCGACGAGTTGCCACCGCGCCGCGCAACCCTGATCCGGATGCTGTTCACCGACAATCCCCGCTCCTACGCCGAGGTCGCCCGCATCGCCGAAATCCCACCCGGCGCGATCGGCCCCACCCGAGCCCGAACCTTGCGACAACTAAGGGACAAACTCGCCGAACAAGAGCTGACGTGGGCGGTGCACAAGCATCCATGAGACCGTGTACAGGCGGGCCACAAGGTGCACAAGCATCCATGAGACCCGCTGGTGGGAAGGGTGATGTGTGTCTGAGGGTTGGGAGCAGTGGCGCCGGAAGATTGATCTCGCAGGCTATGACGAGCGCTGGCGTCGCATGGAGGCCGCGGGCGCGAACCCCCACGGTGAAGCGGATTTCGTGTGCTCCCACAACCCTGGCTCCGTGCTGGACGGGGGGTGTGGCACCGGTCGGGTGGCCATCGAGCTGGCTCGACGTGGGCTCAACGTCGTCGGCACCGATCTGGACCCGGATATGATCATCCGGGCGCGCGCCAAGGCGCCCGAGCTCATCTGGGTGCACGCGGATCTCAGCGAGCTCGATCTGCCGACCCGGTTCGATGCGGTCGTACTAGCCGGCAACGTCATCCCGTTCGTGGCACCCGACCGGCGCGCGGCGGCGGTTCTGGCGTGCGCGCGGCACCTGGCGCCGGGTGGTCGGCTCATCGCCGGGTTCCAACTACAGCAGGATTGGCCGACCCTGGCGGACTACGACACCTGGTGCGAAAGCGCCGGTCTCGCCCTCGAAGCCCGATACGCCACCTGGGACCGTGATCCGTTCACCGGTACCGGCTCATACGCCGCGTCAGTACACCGCCAGCCGTAGTTACACGAGGGTGAACTGCGTGTGGTGCAACTGCGCGTAACGCCCGCTGGCCGACAGCAGCTCCTCATGCGTACCACGCTCAACGACCTGGCCGTCTTCGATCACCAGGATCTTGTCCGCGGCGCGGATGGTGGACAACCGGTGCGCGATGACCAGCGCGGTGCGCCCGTGCAGCGCCTCGGCGAGCGCGGCCTGCACCGCCGCCTCGGACTCCGAGTCCAGGTGCGCGGTGGCCTCATCGAGGATCACCACGCGCGGGCGGGCCAGCAGCAGCCGGGCGATGGCCAGCCGCTGGCGCTCGCCACCGGACAGGCGGTAACCGCGGTCGCCCACGACGGTGTCCAGCCCGTCGGGCAGCGACCGGACCAGCGGCTCCAATTGGGCTCGTCGCAGCGCGTCCCACAGTTGCGCATCCGGCGCCTGGGGTGCGGCGAAACGCAGGTTGCCCGCGATGGTGTCGTGGAACAGGTGCCCGTCCTGCGTCACCACGCCCACCGTGTCCCGCAGTGACGCGAAAGACAGGTCGCGGACGTCGACCCCGTTCAGTCGGACCGCCCCGGAGTCGGCGTCGTACAGGCGCGGCACCAGGGACGCGATGGTGGACTTGCCCGCGCCCGAGGACCCGACCAGCGCCACCAGCTGCCCCGGTTCGGCGCGGAAATCGACCCCATGCAGCACCTCGGCGCCACCGCGGGCGTCCAACGTCGCGACCTCCTCCAGCGAGGCCAGTGACACCTGTTCAGCCGACGGGTAGGCGAAGCGCACGTGATCGAATTCGACGGACACCTCACCGGCGGGCACCGTCCGGGCATCCGGCCGCTCAGTGATCATCGGGCGGACGTCGAGCACCTCGAAGACCCGCTCGAAGGCGACCAACGCGGTCATCACGTCGACCCGAGAGTTGGCCAGCGCGGTCAGCGGCGAGTAAAGCCGGGTGAGCAGCAGCGCGAGGCTGACCACGGTGCCTGGTGCCAAGTGCCCGCGCAGGGCCAGCCAGCCGCCCAGCCCGTACACCAGGGCCTGTGCCAGCCCGGAGACCAGGTTCAGCGCGGTGAGAAACACCCGCGTCGACATCGCGCTGCGCACGCCGATGTCCCGAACTCTGCTGGCCCGGTAGCCGAACTCAGCGGCCTCGGCCTCCGGCCGTCCGAACAGCTTGACCAGAGTGGCGCCCGGCGCGGAGAACCGCTCGGTCATCTGGGTGGTCATCGCCGCGTTGTGCGTCGAGGCCTCGCGCCGCAGCTCGGCCATCCGGGCTCCCATCCCGCGAGCCGGTATGACGAACATCGGGAGCAACACCAAGGCCAGGATGGTGACCTGCCAGGACAGGGTCAGCATCACGCCGAGTGTCAGGACCAGCTGGATCGCGTTGGTGACGACCCCGGACAGCGTGGAGGTCAGCGCGGTCTGCGCGCCGATGACGTCGTTGTTGAGCCTGCTGACCAGCGCCCCGGTGCGGGTGCGGGTGAAGAACGCCACCGGCATCCGTTGCACGTGCTCGAACACCGAGCGGCGCAGATCGAGGATCAACCCCTCACCGATGCGGGAGGACTGCCACCGCGAGGCCAACCCGATCCCGGCGTCGATCACCGCCAGGACTCCGATGAGCACGGCCAGCCCAACAACCAGCCGCACCTCCCGGTGCCCGACGATGGCGTCGACGACCCGCCCGGCCAGCACCGGAGTGGCCACGGTGAGCACCGCCGAGACCATGCTCAACGCGAGAAAGATCAGCAGCGACGTGCGGTGCGGCTTGGCGAACGTGACGACTCGGCGCAGCGTGCCCGGGGTGAGGGCGCGTGGTGTGTTGCCCTGGCGCATCGTGCTGTTCAGCAGGCTCCACGAGTTGTCCATCAATCATCCTCCGCCACGGACGACCCGATGGTCGCCTACGCTGCAACGTCATCAACGCCTCGTTGTTCCCGCGTGGGGCGGCTGCCACCCAGCTCGCCCCGCTAGCGACCGCATCACCGGGCACCTACTTTGCGGCGACACCCCAGGCAAATCTGGTCGGGGCCAGGTGGCTCGCCGCGCAGGGCCGTCGTGCCGCGTAAAAACTCAGGCGGGCGAAAGCTGATGCCGTAGGCGGCGGTGACGGTGCCATCCGGGTGCAGAAACCCAGCGCGGTGGGTGTCCCGGTCACCAAGCGAGCGCAGATACCAGGCCATCATGCGCCCCGCTCGCATGCCGAGCAGTGGAAACGTGCCGGAGCGGTAAGGCGCGCGGGAAGCACCTGCGCACCACAGAGAGCGACGTAACGGCCTCCCTCGCGACGGCCCGCAGCGAAGGTATCAGCGGTGACGCGGTGCCCGATGCCGGTCGGTCCATCCGCGAACCCAATAGTGGCGCTACTGACGTTCCTGTGGGTGCCTGTCCATGATCAAATGAGGGCGCACACCGCCCCCTGTCTAGAGTTTCTGGCTTACCAAGGTCAGAAACGGTCTAGACGGGAGCGGCGTGCGCACTACGAG
>JBDTAX010000218.1:0-22361 GCA_039924425.1 Pseudonocardiaceae bacterium
GCGCGGGTGGCGCAGACCGCCGCGCAGGCGCTACACCGGCTCGGCGCCACTGCGGTACGGGTGCTGCAGACCACCGTGGACGGTCCGGGGGGGCCCGAAGCGGCGGCCCGCCGGGCCCGGTACGCGGCGCTGCGCGAAGCCGCGCCGACCGGGGCCCTGGTATTGCTCGGCCACACCCTGGACGACCAGGCTGAGACGGTGCTGTTGGGGCTGGGGCGCGGCTCGGGGCCCCGCTCGATGGCGGGGATGCGGGAGCTTGACCCGCCCTGGGGCCGGCCGTTGCTCGGAGTGCGCCGCGGCGTCACCGCCGCCGCGTGCGTCGCGCTGGGCCTGACCCCGTGGGCCGACCCGCACAACACCGACCCCCGGTTTCAGCGGGTCCGGCTGCGCACCGAGGTGCTGCCACTGCTGGAGGAGGTACTCGCCGGCGGGGTCGCGCGGGCCCTGGCGCGGACCGCCGAGCAACTACGGGAAGATCTCGACGTGCTCGACGAACTTGCGTGCGGGTTGCTGCGGGAAGCCAGCCGGGGCCCGGATCTGGACGTCGCGACGCTGACCGGGGCACCGGCGGCCCTGCGCCGCCGGGTGCTGCGTCGCTGGCTGCTCGACGCCGGAGTGACCGGGATGACCGACGCCCACCTCCGCGCGGCCGACGACCTCATCGGCCGGTGGTCCGGCCAGGGTGCGCCACGGTTGCCGGGCGCGCGGGATCTGGTACGGGCACAAGGGAGGCTGCATGTGTCAGGGTGACGGTCAGGGTGACGGGCCGGGTCAGGGTGATGGTCTGTATCCGGGCGACATCGCCTCCGTGCTCGTCACCGCGGAGCAGATCCGCCACCGGATCACCGAGCTCGCCCACCAGGTCGCCAGCGACTTCCAGGCCAGACCCGGCCTAGGCGACCTGCTGCTCATCGGCGTGCTCAAGGGCGCGGTGATGTTTATGACCGATTTCGCCCGGGCGCTGCCCATCCCGGTGCAGCTGGAGTTCATGGCGGTGTCCTCATACGGATCGGCAACCTCCTCCTCGGGGGTGGTGCGAATCCTCAAAGATCTGGACCGCGACATCTCAGGGCGCAACGTGCTCGTGGTGGAGGACATCATCGACTCGGGGTTGACGCTGTCCTGGTTGTTGCGCAACCTGGCGACCCGCCGCCCGGCCACGTTGGAGGTGTGCACGCTGCTGCGCAAGCCGGACGCGGTGCAGGTCGACGTGCCGGTGCGCTACATCGGCTTCGACATCCCTCGCGAGTTCGTCGTCGGTTACGGCTTAGACTACGGCGAGCGCTACCGTGACCTGCCTTACATCGGAACCCTCGCTCCCAAGGTATACGCCGATTAGCGGTTGCCTGAGCATCCCAGTTCCTCCATCGGCCGAGCCCCCGGACCGCCGGGTAGGGTGGATCCAACGGGAGTGCTCTAGCTGTCTTGTGCTGGTTTCCGATGCACCAGCACCGGATGTAGCAGCCCCAGATGCACCAGCACCAGATGCGCCAACACAGACCAACACAGTCAGCTCAGGAGGGTCGAGGCCATCGCCGGCCGTAGCCGAATGGACCGCAAGAAGATACTCCGCAACCCGCTGTTGTGGGTGCTGGCCGGGTTGCTGCTCTACTACGCCTTCGGCTTCCTGCTCAACGACACCCGGGGGTTCAGCGAGGTCACCACCTCGCAGGCGTTGCAACAGCTCAGTGACCACAACGTCAAACGAGCGACAGTCGATGACAAAGAGCAGCGCCTCGAGCTCACCTTGGAGCGCCCGGTGCCGGGAATTCAGGGCACCAGTCTGCTCACCGAGTACCCGGAGCGGAGCACCGACCAGATCACTCAGGCGCTGCGCGACGCGCAGGTCCCGGGCGGCTGGGACACCAAGGTCACCCAGCAGTCCCTGCTCGTCCAGATGCTGATCTACCTGCTCCCGCTGGGTGTGCTGCTCCTACTGCTGCTGTGGATGATGAACAACGTCCAGGGCGGTGGCAGCCGGGTGCTCAACTTCGGCAAGTCCAAGGCCAAACAGCTGAGCAAGGACATGCCCAAGACGACGTTCTCCGACGTCGCCGGCGTCGAAGAGGCCGTCGAGGAGCTGGAGGAGATCAAGGATTTCCTCGCCAATCCGGGCCGTTACCAGGCACTGGGCGCCAAAATTCCCAAGGGTGTGCTGCTCTACGGCCCACCCGGCACCGGCAAGACTCTGCTGGCCCGCGCGGTGGCCGGCGAGGCCGGGGTACCGTTCTACTCGATCTCCGGATCCGACTTCGTGGAGATGTTCGTCGGGGTGGGCGCCTCCCGGGTGCGCGACCTGTTCGAGCAGGCCAAGCAGAATTCTCCGTGCATCATCTTCGTCGACGAGATCGACGCGGTGGGCCGGCAGCGCGGCGCTGGACTCGGCGGCGGGCACGACGAACGCGAGCAGACCCTCAACCAGCTTCTGGTCGAGATGGACGGCTTCGACGCCCGTGGCGGCATCATCCTCATCGCCGCCACCAACCGGCCGGACATCCTGGACCCGGCACTGCTGCGCCCCGGCCGCTTCGATCGGCAGATCCCGGTCTCCGCACCGGACATCCGCGGTCGCCGGGCCATTCTTGAGGTGCACTCCAAGGGCAAGCCGTTCGATACCGACGTGGACCTCCAGGGTCTGGCCAAGCGCACCGTCGGCTTCTCCGGAGCCGACCTGGCCAACGTCATCAACGAGTCCGCGCTGCTCACCGCCCGGGAAGGCGGCAAGCTCATCAACGGGGCCGCGCTGGAGGAGGCGGTCGATCGGGTGATCGGCGGCCCACGCCGCAAGAACCGGATCATCTCCGAGCGAGAGAAGAAAATCACCGCCTACCACGAGGGCGGGCACGCGCTGGCCGCCTGGGCGATGCCGGACATCGACCCGGTGTACAAGCTCACGATTCTGCCCCGAGGGCGGACCGGCGGGCACGCGCTCGTGGTGCCCGAGGACGACAAGCAGATGATGACCCGGTCAGAGATGATCGCCCGGTTGGTGTTCGCCCTGGGCGGACGCTCAGCCGAAGAACTGGTGTTCCACGAGCCGACCACCGGCGCGTCCTCGGATATCGACCAGGCCACCAAAATCGCTCGAGCGATGGTCACCGAGTACGGCATGAGCGCGCGCCTGGGCGCGGTGAGATACGGCCACGAGCAGGGCGACCCGTTCCTCGGCCGTTCCGCGGGCCGGCAGCCGGAATACTCCCTGGAAATCGCGCACGAGATCGACGAGGAGGTGCGGGCACTCATTGAGGCCGCGCACACCGAGGCGTGGGACATCCTCAACACCTATCGAGACGTCCTCGACGATCTCGTCGTCGAGCTGCTGGAGCGGGAAACGCTGCATCGCAAGGATCTGCGACGAGTCTTCAGCCGGGTCGTGAAACGCCCGCGGATCACGGCGTTCAACGACTTCGGCGGGCGCACCCCTTCAGACAAGCCGCCGATCAAGACGGCCGGCGAGCTGGCCAAGGAGCGCGGTGAACCATGGCCTCCGATCCAGCAGGAACCCCGGCCCTCACCGGTGGGGGTAGTGCCGGGCGGCGATGACCTGCCGGGCCGCCCGCCACACACCCCACCCGGTCCCAACGGCGCTGGACCGCATCCGGGCTACCCAGCCGGCGCGGCCAATGGCGCCGCGCCCGGACGCCCGGCACCCGGGCAGCCGACCCCGGGCCCCTCACAGGTCGGATTCCCCTCGTATTCCCAGCCCTACCCCCTGCCCCCGAACGGCCCCATGCCGCCGCCCTCGGGTGGTCCTCAGGGACCGGACCGGGGCAACGGCCCGCTGGAGTCTGGTCCGCCGAACTATGACGCACCGCCGGGGTGGCGTCCGGCCACCGAACCACCCAATCCGTCCTGGCGGCCCGCGCCACCGGGCGGTCGCCGGCCGCCGAGGGAGACTCCCCCTCACGACCAGCGACCTGACGACCAGCGACCTGACGACCAGCGACCCGACAACCAGTCACCTGCCGACTGAACCGAGGTTCGGTGTGGAATCACACCGAGTCTTCGACCACGCTCGAGCAGCGGCGGCGGTGCGGGAACTCTTGATCGCCTGCGGGGAAGACCCGGACCGGGAAGGTCTACGCGACACTCCGGCCCGGGTCGCGCGGGCCTACCGAGAGATGTTCGCTGGCCTGTTCCTGGACCCCGACCTGGTGCTGGAACGGACCTTCGACGAGGGGCACGACGAGCTCGTGTTGGTCAGGGACATCCCGATGTACAGCCAGTGTGAGCACCACCTGGTGCCGTTTCACGGCATGGCGCACGTGGGGTACATCCCGAACGCGGCGGGCCGGGTCACCGGCCTGTCCAAGCTGGTCCGGTTGGTTGACCTCTACGCGAAGCGCCCGCAGGTCCAGGAGCGGCTCACCTCGCAGGTCGCCGACGCGCTGGTGCGCAGGCTGCAGCCGAGGGGGGTGATCGTGGTGATCGAGGCCGAGCACCTGTGCATGGCGATGCGCGGCGTGCGCAAACCAGGATCGACCACCACCACCTCGGCGGTACGGGGGTTGTTCAAGACCAGCGCCTCCTCCCGCGCTGAGGTGCTGCACCTGATGACGCGGAGGTGAGTGTGCACCCGGCCCTGCCCACCCCCGGCCGTTGCGTAGTGATCGGCATCCTCAACGTCACCCCCGACTCCTTCAGCGACGGTGGGCGCTACCTGGACCGTGATGACGCGGTAACCCATGGCCTGGCGCTGCGCACTCACGGAGCCGACCTGATCGACATCGGGGGCGAGTCCACCCGCCCCGGGGCGCACCGCGTCGATGCCCGCACCGAGCTCGCCCGGGTGCTCCCGATCCTGCGCGAGCTGGCCGGGCGCGGTGTGCCATGCAGCGTGGACACCACTCGCGCGGCGGTCGCCGAGGCGGCCCTGGAGGCCGGCGCGATCATGATCAACGACGTCTCGGGAGGCCTGGCCGATCCCGCGATGGCACCGATGATGGCCGGCGCCCGAGTGCCCTGGATTCTCATGCACTGGCGCGGGCACAGCGTAGGAATGGACGAGCTGGCCAGCTACCGGTGCGTGGTCGCCGAGGTGCGTGCCGAACTGGTGGCCCGGGTGGACGCCGCGGTGCTCGCTGGGGTAGACCCCGGTGCGCTGGTACTGGATCCCGGGCTCGGCTTCGCCAAGACGGCGGCGCACAACTGGACGTTGCTGGGCCACCTGCACGCGCTGACCGAGCTGGGGTTCCCCGTGCTGCTCGGGGCCTCCCGTAAACGGTTCCTGGGTACCCTGCTGGCCGCCGCCCACAACGCTGGTCTTGGTCCTGATACTGGCCGGGATACCGCAACCGCCGCGGTGTCCGCGCTGGCCGCGGCCGCTGGTGTCTGGGGAGTCCGGGTGCACGATGCCGCCGCCTCGCGGGTCGCCGTCGCCGTCGCCTCGGCGTGGCGCAGCGGCGCCCGCACCGCCGCTGCCCCGGACGGCCGTGCCCAGTGAGCCAGCAGTGAGCCAGCGAACTCACCCCGACCGGATCACCCTCACCGGATTGCGGGTGCATGGCCGGCACGGGGTACACGCACACGAGCGGGCGAACGGCCAGGAGTTCGTCGTCGACGCGACGGTCTGGCTGGACCTGGGTCCCGCCGGGGCCACGGATCAGCTGTCCGCGACGCTGGACTACGGCGCGCTGGCTCACCACATCGCCCAGATCGTCGGTGGGCAGCCCCGCAACCTGATCGAGACGGTGGCCTCGCGAATCGCCAGTGAAGTGCTGGCCGACCAGCGGGTACAGTCCGTCGAGATCACAGTGCACAAGCCCACCGCCCCGCTGCCGCTGTCCTTCACCGACGTGGCCGTCACAATCCGGCGCTGTCGTGATGGGGGCGGCGTGGATGAGGGCGGCGGGGGCGGTGTCGGGTGAGTGCCGCGGTGTTGTCGATCGGGTCGAACATGGGGGATCGGCTGGAGTACTTGCGCGGCTGCATCGCGCTGTTGGGGGACGCCGTGCTCGGGGTGTCACCGATGTACTCGAGCGCTCCGTGGGGGGGTGTGCCGCAGGATGACTTCCTCAACGCTGTCGTGCTGGTCACCGACCGGGACGCCGATGCGCTGGAGTGGCTTCGCCGCGGGCAGTGTTGTGAGGCCGCCGCGCGGCGCACTCGCGGGCCCCGGTGGGGGCCGCGCACCCTGGACGTGGATGTGATCGACGTGGATCACATTCGCCAGGACGATCCCCGCCTGACCCTGCCGCACCCCCGGGCCCACGAGCGGGCCTTCGTTCTGGTGCCCTGGCTGGACGTGGCACCACACGCGGTGCTTGCCGGTCGCGGCGCGGTGGCCGAACTGGTCGCCGCGTTGCCGCCCGCCGAGCGGCGCAGTGTGCGACGCCGGGAGGATTTGGGGCTTGAGCCTGGGTTGGGACTGGGGTCTCGGTGACCTTCACCCGGGCGCGTGATCTCCTCGCCGCCGCCGCCGCGGCGGCGGTGCTGGCGAACCTGCTGCTAGTGCTGGCCTACGGCGAGCTGCCCACGTTGCCGCAGCCGGCCGGAACCACAGTGCTCGCTTTCGCGCTCGTCGAAGTGCTGCTGGGCAATGCGCTGCGGGCTCGGATCCTGCGGCGACCGGGGACCCGGCCGTTGCAGCCGCTCAGCGCGGCGAAGGCTGTTGTGCTGGCCAAGGCATCCTCGCTGGCTGGCGCGATCACAGGGGGAGCCTGGCTGGGTGTGCTCAGCTACGTGCTGCCATTGCGAGCTCAGCTGCCCTCCGCCGCCTCCGACACCATCACCGCCACAATCGGCGCCCTCTGCGCTGCAGCCCTCATAGCAGCCGCCCTCTGGCTGGAGTATTGCTGCCAAACCCCACCCGACCCCGACCCCGACCCCGAGCGCCATTCGGAACCGAATCGCGGTTCGTGATCCTCTTCGATCGCCATTCGATTCCGAATGGCGGATGGCCGCGGCCGGTTGCGGTAGGGTGCGGGAGTCCGGTACCCGCAGGTAGCGCGGGACTGGAACATTGGGAGGGCGATGGTGCCGCGGGTGGGTGGTTCCGCGTCCGGCGGTGTCGCCGACCGGCCGGCGCGGTTGGCTGTGGGGGTGGTCTCCGCCGGCCGGGTGGGATCGGTGCTCGGCGCCGCGCTGTCTGGGGCTGGGCACGTGGTGGTCGGGGTCAGCGCGATATCCCGAGAATCCTTGCGCCGCGCCGAGGCGTTGCTGCCCGACACGCCAGTGTTGCCGCCCGACGATGTGGTGCGGCGGTCGGATCTGGTGCTGCTGGCCGTCCCCGATGCCGTGCTGCCCGACCTGGTGTCCGGGCTGGCCGTGACCGGGGCGTTCCGGGCCGGTCAGATCGTGGTGCACACCAGTGGCGCTCGCGGGGTGGACGTCCTGGCGCCGGCGATCGCCGCTCGGGTGCTCCCCCTCGCGTTGCATCCGGCGATGACCTTCACCGGGCGCGCGGAAGATCTCGCCCGGCTGGCGGCGGCCTGTGTCGGCGTCACCGTTGCCGATGCGACCGGCTGGAGCGTCGGGGAGGCGCTGGTGCTGGAGATGGGCGCCGAGCCGGTAGTGGTCCCCGCACGGGCCCGGCCGCTGTACCACGCCGCGCTGACGCACGGGGCCAACCATCTGGCCACTCTGGTCCGCGACGCGGTGGACGCGCTGGAACGTGCCGGCGTGGTGCCCGCCGAACGGCTGCTGGGCCCGCTGCTGGAGGCGGCACTGGACAATACGTTGCGACACGGCGACCGCGCCTTGACCGGACCGGTGAGCCGCGGTGACATCGACACGGTCCGGCAACACCTGCGGGCGCTCACGAGTGCGGCCCCGGAACTGCTCGATTCCTACCGTGCCCAGGCGTCCAGAACCGCCGACCGGGCCGAGGCGGCCGGGCTGTTGACGCCGGAGGCCGCCAGTCAGATCCGCGAGGCCTTGCGAGCGCAACCGTGACCGACGTCCATAGCGGTGAGCTGACCGTCCACCACGATCCTGCCGCGCTGGCCGCGGTGACGCACACGCTGCGCCGGGCCGGGCGCCCGGTGATGCTGGTCCCCACCATGGGAGCGCTGCACGCCGGCCACCGCGGCCTGATCCGGGCCGCCCGGCGCACTGCGGGCGCGAGCACCGTGGTGTCGATCTTTCTCAATCCCTTGCAGTTCACCTCGCGGCGGGACTTCGACCACTACCCCCGCCAGCTCGACGAGGATCTCACTGTGTGCCGGGAGGAAGGCGTGGAGCTGGTGTTCGCGCCCAGTACGCAGGTGATGTCCCCACCCGGATCTGAGACGACTGTGGTGCCTGGAGCGCTGGGTCACGAACTGGAGGGTGCGAGCCGGCCGGGTCATTTCGCGGCGGTACTCACGGTGGTAGCCACGCTGTTCGGGATCGTCGGCCCGGATCGGGCGTTCTTCGGCGAGAAGGACTACCAACAGCTGGTGCTCGTGCAGCGGATGGTGACCGATCTGCGGATGGGTGTGCGGGTGGTCGGGGTGCCCACGGTGCGCGAAGCGGACGGGCTCGCGCTGTCGTCGCGCAACGTCCACCTGGACGGCGTGGCCCGCGGCGGCGGCGCCACGTTGTCCGCGGCCCTGCGCGCCGGAGCCCGGGCCGGCGCGCAGGGCAGTGACGCGGTGCTCACGGCGGCCCGTGACGTGTTGGTCACCGCGAGCACCTCACCGACCGCCGTCGCGTTGGACTACCTGGTGCTGCGCGACCCGCAGCTGCGCGCAACCCCGGCACGGGGACCGGCAAGGCTGCTGCTCGCCGCCACTGTTGGGACCACGCGGTTGATCGACAACGTCGGCCTGTGGCTGGGTGCCAGCGACGTTGCTCGCGACGCGAACGGGCAAGGAGGCCTGTGATGTTTCGGACGATGTTGAAGTCCAAGATCCATCGGGCCACAGTCACTCGGTCGGATCTGCATTACGTGGGCTCGGTGACCCTGGATGAAGATCTCATGGACGCCGCCGATCTGCTGGCCGGCGAGCAGGTGGCCATCGTGGACATCACCAATGGGGCCCGGCTGGAGACCTATGTCATTCCCGGTGCCCGCTCCAGCGGCATGCTCGGGATCAATGGCGCAGCCGCGCATCTCGTGGCACCCGGTGACCTGGTGATCCTCATCGCCTACGGCTCGATGGATGAGACGCAGGCCCGATGCTACCAGCCCCGGGTGGTGTTCGTCGACGCCGAAAATCGGATCGTGCACCGGGGCAACGACCCAGCGCTGCCCCGGTATGCGGCCGTCGTGCGCGAGCCGAAGGAGTAACGGGTGCTGCTCACCGTAGACATCGGCAACACCAACATCGTCCTCGGTCTGTTCGATAACACTGACACCCCGCTGCGCAACTGGCGGATGCGCACCGACGCCAGGATGACCGCCGACGAAATGGCGCTGACCGTCCGCGGGTTGCTCGGTGAGTACGCCGGAAAGATCACGGGTATCGCCGCGCTGTCCACGGTGCCCGCGTTGCTGCCTGAGTTGCGAGTGATGGTGGACCGATACTGGCCACAGCTGCCGCGAGTGATCGTCGAACCGGGGGTGCGCACTGGGGTGCCCTTGCTCTACGACAACCCACGCGAGCTGGGTGCCGATCGGATCGTCAACACACTGGCGGCTTACACCCTTTACGGTGGCCCAGCGATCGTGGTGGACTTCGGCACCTCCACCAACTTCGACGTGGTCAGCGCGCGGGGAGAGTTCCTCGGCGGCGCGCTGGCGCCGGGCATAGAAATCTCCGTGGACGCACTCGCCGCCCGGGCGGCCCAGCTGGTGAAGGTGCAGCTCGTCCGCCCTCGGTCGGTAATCGGCAAGAGCACCGTGGAAGCCTTGCAGTCCGGGTTGCTGTTCGGTTTCGCCGGGCAGGTGGACGGGTTGGTGCAGCGGATCGCCACGGAACTGGCCCCCGGTGCGCAGGACAATGTGGTCGTGGTCGCCACCGGCGGGCTGGCCCCGCTGCTGATCGCCGAATCGCGGACCATCACTCACCACGCGCCTCACCTCACCCTGCGGGGACTCCGGATGGTCTTCGAACGCAATGTCGGTTGACGGAAGGTGCGCCAAGCGGCGGCGCGGGAATGGGGATCGACCGGCGGCGCTTGGGGTACACGGGCTCAGGTATCCGCGAGACCATCGGGGTTTCCGCTGGTACGACCACAATGAGCGGACTGGGCGGCGGGTCGATTTCACAATCCACCCTGAAATGGGCTAACCTGCTCCTTGTCGTTGTGGAGTCGTCGTGCGATGGCTCCGTCCACCACGTCCCTAAGGGAGGACGAGCGCATGGCGCAGAAGGTCACCGTAACCTTGGTCGATGACCTCGACGGAGGTACCGCCGAAGAGACCGTCGAGTTTGGCATCGACGGCGTGGCATACGAGATTGATCTGTCGGCGGGTAACGCTGGGAAGCTGCGTGGCTCGCTGGCGGACTATGTCAGCAACGCTCGCAAGGCGGGCGGGCGTCGCAAGATCACCGGTCCCCCTCGTCGGACTGGTAGCGCGGGTCGGGCATCAGTGGACCGCGAGCAGAACGCCGCGATCCGCGAGTGGGCCCGCAAGAACGGCTACAACGTCTCAGACCGCGGCCGAATCCCGGCCGAGGTGCTGGACGCTTACCACAAGGGAAACTGAGGCTCAGTCCGCGTCGGTGCCGCCCGGCGACCACAGGTCGCTTGGGCGGCACCGACGTTAGGGCTTAGAGTCTATCGTCCTCGCGGCCGGGAATGAGCGCGTCACCCATTGCCGCGGTTGGGCGTTTGAGCACTCGAACTCCGTACACGAAGGTGAGCGTGCCACCAAGATAGCCACCAGCCAGCAGCAGCACCCAGGAGATGACGCCGAGCGTCACCGCCGACGTGATGATCTTGCCGCTGGAGTATCCAGCCAACTGCAATCGGAACGTGCCGGCGAACATGCCGGTTGCGCTGGCCATCAGGGTCAAGTGCCACCAGCCCAGGGTGCGTGCGGGCGCAGCTGCGGGAATGCCGAACAAGTCCACCAAACCAGTGATGATGGTCGGTAGGGCGGCGATGAGTCCGACCCCGATCGTGAGCACCGAAGCGGTAGCCATCGCGGCTTGCTGGAACCCGGCCGCTCCGGCAACGAGCATCGCAACACCAGCGGTGTACGCTCCGATGCCGACGCCGGTCAGCGGCGCATGCACGGGCTTGCCCGCGAAACCCCTCAGCACGCTCACGATATCCACGGCCCCCTCTGTTGCAGCATGGACAGCTCGTTGCCTATATCACACTAAACGCTCAGGCTCCACCAGCGGTTCGCTCACCGCCCTCGCCGCCCACCCCTGCCGCCCACCCCTGCCGTCCACCCCTGCCGCCCACCGTCGCTCGCGAGCACCCTCCGCTCGCCGGGACCACCGAAGGCTGGCTCGTTCACCCTGAGCGGACAGACCTGCCGTCGCGGAATCCTGACCAGCACCAACACGTTGCGCCAGGGTGTGAGGGGTTGCGGTGTGAGAGCGAGCATGAGCGTCCGGGAGCTACAGTGACGGCACGGACTGTCTGACCCAGTACCGGCTGCGCCGCGATGGCGCGGCAGTCAGGAGTGCACCATGTTTGAAAGGTTCACCGACCGCGCGCGGCGGGTGGTTGTGCTGGCCCAAGAAGAAGCCAGGATGCTCAACCACAACTACATCGGCACCGAGCACATCCTGCTGGGTCTGATCCACGAGGGTGAGGGTGTCGCGGCCAAGGCCCTCGAATCGTTGGGAATCGCCCTGGAAGGGGTGCGCCAGCAGGTCGAGGAGATCATCGGCCAGGGCCAGCAGGCGCCATCGGGGCACATCCCGTTCACCCCACGCGCCAAGAAGGTGCTGGAGCTCTCGCTGCGCGAGGCGCTGCAGCTCGGCCACAACTACATCGGCACCGAGCACATCCTGCTCGGGCTTATCCGCGAGGGCGAAGGTGTGGCCGCCCAGGTGCTGGTGAAGTTGGGCGCCGACCTCAACCGAGTACGTCAGCAAGTGCTGCAGCTGCTGTCGGGCTACCAGGGCAAAGAACCCGCGGAGTCCGGTTCGGGGCGCGGCGAAGGCACCCCGTCGTCGTCGCTGGTGCTCGACCAGTTCGGCCGCAACCTCACCGCCAGTGCCCGCGAGGGCAAGCTGGACCCGGTGATCGGGCGCGGCAAGGAGATCGAACGGGTCATGCAGGTGCTGTCTCGGCGCACCAAGAACAACCCGGTGCTCATCGGCGAGGCCGGCGTCGGCAAGACCGCCGTGGTCGAGGGGCTCGCCCAGAACATCGTCAAGGGCGAGGTGCCCGAGACGCTCAAGGACAAGCAGCTCTACACATTGGACCTCGGCTCGCTCGTGGCGGGCTCCCGGTATCGCGGTGACTTCGAGGAACGCCTGAAGAAAGTACTCAAGGAGATCCGCACCCGCGGCGACATCATCCTGTTCATCGACGAGATGCACACACTGGTCGGGGCCGGTGCCGCGGAGGGCGCGATCGACGCCGCGTCGATCCTCAAGCCCATGCTGGCGCGGGGCGAGTTGCAGACCATCGGCGCGACCACGCTCGACGAGTACCGCAAGTACGTCGAAAAGGACCCCGCCCTGGAGCGCCGGTTCCAGCCGATCCAGGTCAACGAGCCGAGTCTCGATCACACCATCGAGATCCTCAAGGGCCTGCGTGACCGCTACGAAGCGCACCACCGGGTTTCCATCACCGACAGCGCCTTGGTGTCGGCCGCCACACTGGCCGATCGCTACATCAACGACCGGTTCCTGCCAGACAAGGCGATCGACCTGATCGACGAGGCCGGCGCCCGGATGCGGATCCGCCGGATGACCGCGCCACCAGACCTGCGCGACTTCGATGAAAAGATCGCCGCGGTGCGTCGGGACAAAGAATCAGCCATCGACGCTCAGGACTTCGAGCGCGCCGCGAAGCTGCGCGACACGGAGAAGCAGCTACTGGTCAAGAAAACGGAACGGGAGAAGCAATGGAAGGCCGGTGACCTCGACGTCGTCGCCGAGGTCGATGACGAGCAGATCGCCGAAGTGCTGGCCAACTGGACCGGAATCCCGGTGTTCAAGCTCACCGAACAGGAGACCACCCGGCTGCTGCGCATGGAGGACGAACTGCACAAACGGATCATCGGCCAGCACGAGGCGGTCAAGGCCGTGTCCAAGGCGATCCGCCGGACCCGGGCGGGTCTGAAGGATCCCAGGCGGCCGTCCGGTTCGTTCATCTTCGCCGGCCCCTCCGGCGTCGGTAAGACCGAGCTGTCCAAGGCGCTGGCACAGTTCCTGTTCGGTGATGACAACGCGCTCATCCAGATCGACATGGGTGAGTTCCACGACCGCTACACCGCATCCCGGCTCTTCGGTGCCCCTCCTGGCTACGTGGGTTACGAAGAAGGTGGCCAGCTCACCGAGAAGGTCCGCCGCAAGCCGTTCTCGGTGGTGCTCTTCGATGAGATCGAGAAGGCACACCAGGAGGTGTACAACACGCTGCTGCAGGTGTTGGAGGACGGGCGGCTGACCGACGGTCAGGGCCGCACGGTGGACTTCAAAAACACTGTGATCATTTTTACCACCAACCTCGGCACCTCGGACATCTCCAAGGCGGTCGGTCTGGGCTTCTCGGCGAACAATGACGAGAGCTCGAACTACGAGCGGATGAAGAGCAAGGTCAACGACGAGGTCAAGAAGCACTTCCGCCCGGAGTTCCTCAACCGGATCGATGACACGATCGTCTTCCATCAGCTCACGGAGGACGAGATCATGACGATGGTGGACCTGATGGTCTCCCGGGTAGAGGTTCAGCTACGCAACAAGGACATGGAGCTGGAGCTCACCACGATGGCCAAGAAGCTTTTGGCCAAACGCGGCTTCGATCCCGTCCTCGGCGCTCGGCCGCTGCGCCGGACCATCCAGCGGGAGATCGAGGACCAACTGTCGGAGAAGATCCTGTTCGGCGAGATCGAGGCTGGGCAGATCATCATCGTCGACACCGAGAACTGGGACGGCGAGGGCCCCGCCGAGGACGCTCGCCTAGTCTTCCGCAGCGCGGCCAAGGCCCTCAGAGTTCCCGACTCCCCCCTAGTAGACGCCCCCACCCCCGACTGAGGGCCGGTTTCTGGCCCCCCACACGAAACCGCGCGGGGGGCCAGAAACCGCCATTCGGAGCCGAATGGCGGTCAGGAACCAGGCTCAGCAGACTGGACCACCTCGAACTCAAGGAGGGCGGATCCGGTGGCTACTGGCTTCGCTCGCTCGCCGGAGTGCGCTTCCATGCCTGGGCCGGTGCGCCAGGACTGGAAGTGCTCTTCGGTCTCCCACTTGGTGTAGACGAAGTACCGGCTGTCCCCGGCCACCGGGCGCAGCAGCTCGAAGCCAAGGAAACCCGGGGCGGAGTCCACCGACCCGTGGCGGGACGCGAACCGGCGCTCCAGCTCAGGACCCGCGCCTTCCGGCACCTCAATTGCGTTGATCTTCACGACGGCCATGCCCGCCAGCCTACGGCCAACGACCCTGCTCGGTCATGCGTTCTCTCCAGGCAGGGCGAAGCTGCCCTCGCCCGTCTGCTCCACCAGGCCGTCGACGAGCAGTGAGACCAGGCACCGGTCACGCTGCGACGCGTCGCGCCAGACCGCGTCCAACTGAGCTCGGGGCACCGGGTCCGCCGCCGCTCGCAGGACGTCAAGCAACAGACCGCGCACCTGGCGATCAGTGCCCGCGAAACGCTGCGCCGGTCGGCCAGGGGTAGTGCTCGCGGGCTGGCCGGCGAGCACCCAGGCGCACTCGCCGGCCACTGGGCAGTCGGCGCAGCGCGGCCGCCGTGCGGTGCACACAATGGCGCCGAGCTCCATCAGCGCGGCGGAGAAGCGGGCGGGCCGTGCCCTGGGCAGCACACGCTCAGCATCGGACAGATCACGGGAAGTGGACGGCGGCCCAGCCTCAGCCATGCCGTGCACCGCGCGCGCCACCACCCGGCGGACGTTGATGTCCACCACCGGCACCCGGTGGCCATAAGCGAAAGCGGCCACCGCGCGGGCGGTATAGGCGCCGATCCCAGGCAGCGTGAGCAGCACGTCCACCTCGGCGGGAACGACGTCGTGGTGCCGCTCGGCGATGACAGTGGCGGTCGCGTGCAGTCGCAGCGCCCGCCGCGGGTAACCCAGCTTTCCCCAGGCGCGGACGACGGCGCCGGGGGTCTCGGCCGCCAGGCTTGAGGGCGTAGGCCAGCGGGCCAGCCACTCGGTCCACACTCCGGTGACGCGCTGCACCGGGGTTTGTTGCAGCATGACCTCGCTGACCAGAACACCCCACGGCGTGGTGCCAGGTTCGCGCCAGGGCAGCGCCCGCGCATGGGCGTCGAACCAGGCAGTCAGGTGTGTCGGGTTCACGGTTGGTTCATCTCTGGGGCGCTGAGACCTCAGCGAGCTCGCCAGTGTCGACATCCACGACAAAGCCGCGCACCACGGTGGTATCCCCCAGGAATGGGCTGCGCCGCACCCGTTCTACCGACTGCCGCACGTCAGCTTCGACGTCACTGAACGTCTCGACCGCCCAGGTGGGTCGCAGACCGGTGGCTTCCTGGAGGTCAGACCAAAACTCCACGTCGGTGAACGTCGCCATCCCACATTTGGTGTGGTGCACCAGCATCACCTCCGTGGTGCCCAGCTTTCGCTGGCTGACCGCCAGCGAGCGGATCACGTCGTCGGTCACGCCACCACCCGCGTTGCGGATCACGTGCGCTTCACCGGGCCGCAACCCGAGCAGCTGCGCTGGGTCGATCCGGGCGTCCATGCAGGACACCACGGCGACACGCAGGCTGGGGCGACCCGGCATCGAGCCAGGTCCGGCGTCCGAGCGCGCTGTGTTGCGGTCCACCAGATCTTGTATCGCCGTCATGGGGCTCTCCTTCGCTGTCGTGGCACTGCGGTGGCGCTGTGGGTATGCGTGGCGCGAATCTTAGGCCAGTCACGGCAGTGTCTAGCCGGCACAGAACAGGGCCCGGACCGCAACTTAGTGTGATCTCCAGCAACTGAGGGTTGTCACGGACCTGATCAGTGCCTACTCTGTGCAGTGGGGCTTGGCGCGGTATTCGGGTGATCCGCTGCTTCGGTGGTGGGTTACCGCTATTTGCCGCGTCGAGACGAGGTGGTAGGTGTGTTGGCTGTCGGTTCCCTGAGCCGTCTCCGCACAAGCACGCTGAAGGAGGTGTTGGGGCGATGACCGCCCTGGCACCGCGCTGGGCGGACGATTTCGCGCACCAGGCGCTGTTGTACCGCGGCACCGGAGAGTACCTCGAAGGAACAGTCCCGTTTATTCGCGAGGGACTGGCCGCTGGCGAACCCGTGGCGCTGGCCGTCCCGGGTCCGAACCTGCGACTCATCCTCACCGAACTGGGCACCGACGCCGAGCGGGTCAGATTGCTCGACATGACCCGCGCCGGCCGCAACCCAGGGCGAATTATCCCCAACGTGCTGCGCGCTTTCGCCGATGCGCACACTTTCGGGCGGGTTCGCATCATCGGCGAACACCTGTGGACCGGGCGCACCGCCAAGGAGTACCCGGCCTGCGCCCAACAAGAAACCTTGATCAATATCGCGCTGGCCGGTCGACCCGTCACCCTGTTGTGTCCCTATGACGCCGACCGCGTGGGCCCACAGACCCTCGCCGAGGCCGAAGCCTGCCACCCGCAACTGATCGATGCCAGCGGCGAGCGGGCCAGCGCCGGCTTCGCGCCTGACCGCATCGATCAGTTGGAGGCCGGCACCGAAGACAACCCACTCTGTTCCTCGGTGATGGGCTCCACAGCGATGGGTCCCACCTTCACCTTCGACGCCACCACAGCTACCCTCGCCGGGCAATTCGCCTGCGACCACGCTGTCCGACTGGGTCTGAGGGGCGATCACGCTGAGCTCAAGCTGATTGTCAGTGAGCTGGTGGTCCGTGGCCTCGTTCCCGGCCCAGTGACCGGCACCCTGCAGATCTGGGCCGAGCGGGGCTACCTGGTATGCGAAGTCCGGCACTTCGAACACCGCAACGACCCGCTCTCCGACCGCCCGCTGGCGGAGCCCCGGCGGCCGGAGGGCCGTGGCCTGCTATTGGTCCACCACCTGTCCGACCTGGTTCAGCAGCGCAGCTACCCGCAGGGAACCACCACCAGGGTGTATCTGAAGCTCCCGCCCGCTGATGGGCCGGCGAATGACCCGGGTGGGCCGCCTGCCGCCCTACCTGGTGGGCCGCCGCGTGCCCGATCCGCGCTACCCGCCGGCCCGACGCCGCTGCCATGGCAGACCTACGAAGCGCTGCACGCCGCGGAGCGCTTCGGGAGGTACCTCCCGCAGGACGCCGCCGCTGACACCGTGCGGCCCGACGCTGGGCCCAATACTGGGCGGCAGATCGCCACGAACAACGAAACGCGCCCCGCTGAACCGGTGCTCGAGGCCTTGACCGCAGTGGAGACACTCGCCCGGGTGGTGGACCGGTGGAGGGCCAGGCTGGTGCGGTTAGCTCGGACACGTGGCGCTCCATGGACCGATATCGGCCAGTCGCTCGGAGTAAGCAAGCAGGCAGCGCACGAACGCTACGGGCGAGCACGCAACCGGCCGACCGGAGGCCCCGCGGTGCCAGGCCGCCCCAGCCCGCCACCGCCCATTCCGGGCGCCCAGAGCCTATGAGACCGAGGCGCCTATGAGACGGAACGCAGCTCAGCGCGCCACGGGTACGGGTAAGTCTGGTCGATCACGAAGCCCATCCCGACATCGCGGGCGAGATACACGCTGCGCTCCAGCTTGCGGGTGATCGGAGTCCCTGGAGCGCCGTTGTTGTCCCACCACGATTCCGACTGGCGTATGCAGGTTCGCGCCCCGAGGTAGGTGTTTGCGCACGCGCTCGGGGGTGACCACACCTGCGAATGGAAGAAGTCCTCCACCGGCTTGCCGCTGACCCGCTCGGTGATGGTGCCCCACGCCTGGAGACAGTAGGAATACGGTGGGATCGTCCACCGTGCGTAGTGTTGACGACCACCGTCGGAGGGCAGCGGGGTCATGTTCTGGCAGGATCCGTCGCCGATCAACTCCCGGTTCACCCGCTGCACGTAGTAGGGGCCACTATCGCGCCGACCGTACCCGTCCAGCAGTACCCAATCGCCAGCATGAATGAAAAGCTCCACGCTGTCTGGTCGCGAATTCGATGGGTCTCCCCACGACACCTCCGACTCCGCGCCCTGGGACTCCTCGCCCTGGGACTCCGGGACCTGGGGTACCCATGACCACTGCCCCGCGAGGCTCCCGCCGGAGTAGAACTGACCAGTGTGGCGCTGCGTCATCAAGGAGTAGTCGCCGTAGTCGTCAGAGGGCGCGGCGGTGGCGATTGACTCGAGCACCAGAAGCAACAACAGTGGAAACACGAAGAGCAACCAACCGCTGACTCTGCGTCGCATCACTGGCCCCCAGCAGCACGGCAGCGTGACTAGTTCGCTATTTCTCTCGCCAAATGGTAGCTAAACGTTACCATGGGATTGGGCGCTGCGCAGCCCCCAGCGTTGACAGCGGCGTGGAGGGCGCAGAACACGACCGCGGTCGGACATGACGACGAGAGCGAGGAATCCGGGGGATCCGCCCCAGCGAGCTGACGGATCCCCCGGATTCACGGTGCTAGATGGTGACCTCCACTCGGTGTCGCCCGCCGGTGGAGATCGGAGCGCGGGCGCAGGCGCGCAGCGCGCCAGCAAGATCGTGGTGAATGTCGATGACCTCACCCAGTGCGGTGATGTCCGACCGGGTGACAGCTGCCGAGCGTGGATCGACCACGACCGCGAGGTGTCCGTCGATGTCGCAGGAGTCGAGCACCGCGAAGATTATTTGCATGCCGATCGAGTCGAGCAGGGTGACGGCGGATAGATCAATCACGACATGCGGCCGACCAGCATGGACGGCTTGGCTGAGTTTGTCGGACAGTCTCGGCGCGGTGGCCAGGACCACGCTGCCCGCGACCCCACACACAGTCGTGTTGGGCTGTGGACTACTCACCGTTGCGATAACCCTGGGTTGACCAAGCGATGGTTCTTCGGTGATGACGTCAAGCTGATAGTGCTTCACTTGGTTGCGGGTCACTCGATTGTAGGCCACTGCGGTGTGGGCCATCGGTGTCCCAGGCGATGTCACAGGCGATGTCACAGTTGAGGTCCCAGTTGATGTCACAGGTCGACTTCTCCCCCCGGTAGTGCAGCCGAGATCCGACCGTACACGCTCAGCGACGAGGGTGGAACGGAACGTCAAGCAAGCCTGACAACCGAAAACGTCTGTTGTGGTCGAAAAGCCACCGGTGACCTTTACTGTGGCGCGACCGTTTCGTCCCCGTAGGTGCTAGCGCCTGACTCGGACCGTTGGTGGCGCGTAGCTCACCTGTTGTTTGAGCAACGAGTCGAACGTGGCCTGCACCGCCTCGCGCCTCGGCCCGAACACCTCCAAGAAGATCGCGCGGTTGTAGAGCACATACACCGCCCGATACACCGTAGGGTCCGCGCCCGGAGGGCTGCCCATGACTTCCACACCCTGCAGGGCGCGGTTGTCGTCAGCCTTGAGCCCGCCGTCGAGCTGCGCGGTCGCGATCATCTGCGCCACCGTCGTCGCGGCCTGTTGATCAGGCATGGTGAGAGCGAACATCCCTACGGTGGTGTCGCCAAATGTGGTCGTCTTGAGCACACCGTCGGTCATCTCGCCGGCTTGCAGCGCCCTCACGATGGGACGGGGCAACAGCCCGGTGCTCTTGAGCTGGGGCAGGTCGAACAGCCCGCCACCGCCACGGACCTGGCCGGGCGGGTCGCTCAGCGCATGCTCGGTATCCACCGGTGGCGCCAGCGGGGCCGGTGGGGCCGGCAGGTCACGCGGCGCCAGCGCGGGAGCGGCGATCTGATCACTACTGATTCGGCCCGGCCCGGCGGCCAGGAAGTACGCCACCGCGGCGCCCACCAGCCCCAGTACGACAACCGCCAGCACGGTGATGCCGAGGATCTGCTTGGACCGGGACCCCGCGGCGGGTGTCGCGAACGCCTCGGAAGTACCGCGGCGCAGCCACGCGCTCTGTTGTTCGGCGAGAGGCAGCGGATCGTCCTCGCCCCAAGGCGGCTTTGAGGCGTCGCTGGGCCCACTAAGGAGCCCACTGATGGGCCCAGCGCTGGGCTCCTCGACAAGCGGCTCGAAGGGTTGAAACAGATCCCGGGGCTCGTCCAAGGGCCGTGGGTGGGCCGGAATCGCCCTCAGCACCTCGGTGCGCTCGCAGTCGCCGACGTCACCGGCTCGCCGCACCGCGGGGGCCTGCGCGCGGGCACCCTGGACGCTACCTTGCCCCAGCGCGCTGCCACGACCCAACGTGCTCCCCGGTGTGCTCCCCAACGCGCTCATAGCCTGCGGCGGCTCCTCCGAAGGAGATGCCTCCCAACGGAACGCTGGCGGGAACGGGCTGGCCGGCTGTTGCCCTTGCTGGGGTGCCCCATTCGGTTCACTGTCCGCAGGCGACTCGTTCGGTTTCACCGTGCCACCTCCAGGGGTCATCGGTCGGTGGCACATTGTGCACAGCAGCCACCCTGCGCTCACGGTCGACCTCCTCCTGTCTGCCTCCTGCCCACCTCATGTCAGTGGCGGGTGTTAATCTCCCGCCCGTGCCGCTGCCCCCGAAGGCGGATCCCAACACCGGTTTCGCGTGGCTCCGGATGATCGGCGCGTTGATCGTGGTGGTGGATCACTCCGCGTCACTGACCGACGCGTCACGGCTGACCGTCTTCCCCGCGTCCTGGAACCTCTCCCCCGGCTACGTCGCCTTGATGGGGTTTTTCGCAATGAGCGGATACCAGATCAGCGACAGTTGGCACCAGGATCCGTGCTGGTGGCGCTTCAGCGCGAAACGGGTGCTGCGGTTGTGGCCACCGCTGATGCTGGTGGTGCTCGTCACCGCCCTGGTGATCGGACCGCTGGTCACGACGCGTCCCCTGGCGGAGTACTTCTCGGCCCGGGCCACCTGGGGATACATCGTCCACAACGCGGGTCTGTACACGTTGGCGCATCGACTGCCCGGGGTGTTCGTCAACAATCCGTGGCCGTGGTCGGCCAACGGCGCGATCTGGACGCTGCCGATGGAGCTCACCGGCTACCTGCTGGTGCTGGGCTTCGGCGCGGCCGGGCTGCTGCGCCGGGCACCGTGGTTGACGATCGCGCTGATGCTGACGCTGATCGGGCTGGACCGGCTGTTCGACGCGAGCATCGGCCAGCCCGGGCATGCCGGCTCGTTCCTCGAGGTGCCGATCGGGTCGATGGTCTCGTTCCTCGTCGCGTTCAGCATCGGCATGGTGCTGCACGCCTACCGGCACAAGATCGCGCTGTCCCCCTGGGTGGCGTGGTCGCTGGTCGGGCTCCAGATCGCGGTGCACAACACCCGGTTCGGGCCTGGCACCCTCCCGTTCATGGCCGGCTACGGCGCGCTGGTGCTAGCGTTTCACTGGCCGATTCGTGTGGAGGGCTACGACTCCTGGGTGTTCGGCAGCTACGGCTTGTACTTGTGGGCGTTCCCGGTTCAGCAAATGCTGATCATGGTCGGCGCCGATACGCAGTGGTCGCTGACGGTGACCGCGCTGCCGCTGGCTTACTTGTGCGGCTGGTTGTCCTGGCGCTACGTCGAAGCGCCGACACTGTCGTTGCGCCGATACCTTCCGCACGCCGTTACTGGTTCACAAGCCACCCCTCGCCACCAGCTCGCGAAGCTTCGCGAGCGGACCGAACCCTCCGAGCAAGAGGCGATAGTGCCGGCAGCCTCGGCGTAATCTGACGGCATGCCTCTGTTCGGACGCGACAAGACCCGCCTGGTGACCGCCGAGGAGGCGCTGCCAGGACGATCCACCTCAATGCCGGTAGCGCCACGGCACGCCGTGACCGGAAACCCCATCGCGGCTCCGTTCCCCGCTGGGCTGCGCACCGCGGTGTTCGGGATGGGCTGCTTCTGGGGAGCCGAGCGGATCTTCTGGCGCACCCCGGGGGTGTACTCCACCGCGGTCGGCTACGCCGGTGGGCATACTCCCAACCCCAATTACGAGGAAGTGTGCTCCGGACGGACCGGGCACACCGAGGTGGTATTGGTCGTCTTCGACCCAGCACAGATCTCCTACGGCGGGCTGCTGCGGGTGTTCTGGGAAAGCCACGACCCCACGCAGGGCATGCGCCAGGGCAACGACCGGGGCACCCAGTACCGCTCCGCGATCTACACCACCGACGCTGACCAGGCCACCGAGGTGCAGGCGAGCCGATCGGCTTACCAGCGGGCGCTGACCGCCGCCGGGCGCGGTCAGATCACCACCGACATCGCCGCGCTGCGGGAGTTCCACTACGCCGAGGACTACCACCAGCAGTATCTGTCAGACGCCAAGAACCCCAGCGGCTACTGTGGAATCGGCGG
>JBDTAX010000219.1:0-16377 GCA_039924425.1 Pseudonocardiaceae bacterium
ACCGGGGGTCGGTGTTGTGCGGGTCGGCCCACGGGGCCAGGCCCAGCGCGGCGCAGGCCTCGATGGTGACGGCGCGGCGCACTCCGAGCAACGGCCGGCCCCAGGGCGGGTCCAGCTCCCGCATCCCCGCCACCGAGCGGGGCCCCGAGCCGCGCCCCAACCCCAACAACACCGTCTCAGCTTGGTCGTCCAGGGTGTGGCCGAGCAGCACCAGCGCTCCCGGCGGCACGGCGTTGCGCAGCGCGGCGTACCGGGCGGCCCGGGCCGCCGCTTCCGGCCCGCCCGGTCCGTCCACGGTGATCCGCAGTACGCGCACCGCGGTGGCGCCGAGTTCGTGCAGCGCCTGAGCGGCGGCTCGTGCCACCATCGCCGAGTCGGGCTGTAGCTGGTGATCGACGACCAGACCGTGCACCGCCAGGCCCAGCCGCCCGGCGCAGTGCACGGTCGCGGCCGCTAGCGCCAGCGAGTCGGCACCGCCGGAGCAGGCCACCGCGACGGCGTCCCCGGTGTCGTGGGTGCTCAGGAACCGGCGCAGCGCGGCGCGCACCTCGCTGATCGCGGGGTGCGGCGGCGGGGTCAGGGCTGGGGTCAGGCTGGCGCCATGCGATACAGCCACGCCGCCGGATCGGCGATCTCGGCTCGGGTGGGCAGCGTTTCCGGTGAGGTCCACACCGCATTGAACCCGTCCATGCCGACAACATCCACCACGTGGCTGGTGAACGCCGCGCCCTCGGCGTATTGGCGCAGCTTGGCGTCGATGCCCAGCAGGGCCCGCAGCACCCGCTCGGCGAGCCCGCCGCCCTGCCGGCGGGCACTGAACCGCTGGCGGATCAGCTTCACCGAGGGCACCACCGATGGCCCGACCGCGTCCATGACGTGGTCGGCGTGCCCCTCCAGCAGGGTGGCCAGGGCGAGCAACCGGTCGAGCACCGCCCGCTGCTCCGGGTTCTGCAGCAGGGTCAGCACACTGAGCGCATCCGAGGCCTCTCCGCGCCGCGCCCCGCGCAGCGCGGAGGGCAGCCGGCCGATCATCTTGGCCATGTTGTCCGGGTCCTCGGTGGCGGCCACGAAGGCCCGCACTTGACTGGCGAAATGCTCGCGTAGCCACGGCACGGCGTTGAACTGCAGCCGGTGGGTGGCCTCATGCAGGCAGACCCACATCTGGAACTCCTCGGCCGGCACGTCCAACGTGTGGCCCACGGTGACCACGTTGGGGGCGACCAGCAGCAGTCGCCCGGGGTCTTCGGATGGCCCGCCGAACGGGTCGTACTGCCCGAGTACCCGGGAGGCCAGGAACGCCAGCGCGACGCCCACCTGCATGCCGGCGGTGGTGGACAGCATCCGGCCGGCTCTTCCGGCCGGAATCCGGTAGTCGGCCAGCAGCCGGCACAGGCCTTCGGTCGCCGCATCCACCCACCCGGGCCGGTCCACCACCTCGGCGGGGCGGGGCGGGGCGCCATCGTCGAGTCCGGTCAGCTTCCGCACGTGCTCCTCGGCGGTCACCGACAAGGCGCGCAGCTGGCGCACCGCCGCTGCCGCCTCCTCGGCGGGCACCGCGGGGCCAGCGGGCAACAGGCGTTGCGCGGTGACCGCAGCCACCGCCCAGTCGATCGGAGAGCCGGCCGGGCCCGTCCGTGGTGGCTGCGGGGTATAGAGCGCGGGATGTCCCATGGTGATGACGGTAACGCGGAACTAGTGGCAACCGCACGAACGGAGCTTGGTCGCCAGCGCATCGAGTCTCGGCCGAGCCGACACTGGGCTGGGGCCATTGGACAGCAGGGCGAACACCAGCACTGCCCCGTCGGTGTCCTGCACGGTGCCAGCCAGGCTGTTGACGCCGGTCAAGGTGCCTGTCTTGGCCCGCACCCAGCCTCGGCCGCCGTCCGTTGCCGGGCCGTGATACCGGTCGACGAGCGTGCCGCTGCCGCCAGCCACCGGCAGGCCCACCAGCAGCGGTCGCAGCGCGGCGGTCCGTAGCTGGCCGGGGTTGGGTTGAGCGGTGTTGGGCTGGCCGGTGTTGGACCCATCGGGGGCTGCCGCCGCGCCCAGCAGCTCGGTGAGCAGGGTCGCCGGGACGGCGTCGTCGACGGAGAGCCCACTGCCGTCGACCATAGTGGCGCCACTGACGTCGAAGCCGTGGTTGCGCAGCACGGTGAGCACCGCCTCGGAAGCTCCGGCGAACGACAGTGGAGCCCCGGTTGCGCGCGCCACCTCCCGGGACAGTGCCTCGGCGAGCACGTTGTCCGAGCGTTGCAGCGCGGTGGCGACCAGATCCTGAACCGGTGGGGAGGACACTTCGCCGAGCACCGCGGCGCCGGGTGGGGCGGTGCCGACTGCGACGGTGTCGGGATCGGCCCCGTCTCGATCGGCCCCGTCTCGATCGGCCCCGTCTCCATCGGCACCCAGTCGGCGGGCCAGTTCCGCGGCCGCGGCGATCGCGGGCTTCGTGGTGCGCGGGGAATCCTCCTGGGTGGGATCCGCGCGTCCCCCGTCGAGCATCACCGGCTCGATCGGCGCGATGTCCCCGCCGGCCACGTCGGCGGGAAACCAGCCTGGCGCCAACGCGTCGCCGGTGTAGCGGCTCACATCGACCAGCACCCGGCGCACCGGGCCGGGTGCAGCTGCCCGCACCTGGTCGACCAGGTCGTCCAGCCGGGCGGCACCCGGGTAGCTGGTAGGCGTGCCGGGGCTCGCCGAGGACAGCGTCGGGTCGCCGCCACCGACCAGCACGACGGTGCCGGGCTCCGCGCCAGCCAGCACGGTGGTGTGCAACCGTTCCTGGTGGTCCAGCGTCAGCAGGACGGCCGACGCGGTGAGCAGCTTGGCGGTCGATCCAGGCCGTAGCGCTGTCCCCGGGTCGCGCCGCCAGAGCACGGTGCCGGTCGCCGGGTCGATCACCTGGCCGGACACCGTGCCCAGCCCGCCCGCCGTGACCAGCGGATCGAGCACGGCGCTGACCCCGGCGCTGGTCGGCGCCAGGACGCCGACGCCAGCCGGTCGCAGCGCCGGCTGCGGTACCACCAGCGGGGGTGGCGGTATGACCGCCGGGACCGGTTTGCCCAGCACGATTGCCCTCAGCGTGGTTGTCCCCAGCCCCGTGGTCCGCAACACCGTGGCCCCCAGCGCGGTGACCCCGATCCCGGCGGCTACCGCGAGCAGTACGAGGGTGACGACCACCGCGACCCGCCTACGCCGCCGGGCCGGTGGATGCGGCGCCGCGCCGATCTGGTCATCAAGTACTGACACTGGGTCTCCTCATGTCTCACCTGTGGTGTCTTGGGGGAGACCGCCAGCATTCCCCACCCCGATGATTACAAGTCGGGCAGCGCCGTGACCACCACAACCGGGTAGGGGCCGACCGAGCAGCCCTCCCGTCGAACTCGGCGCACTGAGCGCACTGAGCGCACCCAAGATCGTCGACCGGTCAGGTTTGGAGCCGCAACGTGCGCATTTGGGTGACGGCCAGCTCCGGAAGCAGAAACGTCAGCCCAGGACTGGTGCGACCGACAGTCAGGACTGGATTGCCAGCTTGCCGGTCGTCCGGGACGCAACCGCCCCAGCGTCCAAGACCCGCCCGCCGACCAGCAGCGAGGGTGATTGCTCGGTTAGGAGGCATCCGCCACGGGGAACCGCTGCCGGATCTCCCGCTCGCCCGGCCAAGGTTGACCGCAGGACTCATCCACCCGCTGGTAGTGCGCCACAGTGGGCGCTCCGAATCACTCAGCCATCCGCTGAGTGATCGCCATTGCGGCTTGCTGAGCCCGCGCTAAGTCGGCCGGATCCTCCACCGGCAATTCTTGGGCATCCATGCCGGTAGCGTAGCTAACACATCTCCCAGTGGACTACACCGCCCGCAGTCGATCAGGATGCCCTATTGGGCCACGTCCTGGGTTGGTCAACTCCGTGAAGCGTCCGGCTGGTGCACCAGTTCGCCTCGTAACCGGCGGTGAAGCGGTTGATCAGTTCGGCGAACTGTTCGCGTTCGTCGGGCCGCCACGAGGCGATGATCGCTTCGGTCCGGTCGTCGCGGCGCTGCTGGGTGCGCTCCAACAGTGCCGTCCCAGCATCGGTGATGGCCAGCAGCGACGCGCGCCCGTCACCGGGATCGGCACGCCGTTCCACCAGCCCCATGCCGACGAGCTGAGCGGTCTGCCGGCTGACGGTGGACGGGTCGGAGTGCACCGCGGTGGCGAGCGTGGTCACTCGCGACGGCCCAGCGCAGACCAGCGTGTGGAGTAGCATGAATGACGGCCGGTCGAGGCCGTCCCCGTATGCGGCGGCGGAGCGCTCGCTGAGCCGGAGTAGCCGAGCGAGCCCAGTGCCGATCCGGCTTGCGACTCTGAGGTCGTCGGCCACCGGTGGGGAAGCAGACATCAAGACCCCTTTACTTTCACTGTATGTCGCACGCAGGTAACTGTCTGGCTTAAGCATCCCCGGCGTTCTCGGCACCGGCAAGGATGTTCACCGGTAGGTGGCGCTGTGCATCCCCAGTCTAACGGGGAGTGATCAGTGCTCGAGCTCGGCTTCCCGCGCGCAGCGAGGCGAGCTGCTGAAACGGGAGGATAGCTCTACTGTCGCGTTAGCCTTGTTCGTAATCTCTCACGGTCGGGGGATATTGATGAGCACGGAGAGTCACCTAAGGTCTGATCTGGTCCGCAGTGTGATCCCCGCGAGGATCGACCGGCTGCCCTGGTCGCCGTTCCATACCCGGATGGTGATCGCGCTCGGGTGGCCTGGATCCTCGACGGCCTGGAGATCACGGTCGCCACCAGTGTCGGAGCGGTGCTGAACGAGCCGCGGACGCTCAACCTGTCCGCCACCGAGGTCGGGCTCATCGCGACGGTGTACCTGATCGGCGAAGTCGTCGGCGCGCTGGTGTTCGGCCGGATGTCGGACAAGTGGGGCCGCCGCAACCTGTTCATGATTACGCTGAGCGTCTACCTGGTCGGAAGTGGTCTCACCGCGCTGACCCTTGGCCATGGCACCGGCTGGATTGTCTTCCTCTACGTCAACCGATTTGTCGCCGGCACGGGCATCGGCGGTGAATATGCCGCGATCAACTCGGCGATCGACGAGATGATTCCGGCCCGATATCGCGGGCGGGTCGACATCGGGGTCAACGGCACATATTGGGCGGCTCGGTCCTCGGCACGCTGGGCACCTTGATTCTGTTGCACGTGCTGAGTCCCAGCATTGGCTGGCGGATCGGCTTTCTCATCGGCCCAGCGCTGGGTCTGGTGATCCTGCTGGTGCGGCGCCACCTGCCAGAGAGCTCCCGCTGGCAGCTCATGAACGGCCGTGCGCGGGCCGCCGAGGAGTCCATCGCCTACATCGAGCATGAGGTGGCGCGGTCCGGGAAGACGGTGCCACCGGTTGATGAGAACAAGGCAATTGACCTGCGGCCGACCGACCAGATCGGTTATCTGGCGTTGACCCGGGTGCTGTTCCGTGAGTACCCGAAGCGGGCCGTACTCGGTGCGTCGCTGATGATTAGCCAGTCGTTCAATGCCGGATTGCTCACCGCGACGACCCACTCGTGATGATCGCCGGTGGGCTGGTCGCGGTGGTCTTCGGGGTTGCCGCCGAAGGTCGCTCCCTGGAGGACATCGCGGCACCGCTAGCGGCGGCTGATCGCGGCCGCCCGGTGTGAACAACGGACCCTCAGGCCAGCCCCCACGCCAACGCCAGCGCGATCATGATTGTCACGGCCACGAGCAACAGCACTCCGGACAGCATCGCGGCTGGGTCCGACTCGCCTGGCCGAACACCCAGCTCAGGGTGACGTGCCGCAGTGGGCACGCGGCTGCTTCCGGCGCCCGCCCTGGGGAAGCGGTCGTCCTCGCAGCCAGAGGCGGGCGTCAGTTGCGGGGTCATAGGACAGACTTTACGTAGCACGTGGTTACCGCTCGGTCTGCGCTTGGTTAGCTGCGGGTAAAAACCGCCGTGCACGGGATTCCGCCGTCGTCGCGGCGAAGCTGGCCGTGGCACCGCTCGTTGAGCGGGGCATAGGTGAGCTGGCGAGGGGGAGCGTGCGATGATCAAAATCAGGTGGAGACATTGCCTGGCGTTCGTTGTCCCGCTGGTCACGGTGAGCGTTGGCACCCTCGGGGCCACCCCGAGTGCCGCCGCGCTGGAGTACAGCGCGGACGCGGTTTCGGTGAGCCGGGCGCTCACGCTGGTCAACCAGGAACGGGCCGAAGCGGGATGCTCTTCCTTGCGGGTCGTGCCGGGGTTGCAGACGCCAGCGCAACGGCAAAGCGGCGACCAGGCCGCTCGCGACGGGTTTGGTCACAATGGGGCTGACGGCAGTACGGTCGATACCCGGCTGAGCGGACTGGGCTATTCACGGTGGGGTGAGAACGTTGTGCAGGCCCAGAGCGCGCCCGCGGCGGTGCATTTTTGGTCGCACAGCCCTCGGCACCGCGCCAACATGCTGAATTGCGTGTTCACCCAGACCGGGCTGGCGATGGCTCGGAGCGACTCCGGTAGGCGCTACTGGACGCAGACCTTCGGCGGGTGAGCGAGTGCGTGTCGACAGTAACATCCAGTTGACGGCGGTATAGCCTCTGTGGGTTCCACGGTTCTTCCTGGCCCATGTGCAGGACGCCGACGAGGAGTGGTCATGATCGAGCCAGAGTACGCGGTGTCCGATTTGCCAGAGCTGGACCGCACCCAAGACCCCCGGGGTGGTGGTGCCGCCTGGGCGTTGCTGACGGTGTTCGTGACGGTGTTCGTGACGATGGTTGCCGGCATCGCCCTCTCGGCCACGCTCCTATAGCGCACCGGGTTCGGTGCCAGCGGATTCAGTGTCGACGGGAAGATCGCAGCGCAGCAGCTCCTGATGAACCCGCCAGAACGTCCGGCACGCGCGATGGAGATTATTTTGCGCCGCCTCGAGGGCTTCGGCGGGGGCGGGGTTGGCGACCCAGCGGCCGCGGACCGGCTCGACTACCGTCAACGCTTCCAGCGCGTGCGAGGCGTTGCGCAGCCGCTGATGGGCGCTATGAAGCTGCTGGCGTTGCTCCTTGGAGAGCTCCGCTGGCTGACGACCCAATTCCACGTCGTTCCCCCCGAGTCCGGAGTCACTCATGCTTCGCCAACCGTAGCCCAACAATCTTCCATCGCCGGTGACCAGGCTCGCCCTCGGCGCGGCGGGCCCGGTACCAGCTTACTGTGGCGAAACCAGCTAATCGTGTGTGAGCATGGCGGCACTATGCGCGGGGTGGCAGGGAGCGGGGCGGCGACGGGAACTCCACGGTGCATCTGACCCTGCTGGTGGCGGTGTTCGGCGTCATCTTCGTGGCTGAACTTCCCGACAAGACCGCGCTGGCCACTCTGGTGCTGGGCACCCGCTACCGGCCCGGTTTCGTGTTCATCGGGTTGGCGTCGGCGTTCGCGCTGCATGTAGTCATCGCGGTGGCCGCGGGCAGCGCCTTGAGCTTGGCGCCCCACCGGATCGTCGAGGCCGTGGTGGCGGTGCTGTTCCTGGCTGGCGCGGTGCTGATGCTGCGCCGCGACGAGGACGACGCTCAACACTCGCCCCCGGGCGCACCGCGACAACAGGTGCCGGGCCCGATGTCCGCTGCCCCGGAGCCCGGGCCGCACGGTGTGGCGGTCCCCCCGACCCGAGTCCGGAGCCAACCTGCCGTCCAGCCGGCCGGGTTCTGGAAAGTCGTGGCGACGAGCTTCGGAGTGCTGTTCGTCGCGGAGTTCGGCGATCTCACCCAGATCGCCACCGCCAACCTGGCCGCAAAATACCACGATCCGCTCACCGTCGGAGCCGGCGCGGTGTTGGGCCTGTGGGCTGTCGGCGGCCTGGCCATCTTGGGCGGCCGACAACTCCTGCGCTGGATCCCGCTGACCTGGATCGCCCGCGCCGCCGCGCTGGTGATGACCATCCTCGGCGTACTCAGCGCCATCCAGGCCATCACCGGCTAATCCCAGCGTAGGAAGGAAAACCTGCTGTGAGCAAGTGGATCGCGCAGGTCACACTCGCCACCCCGGCCCCACCCGGGGAGCAACATTGGTCACGCTGGACGAGGTTGTCGAGCGATGGGACGCCACCGTCGCAACCGCACCGGGGGTCTCGGCTTTACGATGACCATCGGACTGGACGAGCGGGACTCGATCACAGCGACGCTCACCGTGCAATTCAGCACGCGCGTCAGCGAGATCGCGACCGGGCAGGTTATCGGCCTTCGGGTGTGCACCCCGGAACAGTTCGAGACCGAAGCGCTGCGCCCCGACTTCCCCCCGCTCGCCTCGGCTGCCGACGCCGCTGAGATCCTCGGGGTGTCCCGGCAGTGGGTCCATCAGCTGGCCGCCTCTAACACGCGGTTTCCGGAACCTGTAGCCCGGGTGGGGACTGGGCCGTTGTGGACACAGTTCCGGCGATCGAGCACTTCGCCCGCATCTGGAAGCGGCGCCCAGGAAGGCCCGCGCTGCGGGTTGGGCTACACGTCGCAGACGAGCGCGGATACCGACCCTGGATAAACAGCGCGCCTACCGCTGACTGGGAGCGGCGGTGAGCCAAGCAAGCATCTGCCGTAGTCGCTGCACGCGCAGCGGAGCTGTGGCCGGGTCGTCGATCAGCTCTCGCATCCGCTCCGCCGCCCACTGTTAGACGCCTGCATTCAGGAAATCCTCGACCAGGCCGACATCATCTCCGTCGCTGTAACCCTGCCATTCGAGCAGATGAGCCCAGACCGACTGGGCTAGGTCCAGCTGTCCGAGTGCCGCGAGCCCACAGACAAGTTCCCTGCGCTGGTCAAAGCTCAGTTCGGGACGTGTCCGCGCGGCTTCTGATACAGCCAGTGCCGCCGACTCACCCTCACAGCACAGAAGAACGGTCAGGGCGTCCCGAAGCTCCTTGCCATCGACCCGGTGGTGGGCGACAAGCCGTCGGGCACAGAATGCCTGGGCCCGCTCAACCTCCTGGTCGGTGTCGTCAAGCGCATCCATGACACCCGCGAGCCAATCTGACTGCGGATTCTGCTCTGCCCAGTGAACCAGCTGTGACACGGCGGTAGCACGGTCGACCTTGAGTAGTACCGAGGCGGCCTTCTTGTAGTGATCCCGGTACCTCCCGAAATCGCGTGGCGAGTGGAGCGCACGCTCAGCCAACTCCGTCGCGGCGGCCTGCTCTCCAGCAGCCTGAAGATACTGCGCACTCCATACCTGGTCGAAAATATAAAGCATGGCGCCGCGGTCGATCGTATCCAGGATGGACTCACCCGCTGGCTCTGCTGCCAGCCAAGCGTTGATGAGGTCATTCGCGCCGATAACGCAAGAAAAACGTTCAAGCAGGACCCTGACCCGAGAGACAACTGCGGCCTCCGGATACGGCGCGAGCTGTTTCAGTATCCGGCCCACGGTCCCCACCTCATGCACGTTGCCTCGCTCAGACCAGCGATCCACCACGAGGAGCACCCTCGGGACGGCCTCTGCGCCGCGAACCGACAGCAAGGTTTCGACCGCCTTCACGACAGCGTTGCCGTCCGCCACCTCAGCGTTCAGCACAGTGCCGGCCAGCGACTCAGCGGCCTGCCCGTCACCTGCCTTGTGCAGGAAGGCGGCGAGTCGAGTTCTGCCCGTATGGTCGTGCGCAGGTCGGTCTCTGGCCAGCGCAGCGATCTTGGCCACGGCTGTTTCGCCTTGCGCGGCGAGCCATGCCTCGGCCGCTCGTTCAAGTTGCGCAGGGGTGGCCCTCGTCTCCTCAAGAACCGAGCGTGCCAGATCGGCCACGTACGTCATCAGGCCGAGGATCCGCATTACCTCGGCAGCAGTCGTTCGCTCACCCGCGTCGGAATCCGGCTCCTCGACCATCTGGAGTGCTCGCCGCCGAGTCATATCGATAGCTTCCTGGCCGAGCCTGACCGCGACCCGCGCGCACTGTTGCAGAGGCTGGCCATACGCACAGGGCAGTAGCTCAGCTAACAGTAGCTGGGCATACTCACCGCCCCGTAGCCGCTCGAACGCTTCCAAGGCCGAAACCCGGCGTGACAGTCGAACTTTTGTGTCGCCAGCCAGTGAAGCCAGTCGAGTAGGAACGGCTGGATGGTCGAACAGTGCACCGAGAACCTCGAACCCCTCCTCAGCCCAACGGGAAAATTGATCGTCGGCATTGCGAATCAACACAAAGATCCGGTCGATCACGCGAGCAGTCAAGTCGTCCGGTACGGAAACGCCCTCAGCCATCAGCCGTCCGGCGAACAGGAGTCGTTGTGGATCTAACGAAGACAGTAGACGGTCGATCACGATGCCGATGTCGTGTTCAGGCACGGCCGCCCACATGGCGAGGGTAAACAATGCGAAGGTCCGTTCCGCCTTCCGTAATCCGCGCCGGATCCAGGTGTCCAGCTCGTCCAAGTCGTTGCCGATAGTCTTCGCCTGCGACTGTGCCGACAGGAACTCGGCGAAGGACTGATGCAGAAAACGCAACTCGCGTTCATGCGCTACCAGCAGACCGGTCCCGACCAGTTCCTCCCAGAGGTGGTCCTCCCAGCCGTCGACCAGCGTGACGCCGTCGGGCACCCGGTCGCGTGCCCATTCCATAGCCGCATGCGACAGCTTGTCCTGGCTCTCCAGCCGATGACGAGCCAACGCGCCGAGGAGTTCCGAACGGCTTCGATGCAGCCACTGTACGCAGGCCAACAGCTCGGGGTTGTCCTCATGGTGGCGACGCAGCTGCGCTAACGGGTTGCGCTTACCGGTGCGATCACCCGCGAGATAGCCGCAGAACCGTTCATAGAGATTAAGGCGGCTGGTGGGCAGTGGTCTGTCCGGCTCTTTGACAGCGCTCACCGCGGCGATGGTGGCCAGCAGCGGGTTCCGTACCAGCTCCCGCAGGCGGCCGTCGGAGGTCTCCCGGAGAAAGCGGTCGGTCTCCGCCGCTGGGGAGGGCACCCGCTGGACGGTGAACCACTTGGTCGCGAACTCCTCAAGCTCGGGCGTACCGAACGGCTCGATCACATAATTACCCACAGTGGTCCTACGCAGCGGTGCGAGTTCAGATTCGGGCAGAGCGCGGGTCGTCACGACGAATCGGTAGTCACTGTCGGGTCGGGCATGCTGGGCTACCGATCGGATAACTTCCCCGCGCAGCCAGGGGTCGGGGATCTCGTCGAGTCCGTCTACCAGCACCAACCAGCGAGCTCCCTGGACCCGGCTGGCGAACAGCCCCGGATCGGGGTCCTCGAGCAGGCTTCGGCCAAAGCTGCGGCAGGCCGCCTCGGCGAGCACGGCGCTCCAAGAACCGCTGCTGTCCAAGGAACGGGCGGACACCCGTAGCGGCACCACCGGTTCGGTGATCGGTGTGTTGACCGCGCTGTCCTCCCGCAGCCACAATCGGGAAAGGCTACGCGCCAGGTAGCTGCTCATCGTGGACTTACCCGCGCCGGGCTCCCCGGTGACCAGCAGGTGGTTGTGCTGCTCAAGCGCGTCGGAAACCGACATCGGCAGTTGCGGCCCGGTCGACGCGCGGAGCTCTTCAGCAGGGGGTCTCCCGGTCAGCGCGTCCTCCCGCTCGCTTCGATCAGTCGTTGTCCGGACCCGGATCTGTTGCCGTACGTACACGCTCGACAGGGGTGGCTCCTCAACGGCAAGAAGCTCGTAGGGAAGACGCTCGACTGCGGCGCATTGGGCCTCCAGCAGATTGCGCAGAGCCAGGGACGGCACCGGGATCTCGGCCCACGAGGTAACCCGGGGCGCCTGAGCGCGCTCGGTGGCGAGCGTTGCGCGGTCCCGCGCCTCCCTGGCCCGCGTCCAGATAGGAACGACCTGGGCGGGGGTGCGCTTGAGCGCGACAGCCAGGGACTGGGTGGATTCCAGGGTGAGCAGCCGCGTCGCACCGAAGACTCCGTAGACCGCGTTCTTCTCGAACAGTCCCCGGCCGAGAAACTCATGGACGCTGCGGTAGCCGGCGTCGGTGAGGGCCCGGTGGAACCACGACGCCAGCTCTTCGAGCTCCGGATACCGCTGCTGTTCACCTTTGGGGGGCCGACCACCAGCCATTGATCCCCTTGCCAATGTCGAATTTCCCGGAAGTTTCCCCACTGTAGAGGGAAACGCGGCGGTCGGAGGACGGTGGATCCAGTCACCCGGACGATCCACGAGGAGGGCAGCTATGGGAGAGCTCGTCGGCGTCGCCACCGGTCACCCACTGCTGGCTCTGGCGCTGCTGCTGATCACCGCCGTCTGCGGCGTCCTTCGTGGGTGGATCAGCCACCGCACGGCCGTTCGGCACGAGGAAGAGGCCACGCGGCGGGTGCGGCTCGCGGTCAGCGGCACGAGTTCCACTGAGCGTGCGGCCGTGGTGCGTGCCTGCGCCGAACTTGAGGCCGCCTCACACTCGGCGCATCAGTTTTCCGCCCGCACAGCGCGGGAGTCCGTTACTGACGATGGAGGGGCTAGGGGTTTACTCCCCGGTGAGGTCGGGTAACTGACTGCAACCGTAGGGCGCAACTAGTGAGGCCCGGCGGATGACAGACACCGGTATCCACCTCGTGAAGGGACAGAGCTCATGGATCGCACCGTGTCAGCTGAGAACCTCGCTCGACTGTGGGACCAGTACGTTCACGCATTCAGGCGGTATCAACGCGCGAAGCGCGCCGCCGAAAAGGCCGAGGCCGCACGCAACGCGGCATGTAACGCCTGTGAGGCTGCGCACGCAGACGAGGTGAACGCTAGTAAGACTGTCGTGCGGGCGTCCAAGGCGTTGGAGGCGGCATCCGATTCGGCATTTCTCCTCCAGAACGGCATCAGCACCCGCTGACAGCTGTCTTAACGCGCGGCGGCGGACATGGCTGTCCAGGTTGCCCAGGGAATGGTCCAGTCGTAATAGTCTCCGTCTCGGGAGCCCAGTTCCCGGCTGGAACCAACGATCTCCACCGGGTCTCCGGGCACGACCGCGTCGAAGACTGCTTGAGCGTTGCGCGGAGACAGGTTGACGCAACCGTGCGAGACGTTGGTGATGCCCTGCTGGGCCACTGACCACGGTGCCGCGTGCAGGAATTCACCATTGTCGGAGATGCGCACCGCCCACCGCGCTTTGACATCCTTGTAGTGATACTTCGGGTTGCTCATGTAGAACACCGGGTACCTGCTCATCACCACGTGAATCCCGTTGTGGGTCACCCGGCCGGGGTCGGAGTCCAACCCGTAACTGGCTGGATAATCGGCGACCTGGACCCCATTTACGTAGGCCAGCAACCGGTGCGTGCGGGTGTCGCCGCGGAGCACGTAGGACCGGCCGATGGTGAAAGTGGAGGTGATGTCCTGGCGGCCGAAGGCGCCGCCGCCCATGTCTAGGCCGAAGAGCTTCGCGGCCACGGTGACCCGGGTGTTGGGCGCGAAGTAGTTTTTGGGACGCCAGTGCACCGTGGTGTCGTCCAGCCAGGCCCAGGACCCCTCGGTGGGCACCGAGAGGTGCACTGACAGGGCATTCTGCACGGCAGCCTTGTCGCGGACCGGGTAACTGAAGGTCAGCGCGATCGGCATGGCGATGCCGTAGGTGGCGTTGTCGGCGACGTTGAGCTGCCCGCTGATCAGGCGCTCCGGGTTGACTGTCTGGAACGAGCCGATGATCGAACGGGGCTGGTGGTCGATTCCGGTTGCGGTGCCCGACCAGGTGTAGGTCGTGGCGTAGTCCAGCGGCTCAGTGCTCGCCCAGCTCGACCTGTCCGCGGCGAACTGCCCGGCCACCGCCTTGCCGTCAGGATCCGTCAGCGCCACCGTGTCCAGCTCGCCATCACGGACCGTCACCTGCGCGAGGGCGGTGGGGTTGATGCCGCTGGCGCCGTCGCTCGGCTGGGTGAGCGTCTGGGCTGACACGATCGGCGCCGGTGGCAATATCGCGCCAGTTCGCCGCACCGGCGCCTCGCCGTGGGCCGCGGGGGTGAAGGCAATCGTGGCGCAGGGCGTGAGGACCACCATCACCGCCAGGGCCCATCTCAGCATGCGCTTGGACGGACGCCGCCGCTGACCAGTCACTACCACCACACCCACCACTCTCACTGTGTCGTCCCGAGTGGAGAACGACTCAGCGGCCCAGGTGGTGTGTCCGATTCTTCGTGCGCGCAGAGCGACCCGCCGCTGCGCGCTGGGGAGCCGAAACCACGTTAGGATCCCGCTGTGACCGGCACTGTGACGTCGCGCGATCAGCGGGTCGCCGCCCCCGCCCCGGGGCAGTTGGTCACGGTGCGTAACCGCCAGTGGGTGGTGGCCGACGTGTCGCGCGGCGGGGTGGCCAGCAGTGACCCGCACGTGCTCACCGGCCGCGCGCCGCACCTGGTGAGCCTGGCCAGCATCGAGGACGACGCTCGCGACGAGGAGCTGAGCGTCGTCTGGGAGCTGGAGCTCGGCACCGTGGTGCACGACGTCGCCGTACTGCCCAGCCCTGAACACGGCTTCGACGAGCCCTCGGAGCTCGCGGCGTTTCTGCACGCGGTGCTCTGGGGCGCGATCGCCTCAGCCGACACCACCGCGCTGCAGGCACCGTTTCGCTCCGGCATCCAGATCGAGGACTACCAGCTGGACCCGGTGGTGCGAGCGCTGTCCATGCCGCGCACCAAGCTGTTGATCGCTGATGACGTCGGCCTGGGCAAGACCATCGAGGCCGGGCTGGTGCTGCAGGAGCTGATGCTGCGCCACCGCGCCCGCACCATGCTGATCGTCTGCCCGGCTGGGTTGACTTTGCAGTGGCGCGAGGAGATGCGGGACAAGTTCGGGCTGGACTTCCGCATCGTGGACACGGAGCTGCTCCAGCGGCTGCGCCGCCAGCGTGGGTTGTACGTCAACCCGTGGACGCACTACCCGCGGCTGATCGTCAGCGTGGACTGGCTCAAGCGCGAGCGGCCGATGCGGCTGCTGCGTGAGGTACTGCCACCGGTGCCGCGCTATCCGCGGGCGTTCGACCTGCTGGTGGTGGACGAGGTGCACAGTTGTGCGCCGTCGGGTCACGGTCGCTACGCGGTGGACTCGTTGCGCACCAAGGCGATCCGGGCGCTGGCCCCGCACTGCGAGCACCGGCTGTTCCTCTCCGCCACCCCGCGCAACGGCTACCTGGAGTCGTTCACCGCGCTGCTGGAGCTGCTGGACGACCAGCGCTTCGCCCGCGGTGTCCCGCCCGCCGAGGCCCAGTTGGCCAGGGTCATGGTGCGCCGGTTGAAGAGCGAGCTGCCGCCGCGCTGGGACGGCACGCCCCGGTGCCCTCGGCGCAACCTCGACTACCTGGAGGTCAGCTACTCCGAGCCGGAGCGCCGCGCGCACGAGGTGCTGAACCAGTATGCGGCCAGTCGCCGATCCGGCGCTGGGGACAACTCGGCCAGGGCCGCCGCCGACTTCGTCACGACGTTGCTCAAGCGCCGGATGTTCAGGCGTTCGCCCGAACGCTCGAGGTCCACTGCGCGACGATGGCCGAGCGGCAGCCGCCGCGCGCCGCGCCGGCCAGTGAGCGAGTGCTGCGGCCGCTGGTCGAACGGCTCGACGAGGCCATCGACGACCCGGCTGATGACGGTGCTTACGCCCAGGTCGAGCTGGATGCGCTCACTGCCGCGCGACACTGCGCACCGGCACTGTCCAGCGCGGAACAGGCGCTGCTGGCCGAACTGAGCACCTGGGCGAGTGGTGCGCGGGATCGGCCGGGCGCCAAGTTCGCCGCGCTGCGCGCCTGGCTGGATCCGATCGTCCCACCGACCGGCGACTCCCGCGACGGGTGATTATTTTCACCGAGTACCGGGACACCCAGCGCTGGCTCTACGAGCGGCTGCTCGCCGCCGGCTACCCGGCGGGGCGGCTGGCGCTGCTCTACGGCGGGCAGGACGAGCGGGACCGGGAGCACGTGAAGAACGTGTTCACCGCCGACCCGGAGCTCGACGACGTCCGGGTGCTGATCGCCACCGACGCCGCCAGCGAGGGCATCAACCTGCAGCGGCACTGCCACCGGGTGCCGCACTGGGAGATCCCGTGGAACCCCAACCGGCTGGAGCAGCGCAACGGTCGGGTGGACCGGCACGGCCAGCGCGCGCCCGAGGTGCAGGTGCGCCATTTCGTCCCGGCCGGCTGGCGGACGTCTTTCAGCACCGGGTCGCTGGAGGACGAGTTGGACTTCCTGCGGATCGCGGTGGAGAAGGTCGACCGCATCCGCGAGGACCTCGGTAGCGCCGGTGAGGTGATCTCCGCGCAGGTGGAGCTCAAGATGCTGGGCCGCCAAGCCGAGTGGCGCACCGCCGACGCGGAGATCGACCGGCGGACCAAGCGGGCCCGGCTGAAGGTGGAGCGTGACCTGGATCGGCTGACCGAGACGTTGGCCGCCAGCCGGGTCGCCCTCGATCTGACGCCGTCCACGGTGGAGCAGGTGGTGCGCACCGCGCTGCGGCT
>JBDTAX010000220.1:0-5365 GCA_039924425.1 Pseudonocardiaceae bacterium
CGCGCGGCCAGCTCCCGCACCAGCCCCTCGTCCACGCCACCCGCCAGCTCAGCCGACACATCCATCGCCACCACAGTCACAGGTGCCTCTTCCGTCTCAGGAGTTACACCGTTGATCTTACAGTCCCTGGTCGTCCTCGTCATCTTCTCTCGGATAGGGGGTCTTGCCCGGCCCGCTCATCGATTGGTGACCCACACGGCACTGGCGAAACACATGCCGGTCGGCTGTGTCTTGGGTACGTCAGTGGTGGTGGTCACGGTTGACAACGATGACCGTGACCAACGGGTGGGCGCTAAGACAGGGTGTCCTAGCGGGTGACTCCGATGCGCTTGGCCAGCTCGCGCAGTGGGGTCGATCGTCTCCGCTCGGCCGTGAGGAGGTCACGGGTCACCGCGCGGACCAGGCTTTGATGGCGGATCCAGTCTGGTGACATCCCCTCTGCGGTCAGCAGCAGCGCCAGCGCCTGCTCCTCCTGACCCAGGTTCGCGTGCGCGCAGGCCCGGTCAGCCAGGTGTCGGCAGCGCGACGCCAGTGGCAGCCCTGGGTTCGTCGGCATCCGGGAGGCCGCGTCAAGGGCCGCCGGGTAGTCCTCAGTGACCACGCTGACATCCACCGTCTGCATGGTGACCAGGGAGGGACCGAAAGAGGTTTCGTAGTCCATGCGGTCGGTCGCCACTCGCTGCGCCACTTCGCGGGCCGACCCGAGGAACTCGCCCGCGATGGCGGCGCGGCCATCCCGAGCGGCGGCATTGGCCACCTGGACGAGCAGCGACCCATACACCGACAGGGCCTGCGCGGGCACGTCGCCGTGGGGTTCGATGCTCGCCGCGGCCCGGGCCGCCACCCTCTCGGCGTCGGAAAATCGACCGCTCACCAGCAAATGCCAGCTCACCGAACCCTTCAAGACCGCAGCGAGCAGCGCGTCATCACCATGCGCGACGAGATCCAGGGCACGCCGCGCCGCCATGAAGCCCGCATCGGGCTGACCCAGGTGGGTCAGAGTGGCGGCGGCCACCGAGTAGCACCATGCCAGCTGCTCGGTGGCCTTGGGCCGGGTGGTCGCATCGGCGGCATGCAGCGTGGTGCGAACTCCGATCAGAGCCTGCGGGATCAGCCCGGTGAGCTTGTCCCACCTGCCACTCCAATACGTACCCCAGAGATAACTGACTGATCTCTCGGCGTCCCGCGGCGACAAGGGCTCGCCTTCCACATCGCCCAGCAGATCAGTGACATCGGCCACCGCCTGCCGGAGGGCGACCACCCCGGCGTCGGGCGCAGCCTCGGGCATGCTCTCCCGCCCCAGCAGCTCACCAAGGTCGACATCCAGCGCCCCGGCGATACGGTGCAGACTCCCGATCGAGGCGGTGTGCCGCCGGCTCTGCTCCAGCTTGCGGATCAAATCGGTGCACACCCCGGCGGCGGCAGCCAGGTCGTCCTGCGTCATCAACGCCGTGTTCCGGAGACGCTTGATGCGCTCACCGATATCCATGCCGATGTTGTCCACGACCATCACTCACCGCTCCTCACCGGTCCCTCACCGATACCCCAAAGTCGAACACCTCGGCGAGGAGATGCCCGCAAGGCTACGCGGGCGACCGGTGGTGGACCTCGGCGCGGACAAGCCACGCTACGTATCGCTCACCCCGGCTCACCGCATGGCGCGTTGCACCGGGGGTTCCGTAGATTCACCGACGAGCTGCGCGGAACAGGGCGACAGGTGGTGGGAGGCGACGGTGGCGGTTGAGGCCGAGCTGAAGGCGTTCGTACGCGACCCGGAGTGCCTCCACGCGACACTGTCGGCCCGGGCCGTGGGCGAACGCTCGATCTACTCCGATCGTTATTTCGACTATCCGGATCGTGGCTGGACCCGCCAAGGCTACGAACTGCGGGTGCGGGCCGTCACCAACGAACTCGACCGGACCCGCGCGCTGCTCACCTTCAAACAACCCACTGTGGACCACGCCAGCGGATCGAAACCGGAGCACGAGACCGCTGTCGAGAACGCCGACGCGCTGCTCACCGTGCTCGGCGTCGAACAGATCATCGCGTTCGAGAAGCAGTGCGTGAACTACCGGTTCACCGCCCAGGGCAGGGACCTGCTCGCCACCGTGGTCACCGTCCCCGAGTTGGCGGGACAGACGTTCATCGAACTGGAGACCCTCGCCGATCCCGGTGACGTGGACGCCGCGCTGCACGTCGTGCGCTCCGTACTGCGCGAACTGGGGATCGAGGACAGCGACCTCACCACCCAGGCCTACACCGACGCGGTCACGACACGAAGAAACACCACCCAGTAACTCCACTATCCGTGCCCCCGAGAGCCATCGGGCCGCAGTTTTTACCAGGTCAACACAGTGTTCACCAGGTCAACACAGTGCTGAGCACGTTCAGGGCGTCGCCGTCAACGCGGCTTTCGGCCAACGCGCCATCCGGTGCGACCAAGGATGTTCTGCGCTCGCGCAGCGCGTAGCAGTTCCGGCTCACTCCGTCCAGATAGACCATCGCGGTCCAGTCGCCCGCGCGTCGGGTACCCAGCAGCGCGCCATCGGGGCCACCAACCCGCCGGAACCGGAAACCTTGCACCTTCACCTCATCGAGCAACCGGTTGGCGCTCACGAAGTCCAGGTCATCAGTCGTCATGACGAACCTCCCGCATCATGCTGTCGTCCGACGCCGCGCACGCGGATCGCACCCCACCCAAGCCTCCGAAGTGAGGGTCCCGCGCCAGCCGCGCTCTAGGAAGTTTTTCGGGCGGAGTGGGGCGGTCTTGAGCGGATCGCGCGGACTCGGACCGAGTTCGCGCGATCAGGCACGAGTCCACACCCCGGGGTGTGGCACATAATTGGCCCGTGGAGGACGCTGCGGTCGAACCCGCCCCCGAGGCGGTGACGCACCTGTGGGCGTGTGTGCGCAAGGCGCTGGCCGCGAACGAAGATCCTTCACCGCGCCGGATTGATCGGATGGCGGCCGCCGCCGGCCTCGAGCTGGCCGGGAGCACGGTCGCGGGCTGGTTCGAAACCTGGTCTGTTGTCCCAGCGTGGGAAAAGTTCGATGTCCTGGTCAAGGCGTTGGCCGCCGAGCAAGACGAGGACTGGCACGCGCTGCACAGAGCGGCACTCACGGCCGACCGTGAGCGCAAGCGCGACGAACGGCGGCGCAAGGAGGGCAGCCGCGCCACCGCACCCGTCGACCCCAGGGATCCCCCCATAGATCCCAGGGCGACCCGGGAGGGGGCGGACCCCGCTGGCCAATCCCCAGCCGAACGCTCCCCTGGGTCCGCGCCGCGCCAGCTTCCAGTGGATGTGACGCATTTCATCGGCCGGGATGCTGAGCTGGCGAGCCTCGATGCCTTCCTGCCCCAGGATGAGGTGGACCGGCCCTCGGTCATGGTGATCCAGGCGATCGCCGGCACCGCCGGGGTGGGCAAGACAGCCCTGGTGGTGCACTGGGCGCATCGGGTCCGTGATCACTTCCCCGACGGGCAGTTGTTCATCAACCTGCGCGGATACGATCCTGGCCCACCACTGGCTCCCGAGCAGGCCCTCGAGGAGCTTCTGCGCGGCCTGGAGGTGCCCGCTGAGCGGATTCCCGCCGGGTTGGGGGCGCGGGCCGCACTGTACCGTTCCCTGCTCGACCGGCGACGAGTACTGATCGTGCTGGACAACGCCAACGCCGCGGAGCAGGTACGGCCGTTGCTGCCGGGCAGCGCTGCCTGCCGGGTCGTGGTGACCAGTCGCAGCCGGCTGTCCGGTCTCATCGCCCGCGACGGTGCCAGCCGGGTCACGGTGGATCTGCTGCCCCCGGATCAGGCGATCACGTTGCTGCGCGGTGTCATGGGCCCCGCTCGGGTCGCGGCCGAACCCGACGCGACGGCCGAGCTGGCCAACCGGTGCGCTTACCTGCCGCTGGCGCTGCGCATCGCCGCTGAGCGCGCCGTCACGCACCCGCACGTCACACTGGCCGAGCTGGCTGGAGAGCTGGCGGTGGCGCACGACCGCCTGGACCTGCTCGCCACCGCCGACGAGGAGGACGAGGCCACCGCGGTGCGTGCGGTGTTCTCCTGGTCCTACCACGCGCTGGCGCCCGAAGCGGCCCGCGCGTTCCGATTGCTCGGCCTGCACGCCGGACCGGATATCAGCGCCCCGGCCACCGCCGCACTCACCAACACCACCCCCGCTCAGGCACGCCAGCTGCTGGAAACCCTGGCGAGCACGCACCTGATCGAAGCGATCGGGAGAGATCAATACCGGTTCCACGACCTGCTGCGGGTCTATGCCGCGGAGTGCGCCAGGGAGGAGAACGACCAGGACCGTGCCGCCGCCGTGCGGCGAGTGCTCACCTGGTACCTGCACACCGGCGACGCCGCCGACCGCATGCTCAACCCGCATCGCCGTCGCATCCCTCTCGAGCGCCCGGAGGCGGCCTGCGCGCCGCTGGAGTTCACCGACTATGGCCAGGCGCTGGACTGGTGTGAGGCACAACGGACGAATCTGGTGGCGGCTGTTCGCCAAGCCGCCGAGGCCGACGAGCACGCCATCGCCTGCCGGCTCCCCTACGCCCTGTGGGGCTTCTTCAACCTGCGCAAACACTTAGCCGATCTGATCGCCACACACGCGATTGGCCTCACCGCCGCTACGCACCTGCACGATCGGAAGATCGAATCCTGGATCTTGGGCGGCATCGGGATGGCGTACTTGCACCTGCGGCGACATCAGGAAGCCTTCGACCACTTCCAGCGCGCGCTGCCCATCTGCCGGGAAATCGGTGATCAATGGGCTGAGGCCATTGCCCTGACCGGCCTCGCCGCGGCCTGTTTTTATCTTGGGCGATACCCGGAAGCGTTCGAGTACGCCCAGCGGGAGCAAGCCATCCGCCAAGAAATCGACGATCCATGGAGTGAAACTTTCTCTCTGGTCAACCTCGGCGCCGCCCACCGGAAGCTCCAGCGCTTCGAAGCTGCCCTCGACTACTTCCAGCGGGCGCTAACCCTTGTTCGCGCCGCCCACTATCCATGGGGCGAAGCCACGGTCCTGCACAACCTCGGCTCCACGTACCGAGACCTTGCACGGTTTGAGGACGCCCTGGAGAATTTCCAACGAGCCCGCGTCACCTACCGCGAGATCAGCGACCGGTGGGGCGAAGCCCGGGCTTTGCTCAACATCGGCGACATCCTCAAAGAATTGAACCACGCGGAAGAAGCGGCCACATACTGGCGCCAAGCGCTGCCGATCTTCGAAGATTTCAACGACACGCTGAAGACGGCGCAGGTTCGCGCCAGCTTGGAAATTCTCGACGCCGCCAACCCGGACCAGCGCCGGTAACCGAGCTCCCCCACCGCTTCCTCGCGCGGCAGTCGAGTGGTCAC
>JBDTAX010000221.1:0-45915 GCA_039924425.1 Pseudonocardiaceae bacterium
CTCTAAGCGGACCACACCCACCCGCAGCAGCGGACCTCGAGCGAGATCAAATCCTTGAGTGGTCTGCGCGGCCAGCACCCGCTCCAATTCCTGCTCCCGCTGCGCAGGGGTCAGCTCCGACAGATCCGACACGGGCAGCGACACCGGTGCGGGTGGGTGCACCACCTGCACGCCCCGCCCTTCGATGGTTTCGAAGGTGGTGCGCAGTGACTCGTGCCGGGCCACCAACGCGTTGAGTGCGCCGGAGAGCGCATCGAGGTCCAGGTCACCGCGCATGCGCAGCGCGAAGGCGATGACATACCCCGAGCTCTGCGGGGCGAACTGATCCAAGAACCACAACCGCTGCTGCGCGAACGACAACGGCAACTCACCCACCCGATCAATCACCGGGATCGCAGGCAACGCGCAGACCACTGATTCGGTTACCGCCGCGGCTAGTCCGGCCACGGTGGGATCGACGAACAACGCCCGGGGTGAGAGCTCTACCTCGAAGGCCACCCGCACCCGGGAGACCACCTGGACACTCAGGATGGAGTCGCCACCCAATTCGAAGAAGTTGTCGTGGATTCCGACCCGGTCCACGCCCAGTACCTGCGCCCACATCTGGGCCAGGACGAGCTCGGTGGGGGTGCGGGGGGCGACGTACTCGGCCACCGGTTCTGTGGGCTGGCCGGGGGCGGGTAGTGCGGCGCGGTTGAGTTTCCCGGTGGGTCCTATGGGTAGTTCGGTGAGGGTGATGAATAGTGCGGGGATCATGTAGTCGGGCAGCGTGTGGGCCAGGTAGCCACGGAGTTCCGCGGTGGTGGGGGTGGTCTCGGTGGTAGGGACCAGGTAGGCGACCAGTCGGGTGGTTCCGGGGTGGTCTTCTCGGGCGGTGACCACGACCTCGCTGATTCCGGGGTGGGTGGCAAGTACCGTTTCGATCTCCCCCAATTCGATCCGGAATCCGCGGATCTTGACCTGATCATCGACCCGGCCCAGGTACTCCAGCTCCCCACCTGCATTCCAGCGGGCCAGGTCCCCACTGTGGTACATCCGCGCACCCGGCTCACCGAAGGGGTTGGCGATGAACCGGGCCGCGGTCAGCCCGCCCCGCCCCAGATAACCACGGGCCAGCCCGGTCCCGGCGAGATACAACTCGCCGATCACCCCGACCGGCACCGGCCGCAACCGGGAATCGAGCACAAACACCTGGGTATTGGCGACCGGGCGCCCGATCGGCGGTGACTGGTCAACGGGGAGCTCGGTGTACCACGCGGTGGCATACACCGTCGCCTCGGTCGGACCATAAATATTCGCCAACCGCCGACACGATGTCGCCGCCTGGATCTGCGCCGCTAACCGGGCCGAGAGCGCTTCACCGGCCAGCACGATCGTGTCTGCCCGGACCAAACCACCCGATGGCAGCCCCTGGGACAGGGCCGAGGGCACCCCGCTGATCAGACTCGCCACCCGCTCACCGGCCCCGGGTTCCCCCAAGGCCAGCACGTCACGGACCAGCTCGATGCAGCCACCCACGCTCAGCGGACCGAAGATCTCAAACACAGACACATCAAAATTCACCGACGTCGACGCCAGCACCCTCGACAATCCCGAGGCCCCGAACTCCCCGGCCGCCCACCCCAGGAGATCAACCACGCTCTGGTGGGTGACCACCACCGCCTTGGGTTGCCCCGTGGATCCCGAGGTGTACATCGCATACACGGCATGACCGGGACACAACGGTTCCACCCGGTCAGCGTCGGTGATCTCGCGACCCGGATAACCGGCGATCCGCTGGGTGGTGTGGGGATCATCGATCACCAGCTGGGCGACGTCAGTGGGTAGACACCCAGCGGTCTCCTGGGTGGTCAGCACGACAGCCGGGTTGGCGTCAGCGCAGATGAACCCGATCCGCGCCGGTGGATAGTTCGGGTCGATCGGCAGATACGCCGCACCCGCCTTACCCACAGCCAGCAACGCCACCACGAGCTCCACCGACCGAGGCAAAACCAACCCCACAAACCGCTCCGGACCCACCCCCCGGGCGATCAGCCAATGCGCCAGGCGGTTCGCCCGCTCATTCAGTTCCGCATAGCTCAATTCCTCACCCCCGACCACGAGAGCCACCGCATCCGGGGTGCGAGTGACCTGTGCCGCGAACAACTCCGGCACGGTTGTGGTGGACACGATCTGCTGGGTGTCATTCCATCCCACCAGCAGCTGATCCCGCTCCGCAGTGGTCAACACTGGCAACTCACCCACCGGCCGATCCGGATCAACCGCAATCCCACCCAGCAACACCAACAGATGCGCCGTCAACCGCTCAATAGTAGCCGGATCAAACAGGTGTGGATCAAAGGCTAGGCGCAGTCTCAGTCGCTCACCCAGCGAGGCCTGCATGCTTAGCGGAAAATTGGTGGTTTCTCGGATGTGGATGTCGAACAGGTGCAGACCCGCACCGGTGACCAACTCGGAATCGAAGGGGTAATTCTCGAACACGACCATACTGTCGAATAGGGCGCTGCCGGCGGGCAACTCACTGTAGGTCTGGACCTGCGACAGGGATAGGAAGTCGAACCGGCGGGACTCGATCTGCGCGCTTTGCAGCTCCCGCAGCCATGACACCAGCGGTTGCTCATCGTCGATCTGCACGCGGGTGGGCACGGTGTTGATGAACATGCCCACCATCGATTCCACCCCAGCCAGCTCGGCCGGACGCCCCGAAACGGTGGTCCCGAACACCACATCACGCTGACCGCTATAGCGCGAGAGCAGCAACGCCCACGCGCCCTGAACAATGGTGTTCACCGTCAAGCCATTGCGCTTGGCCACCTGCCGCAACCGGATGGTGTCCTGCGAACCAAGCTGGATGTCCATCGATTCCGAGGACTCCGAGCGGTGCGCCTGGCGGGGTTGCCGGTCATAGGGCAGCAGGGTCCGCGAATCGAATCCGGACAGCACCGTCCGCCAGTGCCGCTCGGCCTGGGCCTGATCCTGCTCGGTCAGCCAGCGCAGGTAGTCCCGGAACGGCCGCCTGGCCACCAACTCCGGTGCCCGATCGTGAATGATCGCCGCGTACTGCTCGCAGACCTCTCCGAACACCGCCGCCATGCTCCAGCCATCGAGGATCACATGGTGGTGCGTCCACACCAACAGAACCTCATCCCCGGACAATCGCGCGATCACCAACCGCAACAGCGGCGTCACACGGGGATCCACCGCCGAGCGTTCGGCCGCCGCGACTCGAGCCAACTCCTCCTGCTGCTCCCGCTCGGGAAGCTCACACCAGTCGTGATAGGCGATCGGCAGGACGACCCGACGGTGCACCACCTGCACCGGCTCATCAATCCCCTCCCAGACGATGGCACTGCGCAACAGCGGGGTGCGCTCCACGACCCGTTGCCACGCCGCCCCCCATGCCCGCGGATCACGGATCCCGGAGATACGCAGCCGGATTTGATCCACATAAGCCGCCGAAGCGGGATCAAGCAGACTGTGGAACACCATCCCCGCCTGCAGCGGCGTCAACCGGTACACGTCCTCCACGTCCCGGCCAGCACCCACGAACTGATCGAGCTGACCCTGCGACAACCGGGCCAACGGGAAATCAGACGGGGTGCACCCACCAGCCTCGGGATCCTCGCAATGGTCCACGATCTGCCGTAACGCATCACACATCTCCGCAGCCAACTGCGTGATAGTGGCCTTATCATGCACATTCTCCGAGTACGTCCAACTCAGCTGCAACTCGCCATCAGCCACGATCCCGATAACGTCTATCAGGTAATTGCGAACGCTCTCCGGCGCGTGATCCGGCGCCAATCCTTCAGCCAAGCCCCGATAAAATTCACCAGACTCGCCGGCGACCCCCCACTGGCCATGATAATTGAGACTGATCTGTGGAGAGACATCTTCACAGAGTCCACTGTCCGCCTTCAGATAACGCAATGCCCCATAACTCAGACCCCGATGCGGAACAGCCCGCAACTGCTCCTTCACCGACTTCAGCAATTCACCCCAGCCGGTGGGTGCAACGCTCAACAGGACCGGGAGCTGGGAGGTGAACCAGCCCACTGTGCGGGAGAGCTCCACCCCGGGCACGATCTCCTCACGACCGTGCCCCTCCAGCGCGATCAGCACCCGATCCCGCCCGGTCCACTGCGACAGCACCCAACCCAGCGCGCTGAGCAACACATCGTTGATCTGGCTGCGATACACCCCCGGCACCCGATGCAACAACGCATCAGTCTCATCCCGGCCCAACCGCACCATCACAGTCCGCGCCGAACCGGCCGTGTTCACCCCGATCCGAGTAACCGGCAGGTCAGCCGGCCCATCCTGAGACAGCCCATCCTGAGACAGCGCATCCTGAGACAGAGCAGACCAGTAGCCCAGATCACCATCAAGCCCACCAGCCTGGACATGGTCCACCAATCGGTGCGCCCACTGAGTGAAGGTGGTGCCGACCGGTTCCAATTCGATCGGGCCGCCACCACGCGCCTGGTGATAGGCAGTTTCCAGATCGCCCAGCAGGATCCGCCAGGACACGCCATCGACCACCAGATGATGGACAGCGATGAACAGCCGGGTCCGGTGACCGGGGCCGGCATCGAAGAGCACCATTCGCAGCACCGAGCCACCAGTGATGTCCAGACCAGACTGGGCGGCCAACGCCTCCCGTTCCATCACCGCCTGCCGATCCTCCCGCGCCAGATCCGACCCCTGGGTCAGATTGGACCCCTGGGTCAGATTGGAGAGGTCGCAGCGCTCCAGCACAGCACCGCTGGTGGGTGCGATGTCCTGGCACCACTGATCGTCACGCTGAGAAAAACGCATCCGTAATTCCGGGTGATGCGCCACCAGCGCATCCACCGCGGCTGATAGTGCATCCTGATCGAGATCTTCGGTCAACTCGATAACAAAGGACTGGTTGAAATGCGCCAACGCCCCATAGGTGGCGAAGAACCAGCGCTGAATCGGGGTCAACGGCGCCGGACCAACCACCACTTCGCCGGGAACCACGGCCGCAACAGGCTCCGCCACCACGCTCACAACAAGCTCAGCGATGGTCTGGTGGAAGAAAATATCTTTAGTGCTCACCCGCACCCCGGCCTGGCGGGCGCGGGACACAACCTGGATGCTGAGGATGGAGTCCCCACCCAACTCGAAGAAATTGTCCTGGACGCCAACCCGCTCCACGCCCAGTACCCGCGCCCAGATATCGGTCAGGATGCGCTCCGCATCGGTCCGGGGGGCGACATACTCGGCCACCGGGTCGATGAGGTGGTCGGGGGCGGGTAATGCTTTCCGATCCAGTTTCCCGGTCGGCCCCAGGGGGAGTTCGCCGAGTGTGACGAACAGGGCGGGCACCATGTAGTCGGGCAGGGTGTGGGCGATGTGGGCCCGCAACTGCACGGTGGTGGGGATGAGCTCGCTGGTGGGGACCAGGTAGGCCACCAGGCGGGTGGTCCCGGGCTGGTCCTCACGGGCCATCACCACGACCTCGCCGATCCCAGGGTGGGTGGCCAGCGCGGCCTCGATCTCCCCGGGCTCGATCCGGAATCCGCGGATCTTGACCTGGTCATCGACCCGGCCCAAGTACTCTACGTCCCCCTTGGTGGTCCAGCGGGCCAGGTCCCCACTGCGGTACATCCGCTCACCGGAACCGCCGAACGGGTTCGCCACAAACCGGGCCGCGGTCAGCCCCGGACGGTGCAGATAGCCTCGAGCCAATCCGGCTCCGGCGATGTACAACTCTCCAATCACCCCGACCGGCACCGCCCGCAGCCGCGCATCCAGGACAAACACCTGGGTATTGGTGATCGGGCGACCGATCGGCGGTGGCTGGTCCACGGGGAGCTCGGAGTACCACGCGGTGGCATACACGGTGGCCTCGGTCGGACCGTAGATGTTGGCGATCCGCCGGCACGAGGTCGCCGCCTGGATCTGCCGGGCCGCCCGGGCCGAGAGCGCCTCCCCAGCCAGCACGACCGTGTCCGCCTGAACCACTCCGCCCAGCGCCAACCCCTGAGCCAGCGCCGAGGGCACCCCGCTGATCACACTGGCCGTGCGTTCAGCGGCTCCGGGCTCACCTAGCGCGAGCACGTCGCGGACCAGCTCGATACTGCCGCCCACCAGCAACGGGCAGAAGATCTCGAACACTGACACATCGAAATTCAGCGACGTCGAGGCCACCACCCGGGACAACCCCGAGGCCCCGAACTCCACCGCCGCCCACCCCGCCAGATCGACCACGCTCCGCTGTGTGACCACCACCGCCTTGGGCTGACCAGTCGACCCCGAGGTGTAGATCGCATACGCCGGATGGGTCGCGAACAACGGCGCGGCCCGCTCGTCATCGCGCACCTCGTCGCCGGAACAGCCGGCGATCTCCTGGATGGTGTGGGGCTCATCAATCACCAACCGCGCCATATCCCGCGGTAGGCACTCAGCGGTGTGCTGAGTGCACAGCACCACCACCGGGTCCGCGTCGGCGCAGATGAAACCCACCCGCGCCGCCGGATGGTTCGGATCGATCGGTAGGTAGGCCGCACCGGTTTTCGTCACGGCCTGGAGAGCCACAATGAGTTCCATCGACCGTGGCAGGGCCAGCCCCACAAACCGCTCAGGGCCCACCCCTCTGGCGATCAGCACCCGAGCCAACCGGTTGGCTCGCTCATTGAGCTCCGCATAGGTCAGTTCCGCATCCTCGACGACGACCGCCACCGCATCTGGAGTGCGAGTGACTTGCGCGGCGAACAGCTCGGGCAAGGTTGCGGCGGGCACGACCAGCTGGGTGTCATTCCACTCCACCAGCAGCTGGTGTTGTTCAGCGTGGCTGAGTATCGGTAGCTGGGTGATTGGCTGGTCGGGGTCGGCCGCGATCCCACCCAGCAACACCAGCAGATGCCCCACCATCCGCTCGATCGTGACCGCATCGAACAAATCGGTGTTGTACTGCACCGCACCGAACAGGATGTCGTTCTGTTTCCCGAATTCCAGAGTGATGTCGAAGCTCGCGGTGGTTGCCGGCAGCGCCAACTCCTCGACTTCCAGACCCGGCAGCTCAGGCGCCCGATCTGTGGTGTTCTGCAGTATCACCAAGGCTTGGAACAACGGGGTGCGACTGGTGTCACGGACCGGTGCGCACTCATCCACCAGCCGTTCGAAGGGCACATCCTGATAGGAAAATGCCTCCAGCACGGTGTCTCGCACTCGGCGCAGGAATTGCGTGAAGCTATCACTGTGATCCAGCCTGGAGCGCAGGACCAGGGTGTTGACGAAAAACCCGATCATCCCCTCCACGCCGGCATGCTCACGACCTGAGACGACCGTGCCGACGGCGATGTCGTCCTGCCCGGACCAGCGGCTGAGCAGCAGTTGGCAGGCAGCGACCAGGGTCATGAACAGCGTGCCGTCCCGCTGCCGCCCGGCGGCTTCCAACCGGGTGACGATGCCGGCCGGTACCACGAATTCGTGTGTGGCACCCGCAGCGGTGCGTACCGCCGGACGTGGTCGATCGGTCGGCAATTCCAATGGGGTGACACCGTCGAGCTGACGCCGCCAGTAGGCGAGTCCCTCGTCGAATATCGAGCCGGGCAATGTCGCTCGTTGCCAGGCCGCGAAATCCGCGTACTGCACCGGTAGTGGTGCCAGGTCGGCTACCTGATGGCTCGCAGCGGCCCGGTACAGCGCGCACAGGTCGCCGACGAGCAACCCCATCGACCACCCATCGGTGATGATGTGATGCATCACTATGAACAACGCGTGATCCTGGCAGCCCAGCCGTACCAGGTGCACCCGCAGCAAGGGCCCGCGGGCGAGATCGAATGGCTGGCTGATCTCAGTCGACATGACCCGCTGCAGCTCTGCGTCGCGCTGCGGCTGGTCCAGCCCCGACAAGTCCAGTACCGGCAGGTCCAGCACCGGCAGCGGCACCTCACCCGGCGGGTGCACGACCTGCCTACCCCGACCATCGACCTGCTCGAACGTGGTACGGAGTGACTCATGCCGCGTGATCAACCCGTGCAACGCGGCGCGCAGCGCATCGAGGTCCAACTCACCGCGCAACCGCAAACCCATACGGATGGCGTACTCCGAGCTGTCAGGTTCGAACTCGTGCAGGAACCATAACCGCTGCTGAGCAAAGGACAACGCAAGCTCGCCGTCCCGAGGAACGACAGGAATAGTTGATTCCCCAGAAGCGGAGTCAGCCGGTAATGCGGAAGCGAGTTCGGCGACCGTGGAATGGATGAAAACGGCACGTGGAGAAAACTCCACGCCGAAAGCGGCACGCAGCCGCGAGGCCACCCGGATACTCAGGATCGAATCCCCGCCGAGCTCGAAGAAGTTATCCCCGGCGCCCACGCGCTCGACTCCGAGCACCTCGGCCCAGATCTGCGCCACCATCCGCTCGGCGTCGGTGCGCGGCGCGACGTAGCCGGTGCTGCCGCCCGCGTCCCATTCCGGAGCGGGCAGCGCACGCCGATCCAGCTTCCCGTTGGCGTTCAGCGGAAAACTCTCAAGCGGCACGAACGCCGCGGGCACCATGTAGTCCGGCAGGATGCCGCCCAGGAACGACCGCAGCCCCGACGCGGTGGGTACGTGGGCACTGCCCGGCACGACATATGCCACCAGCCGTGCAGCGCCAGACCCGTCTTGTTCGGTGTGTGCGGTCACGACGACCTCACCGACGTCGGGATGGCCGGCCAATGCCGTCTCGATCTCACCCAGCTCGATGCGGAACCCGCGGATCTTCACCTGCTGGTCGGCCCGACCGAGGTACTCCAGTTCCCCCTGGAAGTTCCATCGGGCCACATCACCCGTGCGGTACATGCGTGAGCCGGGAGCGGCGAAGGGGTCGGCGAGGAAACGTCCGGCGGTCAGGCCGGGGCGATTCAGATAACCACGGGTCACCGCGGCGCCACCGACGTACATCTCCCCGCCCACTCCAGGGGGCACCGGGGACAGCCCGGGGTCCAGCACGTACACCCGGAGGTCGGGAATGCCCACACCAATTGCGCTGGCTGTGGCCGCCATCGCGGTAGCCGCGTCCACTGGTAGGTACGAGACGTGCACGGTCGTCTCGGTGATTCCGTACATGTTCACCAGCACCGGATCGGTGTCGCCGCGGCGCTCGTACCACGGCGCCAGCCGCCGCAGATCCAACGCCTCGCCACCGAAGATCACATATCGCAGGCTGGTTCGCGCACCCAGATCAGGATCCTCACCGTCGGCGCGCGACAGCGCGGCGAACGCTGAGGGCGTCTGGTTGAGTACGGTCACCTGCTCGTCGACCAGCAGCCGCAGGAACTCCTCTGGCGAGCGCGACACCATGAAAGGCACTACGACCAAACGCCCGCCGTGCAGCAGCGCACCCCAGATTTCCCACACAGAGAAGTCGAAGGCGTAGGAGTGGAACAATGTCCACACATCACGCTCGTCGAATCCGAACCAGGCCCGGGTTGCCGAGAACAGTCGCACGACGTTGTGGTGGGAGACCACAACGCCCTTCGGGATACCCGTCGAGCCGGAGGTGTAGATGGCGTAGGCCGGGTTGGCTGGGCTCAACCGGGCGCGCCGATCGAGATCGGCGAGGTTCCCCGTGCTCTGGCCCGCGACGAGCGCGGCATCCTGAGCGGCGTTCAACATCAATGTTGGCACTGTGGCCGGAGCACCCGAGGATCCCAGGCCCACCTCGGTGGTCACCAGCAGCACCGGGTCGGCGTCGGCGAGCATGTGCTTGATCCGGTTGGCGGGAAGATCGGGATCCAGCGGCAGGTACCCCGCTCCCGCCTTGAGCACGCCGATGATCGCGACGACCATGTGCAGCGAACGCGGCAGCGCCAAAGCCACGAACCGCTCTGGGCCGGCACCGCGTTCGACCAGGTGCCGGGCTAGCTGGTTGGACCGGGCGTTGAGCTCGGCATAGGACAGGCCCTCCGCGCCGCAGCTGACCGCGACCGCTTCCGGGGTGCGGGCCACCTGCGCCTCGAACAACTCGACGAGCGTTGCTCCGGGGTTCTCGCCCGCGTTGCCGTTCCAGTCCACCAGAACCTGGTGCCGCTCCGGCGCCGTCATCCACGGCAGCCGCGACACCGGCTGGTCGGGGTTGTCGCTGAACCCGGTGATCAGCGACCGCAGCCGATGCGTCATCGCCGTCACCGTGGCCGCGTCGAACAACCTCGGGTCGTAACCCAGATCGACACCGAGCCGCTCGCCCAGGTAGGCACGCAAGCTGAGCGGGAAGTTCGTGGTGTCCCGGGCCTGCACCTCCCGGATCCGCAGACCCGGCTCACCCTCTGGCGGCGCCTCGAAGGGGTAGTTCTCGAACACCACCATGCTGTCGAACAGGTTCGACCCGGCGGGGAGGTCGCTGCACGCCTGCACCTGCGCCAGCGAGACGAACTCGAATCGCCGTGACTCGATCTGCGCGGCCTGCAGCTCACGCAGCCACGACGCGACGCTCGGGCCATCACCGCCACCATGCCCACCCGGCACCTGGACCCGGGTCGGCACCGTGTTGATAAACATGCCGACCATCGACTCCACACCCGCGAGCTCCGCGGGCCGCCCGGACACCGTGGTGCCGAAGAGGACCTCGGATGCGCCGCTGTAACGGGACAAAAGGATGGCCCAGACGCCTTGCACAACGGTGTTGAGAGTCAGACCAGCGCGCTTGGCGACCGACTGTAGCCGCTGCGACTGCTCAGTCGAGAACTCGATGCGCATCGTCTCGGCCGACTCAGTGCGGTGTGCTTCGATGGGTTGCCGGTCGTAGGGCAAGGCGGTGGGCTCGGTGAGGCCGGACAGCACGCCGCGCCAGTGCTCCTGCGCCTGCTGGTCGTCCTGCTCGGCCAACCACTGCAGGTAGTCCCGGAACGGCCGCCGGGCGACCAGTTCGGGCCTTCGGCCGTGCACGATCGCCATGAACTGCTCGGCGATCTCGGTGAACACCTGGGCCAGGCTCCAGCCGTCCAGCACCACGTGGTGCGAGGTCCACACCAGCAGGACCTGGTCATCGGACAGTGTGGCGATGGTCAGCCGCAGCAAGGGCGGTGCGGTCAGGTCCATGCCGGCGGCCCGGTCGGCTGCCAGCACCCGCGCCAGCTCCCGATCCTTTTCCCCGGCGGGTAGACCGCGCCAGTCGTAGTAGGTCGTCGGCACGGGGACCTTGCGGTGCACGACCTGCAGCGGCTCGTCGACCCCTTCCCACACCACCGCGCTGCGCAATGCCGGCGTCCGGTCGGCCACCCGCTGGCAGGCCGCGCCCAGCGCGTGCGGGTCGGACACGCCGTCCAGCAGCAACCGGGCCTGGTCGACGTAGGCGCCCGAGTCGGCGTCGACCAGGCTGTGGAACAAGATGCCGGCTTGCAACGGCGTCAGTGGGTGGATGTCCGCTACGGACGATCCGTCACCCACCAGGCGATCCACACCGGTTTGGTCGAGGTGGGTCAGCGGGAAGTCCGACGGGGTACGACCGCCGGCTCCCGGCGCGGCGCAGTGTTCGACGATCTCGTGCAGCGCCTGGACCATGCCCTCGGCCAGCCGGCGTATCGTGGCCTCGTCGTGGATCTGGTCCGAATAAAACCAGGTCAAGACCAGCTCCCCGGCCTCCACCACACCAGCGACATCCACCAGGTGCGGCGCAGGTTGATCGGGCGCCAGCTCCGCGCCGAGGTCCTCGCCCCGAGCCCGGAACAACCCGTCCTCGGCGGTGGCCACGTCCCACTGGCCGTGGTAGTTGAAGGAGATCTGCGGCTGCGGATCGCGGCGCAGCGCCGCCGCCGGGGAGTTCTCCGGGCTCAGCTCCCGCAACGCTCCGTAGCTCAGGCCCCGGTGCGGCACGGCACGAAGCTGTTCCTTGACCGAGGTCAGCACGGTGCGCCAGTCAGTGCCCCGCGGCACCGCGGGCATCGTGAGGCCCTCCGGCCCTGTGGGCATCGTGAGGGCCGCCGGCCCTGCGGGCATCGTGAGGCCCGCCGGCCCTGCGGGCATCGTGAGGGCCGCCGGCCCTGCGGGCACAGTGAGCGCGACCGGGAACTGCGCGGTGAACCAGCCGACAGTGCGGGACAGATCGATCCCGTCGAAGATCTCCTCGCGGCCGTGGCCCTCCAACGTGATGAGCACCCGCTCGCGCCCGGTCCACTCGGACAGCACCCGGCCCAGGGCACTGAGCAGGACATCGTTGATCTGGGTCCGGTAGACGCCCGGTACCTGGTGCAGCAGGGCCGCTGTCCGCGCAGCCTCGAGCCGCACGGTGACCTGCCGGGTGGAGCCGGCGGTGTGGTCCCCGGCGCGGTCGACCGGGAGATCGACCTGCGCGCCCCGGGAGACCTGCGTCCAGTAGTCCAGGTCGCGCTCCAGTGCTCCGGACCGGGTGTGTTCGGTCAGCTGGTGCGCCCAGGTGACAGCCGTAGTCCCGGCTGGTTCGAGCGTCACCTCTGAACCGGTGCGAGCCTGCTGGTAGGCGGTGTCCAGGTCACCGAGCAGGATGCGCCAGGAGACACTGTCCATGGCTAGGTGGTGGACGGTGAGCAACAGCAGCGCTGGCCGCTCCGGACGGGTGAACAGCACCGCCTTGATCACCCGGCCGGCACCCAGGTCGAGATCGGCTCGCGCCGCCGCGGCCGCGACCACCATGGCGGTCCGCCGCTGCGCTTGCGCCAGCCCGGACAAGTCGTGGCACACCAGGATCCCGCCCGGGACGGCGGCCCCTGGTTGCTGGAACCACTGGCCATCGACGCTCTCGAACCGCAACCGGAGGGCGTCATGGTGAGCCACGACCGCCTCGAGGGCGGTCTGTAGCGCATTCTCGTCAGGGTCCTCGGCCAGCTCCAGCACGGTGGACATGGTGAAATGCCCCAGCGCCCCGTATGTGTTGAAAAACCAGCGTTGGACGGGTGCCAGCGGGGCGGGACCCTCGACGGGCGCAGGCTGGTACCCGCTGGCGCCGAGGGCGCCGACCAGGGGGGCGAGAGCGGCGATGCTCTGGTGCAGGAAGATGTCTTTGGAGCTGAGCCGGAGCCCGGCCTGGCGGGCTCGGGAGACGACCTGGAGGCTCAGGATCGAGTCCCCGCCCAGTTCGAAGAAGTTGTCGTGCACCCCGACACGCGGCGTCCCCAGCACCCCCGCCCAGAGATCAGCTAACTGGCGTTCCATTGAGGTGCTCGGAGCGACGTAACCGACGGTGAGGGACAGGCTGCGTTCGGGGGCCGGCAGGGCCCGCCGGTCGATCTTCCCACTGGGGGTCATCGGCAGCGCCGGCAGGACTTGCACCGCCGAGGGCAACATGTAGTCCGGAAGCAGGCGCCCGGCGAACTCGCGTAGCGCCTCAATCGTCGGGGCGCGCCGCGCCTGCGCGGGGCCGTCCGCCACCAGGTACGCCAGCAGGTAAGGATGCCCCTCGTGGCTGGCCAGGCTCACCACCGCCTGGGCGATGTCCGGGTGAGTCAGCAGGGCCGACTCCACCTCACCCAGCTCGATCCGGTATCCGCGGATCTTGACCTGTTCGTCCACCCGGCCCAGGAACTCCAGCTGCCCGGCCGGAGTCCAGCGCACCAGGTCACCGCTGCGGTACATCCGCGCGCCGGGTTCGGCGGAAGGGCCACCAAAGGGACCGCAAAAGGGATTGGCCACGAACCGCTGCGCGGTCAGTCCTGGCCGTCCCAGATAGCCGCGGGCCAATCCGATCCCGGCGATGTAGAGCTCGCCGGGCGCGCCCACGGGGACCGGCTGTAGCGCCTCGTCGAGGACGTAGAGCCGGGTGTTGGCGATCGGGGTTCCCAAAGGCACCGGCCCGCCTGCGCTCAGCGGCCCGCTCCAGGCCGCCACCACCGTCGACTCGGTGGGCCCGTAGGCATTGATCATCGTCCGGTTCGGGGCCCAGCGCGCCACCAGCTCGGCAGGGCAGGCCTCACCGCCGACGATCAGGCACCGGAAAGCCGGTAACCCGCTGGCTGCCCCGGCGGGCAGGGTGGCCAGCGCCGCCGGGGGGATCAAGGCATGAGTGACGAGCCGGCCTTCGAGGAGCTCAGCCAGTTGGTCGGCCAGTAGCCGACCCGGTGGCGGCACCACCAGCGTTGCCCCGGCCGGCAACGCCAGGCACAACTCCAGCACCGAGGCGTCGAAGCTCGGTGCGGAGAACTGCAGCACCCGGTCCCCCGGGCCTACCTCGAAGTGCTCGGTCTGGGCGGCGGCGAAACTGGCCAGCCCGGCATGGGTGACCACCACCGCCTTGGGCCGCCCGCTGGACCCCGAGGTATAGATCACGTACGCCGGGTGCGCCAGCAGCAATGGCGCGCAGCGGTGCGCGTCATCCACCGCGGTGGCCTCGGTCGATTCGAGCTGTGCCAGCCAACCCGGGTCGTCCAGCACCACGGTCTTGACGTCGCCGGGCAGCCGGTCGGTGTACTCGGCATGGGTCAGCACGAGCACCGGGTCAGCGTCGGCGAGCATGAACTCGATCCGCTTGCCGGGATGGTCCGGATCGACGGGCACGAACGCCGCTCCCGCGGTGACCACGGCGAGCTGGGCCACCACGATGTCCACTGAGCGTGGCAGCAGCAACGCCACGATCCGCTCCGGGCCCGCACCGCGGGCGATCAGCACCCGGGCCAGCCGGTTCACCCGCCGCGCAAGCTGCTCGTAGCTGAGCACCTCCGCCTCGGAGATCACCGCTGGGTCCTGCGGGGCCCGAGCGACCGCGGCGGCGAACACCTTCGGAAGCGTCGCCGCCGGCACCTCCCGCCCGGTGTCGTTCCACTCGGCGAGGACCCGGTCCCGCTCGTGCGCCGGGAGCAGCGGCAACCGCCCCACCTGCTGGTCCGGGGCGGTGGCGACGCCGGTGAGCAGCAGGGACAGCTGCTCCACCAGCCGCTCGGCACTCGCGCGATCGAACAGGTCGGTGTTGTAGATGAACGTTCCCCGCAGCTCGCCGGCGACCATCTGGAATTCGCAGGTGAGGTCGAAGTTCGCGGGTTGCCCGGAAACGTTGACCGTCTCGACGGCCAGTTCGGCGAAGGCCGGCGCGCTGCGCTGCTCGCTGTTGAGCAGCACCACGACGTCGAACAGCGGGTTGCGGCTGATGTCGCGCTCCGCGTGCACCGCGTCGACGAGTCGCTCGAAGGGCACCTCCTGGTGCGCGAAGGCGTCCAACACGGTCTGGCGCACGGCGCCGAGGAACGCGGTGAAGGTCTGGGTCCGATCGAGGCGGGCACGCAGGACGAGGGTGTTGACGAAAAACCCGACCAGCCGCTCCAGCTCCGGCCGGTTGCGGCCGGAGACCACGGTGCCCACAGCGATGTCATCCTGTCCCGACCAGCGGGCGAACAGCACCTGGCACGCCGCCACCAGCACGGTGAACAGGGTGGTGTCCTGGGCGCGGGCGAGCTCGCCAAGCCGGGTCGCGACCTCGGTAGGCAACACGAACTCGGCCACCGCCCCCGCGGCGGTGTGCACCTGTGGCCGCGGCCGATCGGTCGGCAGATCCAGCGGGGCGATCCCGGCCAGCTGTTGTGTCCAATAATCCAGTTCACCGGCGAACGCCGTCTGCGCCAGCTTGTTGCGTTGCCAGCTGGCGAAGTCGGCGTACTGCACCGGCAGCTCGGGCAACTCCGCGTGCCGCTGCTGGCTGGCCGCGCTGTACAGCGCGGCCAGCTCCTCGATCACAACACCCATTGACCAGCCGTCGGTCACGATGTGATGTGCGGTGAGCAGCAGCACGTACTCGTCCTCGGCGACGCGGACCAGCAGGGTCCGGAACAGCGGTCCCCGCCGCAGGTCGAAGGGGCGGCCGTACTCCGAGGAGAGCACCCCGTCCAGCTCAGCGTCCGTGGCGCCGGCCAGTTCGACCACCGGCAGCGCCAGGTCGAGCGCCGCGTGCACAACCTGGATTCCCTGGCCGTCCACCTCGACGAAGGTGGTCCGCAGTGACTCGTGCCGGGCCACCAGCTCCCGCAGCGCCAAGGTCAACGCCTGCACCCGCAGGGGACCCCGCAAGCGCACCGCGAGACCGCTGTTGTACGCGGCGCTCCCCGGCTGGAATTCGTGCAGGAACCACAGTCGCTGCTGGGAGGAGGACATCGGTAACGGCTCAGCCCGGTCAGCCAGCGGTATCGCGTCAGACGGTGTGGCCTGGCCAGCCAGGCGACGGCGCAGCAACTCCCGCATGTGGGCGGGCAGAGCGGCGATTCTGCTGTCTTTACTGGACGGCATGACGATTTATTTCCTCGTATTCAGTCGTTACCATGAACGAACGCGATACGTTCGAGTTCGCTCAGAATCAAGTCTTCGACGACGCCCGCTAGCACGGAGATGCTGCGAGTGGTCAGGACGTCTCGCGGTGTCAGGACGACATCGAATGCCGCCTTGATCCGCATGATGATGAGCACGCTGCGGATGGAGTCACCGCCGAGGTCGAAGAAGTTGTCCTCGACGCCGACCTTGTCCACGGCGAGCACGTCGCTCCAAATCTGGGCCAGCACGCCCTCGGTGTCGGTACGAGGGGCGAGGTAACCGGCGCTGGCCACCTCAGCCGCGGTGGACGCGGGCAGGGCCTTCCGATCGAGCTTGCCGTTGGGGGTGAGGGGCCACCCGTCCAGCGCGAGCAGCGCGGAGGGCAGCATGTAGTCAGGTAACGACCTGGCGAGCAGCTCGCGCAGCGCACCCTGCTCCGGTGCCCGGTCCGCCGTCGAGACGGTGTAGCCGACCAGCCGGGTGATGCCGGCCTCGTCCCTCTGCGCGACCACCACGGCGTCGTCGACATCGGGGTGCCGGCACAGGACGGCTTCGATCTCACCGAGCTCGACGCGGAAGCCACGAATCTTGACCTGTTCGTCGGCACGGCCGAGGAATTCCAGCTCCCCGCCCGCGGTCCAGCGCACCCGGTCCCCGGTCCGGTACATCCGGGCACCTGGCGGCCCGAACGGATGAGCCACGAACCGCGCCGCGGTCAATCCCGGTCGCCGCAGATATCCCCGCGCCAACCCGGCCCCGGCGACGTAAAGCTCACCGGCAACCCCTATCGGGACCGGCCGCAGCGCACCGTCGAGCACGTAAGTGCGGGTGTTGGGGATCGGCGCACCGATCGGCGGTGTCCCGCCTGAAGCCAACGCCTGACTCCAGGTCGCCACTACCGTGGACTCCGTCGGCCCGTAAGCATTGATCATCCGCCGGCCCGGGGCCCACCGGGCCACCAACTCCGCGGTGCACGCTTCACCGCCCACGATCACCGTGGTGAGCTCCGCCAACTCGGTAGCCACGATGTCCGCGGGTATCGTCGCCAACGCCACCGGTGGGATCAACGCGTGAGTGATTCGGTGCCGAGTGAGTACTTCCGCCAACTGGTCGCCCAGCAATGGGCCCGGCGGGGGCACCACCAAGGCCGCCCCCGCCGGCAACGACATGCACAACTCCAACACCGAGGCATCGAAGCTGGGCGAGGAGAACTGCAGCACCCGATCTCCGGGCCCCACCATGAAGTGCTCGGCTTCGGCGGCAGCGAAATTGGCCAGTCCAGCCGAAGAGACAACCACTCCCTTCGGTCGCCCGGTTGACCCCGAGGTGTAGATGACATATGCCGGATGCGCCACCGACAACGGCGCCCAGCGATCACTATCGGTCGGTACCCGATCGGGCATCGCTGAGACCGCGGCCACCGTGCCCGGATCATCGAGCACGAGCACGGTGGCGCCGGCGGCCACGGGTAATCCGTCCGCCAGCGACGCCAAGGTCAGTACCAGTACTGGGACGGCATCGGCGAGCATGAAGCCGATCCGCTCCGCTGGATACGCCGGATCGATCGGCAGGAACGCCGCTCCCGCCTTCGCCACCGCCAGCTGCGCCACCACGATCTCTACCGACCGCGGCAGCGCCAGCGCCACGACCTGCTCAGGACAAGCACCGTGAGCGATCAACAGCCACGCCAACCGGTTCGCCCGCGCATCCAACTCCGCGAAATCGAGCACGCCACCGTCGAACACCACCGCGGGCGCAGCCGGTGTCCGCGCTACCGCTGCTTGCACCAACTCCGCCAACGTGGCGACCGGCACGTCCCGATCGGTGTCGTTGCACTCCACCAACACCTGGGACCGCTGTTCCTCGGTCAAGATGTCGATGTCGCCGCAGCGAGCGCCAGGATTAGCCGCCAACACAGTCAGCACCCGAAGAAAGTGCGCAGACATCTGCTCGATCATCGCGGCGTCGAAAGCGCCAGCGTCGTAGCCGAACTCGACTGACAGCTGCCGTCCTGGAGACACCACGACGGTGAGCGGGTAGTTGGTGGTCTCGACAGCCTGCATTTCGCGAATCCGGAGGCCATGCGCGGCTGCGGCATCCTCGTTGATCGGGTAGTTCTCGAACACCACGATGCTGTCAAACAGGTGAGCACCGCCAGGCAGGTCGCTCAAGGTACGGAGCTGAGCTAATGGTACGAAACCGAATCGCCGGGACTCAACCTGATCGACCTGCAAATCCTGCAGCCACTCGACCATCCCTGCTTCGCTGTTGACGTCGGCACGCACCGGCAGGGTGTTGAGGAAAATGCCGGTGATGTCCTCGACGCCGGCTAGATTTGCCGGTCGGTCGGACACCGTCGCACCGAAGCACACGTCGCGGTGGCCGCTGTAGCGCGACAGCAGCAACGCCCAGGCTCCCTGGATGACGGCGTTGAGAGTGAGGCCGTGGCGTTGGGCGAACTCAGCCAGCCGGCCGGAGTCCACTTCGCTCAGCTCGGCGGACAACCACTCCGACGAGGCGCTGCTGTACTTTTGGGTGTGCGCCTGTACGTAGGGCAGCGGCGTCGGACACTCGAAGCCCTGCAATACGCGACGCCAGTACGCCGTGGCCTCCGCCTGATTCTGTTCACTGAGCCACTGCACGTAGTCACGGAAGGGTCGTCGGTGGGGTAAGGCGAAGTCGATATCTGTGATGTGGCGGCGTTTGAGTGCCGCGTGGCAGGCGAATACGTCGGAGAGCACCTGAAAGACGCTCCAGCCGTCGAGCAACACGTGGTGGAAGGTCCACACCACCTGGACCTCGGTGGCGGACAGTTGGGCCAACATCACCCGCAGCAACGGAGCAGTGGTCAGGTCGAAACCCTCGGCGCGGTCACCGGCGAGCAACCGCTGCACTTCGCGGTCGCGGTCCTGGATGGGCAGCGCTTGCCAGTCGTGATAGACCACGGGCACCTCAACCTGGCGGTGTACCACCTGCACCGGCTGATCGATCCCGTCCCAGACCACGCAGCTGCGCAGCACCGGTGTCCTGTCCACCACGTGCTGCCACGCCGCGCCGAGCACCCGCGGGTCGGACACCCCCTCAAGCACCAACGCGAACTGCTCGCAGTAGACCCCCTGCTCACCCTGAGACAATGCGTGGAACACCATCCCGGCCTGCATCGGGGTCAGCGGATAGATGTCGTCAACTCCGCGTCCATCACCCACCAGACGATCCACCGCGGACTGATTAAGACCAGCCAGCGGGAAATCAGACGGGGTCCGCCCACCCGCACCCGGCCTGCGGCAGTGCCCGACGACTTCGTGCAGGGCCTGGATCATCGCCTCGGCCAGCCGCGCCACGGTCGTGTCCTCGTGCAGTTCCTGGGAGTAATACCAGGTCAACTCCAAGCATTTGCGCTCGACTCTGCCTACGATTTCGAGCAGGTGAGTCCGGATCGATTCCGGGCTGGTATCGGAATCCAGCCCACCACGCATCTGGTGATAAAGCCCTCGGTCACCCCCAGTGTCCCAATCGAACTGACCGAGGTAATTAAAGCTGACCAAAGGCGCAACCTGCTCGACCGATCTGGTCGCCTCAGTGAGGTAACGCAGCACGCCATACCCCAGACCGCGCCGAGGTACAGCACGCAACTGCTCTTTGACCGACTTCAGCGTCTGGCCCCAATCCCGCTGGTCAGTGACATCCAACAAAGCCGCGAAGATCGTGGTGAACCACCCCACCGTGCGGGACAGATCCACCCCCTCAAACAACTCCTCCCGACCGTGACCCTCCACATCCACCAACACCCGCTCACGCCCGGTCCACCCAGCTAACACCCGACCCACCACGGCCAACAACACGTCATTGACCTGAGTGCGATAAACTCTCGGCACGTCCTGCAACAGCGCCCTGGTCTGCTCCGGATCCAGCCGCACCGTCACCGACCGCACCGAAGCGACCGTGTTGGACCCCACCCTGTCGATGGGCAGCGCCGGGTCCACGTCACCAAGCACCTCAGCCCAATAACCGAGCTCGTCGTCACACCCACCCGCAGCGGCGTACTCAGACAACCGCAACGCCCAGTCCCGAAATGGCGTCGTCCTGGGGCCCAGATCCACCGTCTGACCGCCTACCGCCTGCCGGTAGGCGGTATCCAGATCCTCCAACAGAATCCGCCACGACACCCCGTCCACCACCAAGTGGTGCACCGCCATGAACAACACCGACCGCCGACCAGCCCCTAGCTCGAACAGCACCGCCCGCAGCAACGGACCACCAGCCAGGTCAAAGCTCGCATGCACCTCGGCCTGAACCCGCTCCATGACCTCATCACGATCATCGACGGCAACGGCCGACACATCGTGACAACGCAACACCTCCGCCGGCCCCACCGGCGCATTGACCTGGCGCCACTGCGACGCCCCAGACAAACCCACCCGGTACTCAAACCGCATCCGCAACGCGTCGTGATGCTCCATCACCGCCGCCAACGCCACGCGCAACGCGTCCTGCTCAATCCCCTCAACCAACTCCAATGTCACTGCCTGATTGAAATGCTCCGGCCGAAACGGAACGGACTCAAAAAACCAACACTGGATCGGAGTCAACGGCACTACACCACTCACCGGACCCCGCTCAACCACCCCCGTCACCACAACCACCATCGCAGCCAGGGACGCGACGGTCGGATATGCGAACAGATCCCTCGGCATCAACATCAGGCTGGCCTGTCTAGCCCGGGACACCACCTGGATACTCAGAATCGAATCCCCACCGAGGGAGAAGAAATTGTCGTCGACCCCGACCCGCTCCACTTTGAGTACCTCAGCCCAGACGCGAGCAAGTTCGCGCTCGATCTCCGTGCTCGGAGCCCGGTATTGGGACTCGATCTCCGGTTGGGCATCGGGAGTGGGCAGCGCCTGCCGATCCAGTTTTCCGTTGGGATTCAACGGCATCTCGTCAAGCACGACGAACGCCGAAGGGACCATGTAATCCGGCACACATCGCGTCAGCCAGGACCGCAGGTACGCCGATCCGGGTGCGGTCAGACCGACCGGGACGAGATATGCCACCAGCCGTTGATGGCCGCCCTCGCTCTCCCGCACGACCACAACGGCCTCGGCGAGGTCGGGGTGGCGCAACAGGACGGCCTCGATCTCTCCCAGCTCGATGCGGAATCCTCGGATCTTCACCTGCTGATCCGTCCGGCCCAGATACTCCAATTCGCCCCGGGAGTTCCACCGCACGACATCCCCGGTGCGGTACATCCGCGCACCCGACGCACCGAACGGATTAGCCACAAACCGCTGCGCGGTCAACCCTGGTCGGTAGAGATAACCGCGGGCCAGACCACGACCACCGAGGTAAAGCTCTCCTGGCACACCGACAGGCACCGGCCGTAGCCTGGCATCGAGCACATAGACCTGGGTGTTCGCGATCGGCCGCCCGATCGGCGGCGCTTGCTGGCCGTCGGCCGCATCCCCGTCGAATGGCTTCCCGTCGCGATACCAAGCCGTGGCATACACCGTGGCCTCGGTCGGACCGTAGATGTTGGCAATCCGCGTGCACGACGTCGCCGCCCGGATCTCCCGAGTCGCCCGCGCCGACAACGACTCCCCCGCCAGCACAACCGTATCCGCCCGCACGGCCATGCCGCCCTGGGAGAGCACCTGAGAAAGCGCCGAAGGCACCCCACTGATCAGGCTCACCGCGCCCACGCCGACCCGAGGCTCGCCCAACGCCAGCGCGTCGCGAACCACCTCGACCGTGCCCCCGACTACCAGCGGGCAGAAGATCTCGAACACCGACACGTCGAAGCTGAGCGAGGTCGACGCGACCACCCGCGACAGCCTCGATACGCCGAAGTCCGCAGCCGCCCACATCGCGAGATCCACCACACTCTGCTGGGCGACCACCACCCCCTTCGGGGCGCCCGTCGAACCCGACGTGTAGATGGCATAGGCGGGATGGGCACCCGACAGCGGCCGTATCCGGTCGCCGTCGATCACATCGCTGCCCGAACATCTGTCGATCTCTTCGACGGTCTCGGCGTTGTCGAGAACCAGCCGAGCCACACCCGCCGCCGGAAGCCGCTTTGCCGTCTCATCGGTGGTCAGCAGCAATACCGGGCGGGCGTCGGAAAACATGAACCCGACCCGCTCCACCGGATAGCTTGGATCGATCGGCAGATATCCCGCACCTGCCTTCCACACCGCCACCAACGCCACGATCATGTCTACCGAACGCGGTATGGCTAATCCGACTAACTGCTCCGGGCCCACGCCCCTCCCGATCAGTAGCCGCGCCAAGCGATTCGCTCCCTCATTCAACTCCCGATACGACAACTCTCCATTCCCGCACACCGCCGCGATGGAATCCGGTGTCAGAGCGACCTGGGCCTCAAACAGGTCCGACCACGCGACCGACGGCACCCCACGTTCGGTGTTATTCCATGCGGTGAGTAGGCACGCACGCTCGTCATCTGTCACTATTTCTATGCGGTCCACCGGCATCGTCGGATGCTCGACAAAAAGACCCAGCAAGCGAAGCAGACGAGCAGCCAACGTTTCGACGGTAGCGACATCGAAAAGAGCAGTGTCGTAACCGAGCTCGACGGACAACGCCCGGCTCGGGGACACCACCACCGTAATCGGGTAGTTGGTGGTCTCGACGCCCTGTAGTTCGCGAATCCGGAGGCCATGGACGGCGGCTTCCTCATCGTTGATCGGGTAGTTCTCGAACACCACGATGCTGTCGAACATGCGCACCCCGCCCGGAACGTCGCTCCAGGCCTGCAGCCGCGTCAGCGGGAGGTGCTCGAACCGGCGTGACTCGGCTTGAGCGGTCTGCAGCTCCCGCAACCACTCCACCGCCCCGATCCCGCTGCCCACCTCGACGCGTACCGGCAACGTGTTGATGAAGATGCCGGTCATCTCCTGCGCACCAGGCAGCTCAGCCGGCCGGCCGGCCATCGTCGCTCCGAAACACACGTCGCTCTCGCCGCTGTAGCGCGAGAGCAGCAACGCCCACGCCCCCTGCACCATGGCGTTGACCGTCAGATGGTGGCGTCGGGCGAACTCATAGAGCCGGCTGGACTCGGCCACCCCCAGCTCCAGCGGAACCCGATCCGACGACCGGCTGGTGTGGGCCTCGGCTGGTGCCCGGTCATAGGGCAGCTGGGTGGGGGCAGACAGTCCGGAGAGCACGCGACGCCAGTGTTGCTCGGCGAGATGGTCGTCCTGGTCCTGCTCGCTGAGCCATGCTAGGTAGTCTCGGAAGGGTCGGCGGTGGGGTAGTTCGGGGTTGGTGTGGTGGGTGAGGGCGGCGTGGCAGGCGAACAGGTCGGAGAGGACTTGGTAGACGCTCCAGCCGTCGAGTAGCACGTGGTGGAAGGTCCACACCAGGTGTACTTCGGTGTCGGAGAGTCGGGCGAGTTGTACTCGCAGCAATGGAGCGGTGGCGAGGTCGAAGCCGGTGGCGCGGTCAGCGGCGAGCACCCGCTGTAGCTCGCGGTCGCGCTCGGCGCTGGGCAATGTGGTCCAGTCGTGGTAGACCACGGGCACCTCGAGGCGGCGGTGCACCACCTGCACCGGTTCGTCGACCCCGTCCCAGATCACGCTGCTGCGCAGCACCGGGGTCCGGTTGAGCACCTGCTGCCACGCCGCGCCGAGCACCTCCGGGTCAGTGACCCCGTCGAGGACCAACGCGAACTGCTCGCAGTACACCCCCTGCTCACCCTGGGACAATGCGTGGAAGACGATGCCGGCCTGCATCGGGGTCAGTGGGTAGATGTCCTCGACCCCGCGTCCGTCGCCCACCAGGCGGTCCACCGCGGACTGCTCAAGACCAGCCAGCGGGAAATCCGATGGCGTCCGCCCGCCCGCGCCCAGCTCACCGCAGTGCTCGACGATGCCCAGCAGTGCGGTGAGCAGCTCCCGCGCGAGGGCATCGATGGTGTCCGCCCGGTGCAGCTGATCGGAGTAGAACCAGGTGAACTCCAGGCGGTTGCGCTCGACTCGACCCACGACGTCGATCACATGCTCCCGGTGCCGCGCGGGGTCGGCGTTGAGCACCAACTCGCCACACGGCGCGTGGTAGAGCCCGTCGCCGGTGGCGGGCCAGTCGAAGTGGCCCAGGTAGTTGAAACTGATCAGGGGCGCGACCTCGGCCAGCCCGGTCGTCTCGGTGAGGTAACGCAACACGCCATAGCCCAGACCGCGCCCGGGCACCGCACGCAGTTGCTCCTTGACCGACTTGAGCGTCTGACCCCAGTCCCGCGCGGGGGCCATGTCCAACACGACCGGGAAGATCGTGGTGAACCACCCCACCGTGCGGGACAGATCAACACCGTCGAACAACTCCTCCCGGCCGTGACCCTCCACCTCCACCAACACCCGCTCACGCCCGGTCCACCCCGAGAGCACCCGACCCAACGCGGCCAGCAACACGTCATTGACCTGCGTCTGGTAAACCCCCGGCACCTCGGTCAACAGCGCCCTGGTCTGCCGCGCATCCAGGCGCACCGTCACCGACCGTGTCGAGGCCACGGTGTTGGCCCCCGTCTTGTCGGTGGGCAGCGCCGGATCGACCGCCCCGATCGCCCCGGCCCAATAGCTGAGCTCCTCGTCGCACCCACCCACGGCGGCGTGCTCAACGAGCCGCCGCGACCAGTCCCGCACCGACGTCGTCCGAGGCCCCAGATCCACCGGCGCACCGCGCACCGCCTGCCGGTAGGCGGTATCCAGATCCGCCAACAAAATCCGCCACGACACCCCGTCGACCACCAAATGGTGCACCGCCACAAACAACACCGGCCGCCGACCGGCCCCCAACCCGAACAACACCGCCCGCAACAACGGACCACCAGCCAGGTCGAAACTCGCGTGCACCCGCTCGACGACCCGCGCCATCACCGCATCCCGGTCACCACCATCAACACCCGACACATCGTGACAACACAAAACATCCACCGGCCCCACCGGCGCATTATCCTGACACCACCGCACCGTTCCAGAACTATCCGACCTGCGCTCAAACCGCATCCGCAACGCATCGTGATGCTCCACCACGCCAGCCAACGCCGAACGCAGCGCGGTCTCCTCCACACCCTCGACCAACTCACACGTCAACGCCTGATTGAAATGCTCCGGCCGAACCGGATCAGACTCGAAAAACCACCGCTGAACCGGTGTCAACGGCACCACACCACACACCGGACCCCGCTCAACCACCTCCGCCACCACCACGGTCACATTCACCGCCAACAATCCCACCGTCGGATACGTGAACAGATCCCTCGGCAACAACATCACACCAGCCCGGCGAGCCCGGGACACCACCTGAATACTCAGAATCGAATCACCACCAAGCGAAAAGAAATTATCCTCAACCCCCACCCGCTCCACCCCGAGCACCTCAGCCCAGATCTCAGCGAGAAGACACTCGACTTCCGTCCGAGGTGCTACGTAGTTCCGCCCCGCGACCAGAACCCAGTCCGGCGCGGGAAGGGCACCGCGATCCACCTTTCCGTGGGGATTCAGTGGGAGTGCGCCGAGTGTTACAAAGGCCGACGGCACCATGTAGTCCGGCAGCAGTTGGCGGAGGAACCCGCGCAACGCTCGTGATGCGGTGTCCGGTGCCGCGCCCGGGGTCAGCACGACATAGGCCACCAGACGTGGGCGCCCCGAGTCTTCGTCGCGAACGATGGCAACCGTCTCGGCAACGTCGGGATGGCGGGCCACGGCGGCCTCGACCTCGCCCAGCTCGATCCGGAATCCCCGGATCTTCACCTGCTGATCCGACCGACCCAGAAACTCCAACTCACCCCGGGAGTTCCACCGCACGACATCACCGGTGCGATACATCCGCGCACCCGGCACGCCGAACGGACTGGCCACAAACCGCCGCGCGGTCAACCCCGGACGGTGAAGATAACCACGAGCCAGACCACGACCACCCAGGTACAACTCCCCCGGAATCCCGACCGCCACCGGCGCCAACCTGGCATCGAGCACGTACACCTGGGTGTTGGCGATCGGCCGCCCGATCGGCGGCGCCTGGTCCCGGACCGCTGCGCCGGGAGTCCCCTCCTCGGAATACCACGCGGTGGCGTACACGGTCGCCTCGGTCGGGCCGTAGATGTTGGCGATCCGGCGGCACGAGGTCGCCGAACGGATCTCCCGGAGCGCCGGAGCCGACAACACCTCGCCAGCAAGCACCACGGTGTCCGCGGTGATCGCCACCTCTCCAGAGGAACTGACCTGGGAGAACGCTGATGGCATTGCGCTGATCAGGCTCGCGATCCAACCCCCTTCCCGCGGCTGCGCCAAGGTGAGCAGGTCGCGCACCACCTCGACGACTCCCCCGACCACCAGCGGACAGAAGATCTCGAACACCGACACGTCGAAGTTGAGCGAGGTCGATGCCACCACCCGCGACAGCCCCGACGACCCGAAGTCCGACGCCGCCCACACCGCGAGATCCACCACGCTCGCGTGGGTGACGACGACTCCCTTCGGTCGACCAGTCGAACCTGAGGTGTAGATCACATACGCTGGATGTGCCCGCGACATCGGCCGCACCCGCTCGGCGTCGATCACGTCGCTATCCGAACAGCCCGCCAGCTCCCCGACAGTCGCGGCATCATCGAGAACCAGCCGGGCCAGCCCGGCCGCCTCGGGCACCCGATCCGCCACCGCGTTCGTGGTCACCACCAACACCGGGTTCGCGTCGGAGAACATGAACTCGATCCGCTCAGCCGGATAGTCGGGGTCGATCGGCAGGTACGCCGCACCCGCCTTCCACACCGCTACCAGGGCCACCACCATGTCCGCGGAGCGCGGCACCGCCAACGCCACGAACCGCTCCGGGCCCGCCCCTCGTTCAATCAACAACCGAGCCAGACGGTTCGCCCGCTCGTTCAGCTCCCCGTAGGACAGTTCCTCGCCCTCGAAGACGACCGCCATCGCTCCCGGCGCCCGCGCCGCCTGCGCCTCGAACAGGTCCGTCCACACCCCCGGAGGTACCGGCTGCGCGGTGTCGTTTCGCTCCACGAGCAACCAGTGCCGCTCGTCGTCGGTCAACGAAGGAAGTTCGGCCAACTGCTGGTGCGGATCGTCGGCAACTCCCTCGAGTAGCACCTCCAGACTCGCCACGATGCCGGCGACGGTGCCGGCATCGAACAGGTCGGTGTTGTATTCGACGGTGATGTTCAGCGAGCCGTCCCGGGGCAGGAACTCCACGATGAGGTCGAATCGGCAGAACGGACGAGGCAGGTCGTGCTCCGCGATGTGCAGGCCAGCGATCTCGCGGGGCTGCACCATCTCCTGCTGTAGCACCACCATGGCCTGCATCAATGGGGTACGGCTGGGGTCGCGCTCCGGTCGGAGTTCTTCGACGAGACGGTCGAACGGGACCTCGTCATGAGCGAATGCCTCCAGCACGGTCTCCCGGACCGCGGCGAGGAAGTCGCCGAAGGGCTGGGTCGGTTCCACCCAGGAACGCAGCACGACGGTGTTGACGAAAAATCCGACCAGCTTCTCCAACTCGGCCCGACTGCGCCCGGAGGTCACGGTGCCGACGGCGATGTCGCGCTGGTTGCAGTAGCGGGACAGCAACAGCTGGACCGCGGCGGTCAGTGTCATGAACAGCGTCGCTCCGCGCACCTGCCCCATCGCGGTCAGCCGCCGCACCAGACCCGCTGACAAGTCGTGCCGGTGCACCGCGCCGGACGTCGTGCGCAGCGGAGGCCTGGGCCGGTCCGTCGGTAACTCAAGCGCCTCGACACCCGCGAGCTGGCGCTTCCAGTAGTCCAGGTGCCGTTCCCACGCCGCACCCGACAGCCGTTCGCGCTGCCACACGGCGAAATCCAGATATTGGATCGGCAGCTCCGCCAGCGTGGCCGCGATGTTGTGCAGCTGCGAGCCATACAGCTCGGCTAGCTCATCGACCAGGACGCGGACCGACCAACCGTCGGTAATGATGTGGTGCTGGTTGAGCAGCAGAACGTGGTCGTCCTGGGCCAACCGCACCAGCAGCACCCTGGTCAGCGGGCCCTGCCGCAAGTCGAAGGGAACACCCAACTCCTGCGCCAGCACGCGGTCCAGCGCACCGTCGTGTCCGTGGCCCGCCAGGTCCAGCACCCGCAGCGGTATCTCGCCACGCGCCGCGACGATCTGGACTCCGCGTCCGTCGAGGGTGTCGAAGGTCGTGCGGAGCGACTCGTGCCGGACACTCAGTGCCGCCAGGGCCGCGCGCAGGGCCTCGAGATTCACCGCTCCGGACAGCCGCAGCCCGACGCCGGTGTTGTACTCGGTCCCGCCGGAGGTCAGATCGTCCTGGAACCACAAACGTTGCTGTGCCGAGGAGAGCGGCCAGAATCCGGATGACGCGACGTCACCCCGCTCCGTGGCGATGATCCGTCCAGCAAAGTCGGATACAGGGTGCTCAGGCAGGAGCTCCGCGACCCGCGCGATGGTCCGGACGTCAAAGACCGTCCGGGCGGACAGCTCCGAGCCGAATGCTTCCCGGATGAGCGACAGCACCCGGAAACTCAGGATCGAGTCACCGCCGAGGGCGAAGAAGTCGTCCTCGACGCCGACCGTCTCGACGCCGAGCACACGTCCCCATATCCCGGCCAACACACGCTCGCTGTGGGTGCGCGGCGCGAGGTAGCCGGCGCGGCCGGCCACGCTGAGGTCCGGCGCGGGCAGCGCACGCCGGTCGAGCTTGCCGTTGGGACTCAACGGTAAGGAGGCCAGCACCATGAACACCGAGGGCACCATGTAGTCAGGCAGGGACCCGGCGACCAGCGCGCGCAGCTCGCTCGAGGTCGGCTCCCGCCCGTCCACCGGGACCAGATAGGCAACCAACCGAGGACGACCGGGCTCGTCCTCGCGCGCGATCACCGCGGCGTCGGCAACGGTGGGATCCGTGCGTAGCAACGCCTCGATCTCGCCCGGCTCGATGCGGAATCCGCGAATCTTGACCTGGTCGTCGGCGCGGCCGGCGAACTCCAACTGGCCATCAGCACTCCAGCGGACCAGGTCTCCGGTGCGGTACATACGGGAGCCTGAGCCGCCGAACGGATTCGCGACGAACCGCTGCGCCGTCAGCCCCTGTCGATTCAGATAGCCGCGGGCCAGGCCCTGCCCGGCGACGTACAACTCACCTTCCGCACCCGCCGGCACCGGCCGCAGGGCCCCGTCGAGCACGTACACCTTGGTGTTCCAGATCGGCCGGCCGATCGGCGGGACCCCGGTCGGTGACAGCGGCTCCGTCCAGGTCGACACCACCGTCGATTCGGTCGGTCCATAGGAATTGATCATTCGACGACCCGGCGCCCAGCGATCGACCAACTCGCCCGGGCAGGCCTCGCCGCCGACGATCAGCGTCCGAAACAGCGGCAACCCGTTTTCCGCCGCCGCGGCCGGCACGGTGGCCAGCGCGGCGGGTGGGATCAGCGCGTGCGTCACCCGCCCGTCGGCGAGCACGTCGGCCAACTGCTCACCCAGTAGCGGACCCGGCGGCGGCACGACGAGCGCGGCCCCCGCCGGGAGCGACATGCACAGTTCCAGCACAGAAGCGTCGAAGCTGGGCGATGAGAACTCCAGCACCCGGTCCCCCGGCGCGACGGCATACCGATCCACCTCGGCGGCGGAGAAGCTGGCCAGCCCGGCGTGGGTGACAGTCACGCCCTTCGGTCGCCCGGTCGAACCCGAGGTGTAGATGACATAGGCCAGGTGCTCGGGAACGAGTGGGGAACGCCGATCAGCGTCGGTGGGGGCGCGATCCGGCATCCTGGCCAGTTCCGACCGGACGGTAAGTTCGTCGATCACCAGTACCGAAACACCATCGACACTCGGGAGAACCGGGGCGACGTCGCGTCGGGTCAGCACCAATACCGGGCGGGCGTCGGCCAACATGAACGCTATCCGCTCCGCCGGATACGTCGGGTCCACCGGCAGGAAGGCCGCGCCCGCCTTCAGCACGGCGAGCTGAGCGACGACGATGTCCATCGAACGCGGCAAGGCCAGCGCCACGACTTGTTCCGGACCCGCACCCTCGGCGATCACTAAGTGGGCCAACTGGTTGGCCCGTGCCTCCAGGTCTGCGTAGCTCAGAGACAACTCGCGGGACGTGCCGGCGAGCACCAGCGCCGCCGCATCCGGGGTTCGGGCTGTCTGGGCCTCGAACAGTTCCGGAAATGTGGCCGGGATGACGTCACGGTCGGTGTCGTTCCACTCGATGAGCAACCGGTGGCGCTCTTTCACCGGCAGGACATCGATCCTGCCCAGCGGTATGGAGCGGTCGGCGACGACGACCTCGATGACGTGGGCGAGCTGCCCAGCCAGGCCTTGAGCTGTCACCGCATCGAGCTTCTCGGTGCGAAAGTCGATGACGACCGAGATTTCGCCGTCCCGTTCGACCAGCCGGATCTTGAGGTCCGCGGGGAATGCCAGGTCCGCGGGGAACGCCAGGGCAGCCTGTTCTCCCGTCACCACCGCGATGCGCGCCAGCGCCGGATCCAGGCCCAGCTTCTCGACCACTTGCCGGAATGGGACATCGGAGTGGGCGAATGCCGCGTCAACCGTGGCTCGGACCTGGAGCAGGAAGTCCCGGAATGGGATCGAATCGTCCACGTCGGCCCGCAGCAAAACCGGATGGTCCCGTCCCTGAGGAGGAGTGGCCACCACGATGTCTTCCTGCCCACCGCGGCGTGCCAGCACGATCTGGCAGACAGCCACCGCGAAGTCGAGCAGCGTGACGTCGAGCTGGGAGATCAACGCTAGCAGTCCTGCTGTCACGTCCCTTCGCACAACGCAGGCATGTGCGCCGATGCCCGGGCAGGCCCCAGCCGGCCGCGCTGGGGGGGCGGGCCATTCCGGCGTCGACATCCCCGCCAGCTGCCGGGTCCAGTATTGGAGTTGTTGTTGGACGAAAGGCACCTCCGGTGCACCTCGAGGGACAGGAAGTTTCCCGGCCAGCACGGGCATCGGCTTGTGAGCCACCATTCTTTTTCGAATCCTCCGGGGTACGATGCGACGAAGAGCGGATCCCAGTACAGATGCTCAGGCGGACACCCGGCTCAAAGAGTCGGCCGGCGATCGAACCTCCGGCACGAAGAAAGACCGCCGCGAAGCCAGCCGGCCACCGATCTGCAGTTGCTCGACCTGTTTGGTGCTCCGGTCACGCAGGAAACGTCCGACATGCTGCCCCTGACCTGAGACCGGGCCCTGAATCACGAAATTCAAGTCGTCATAGAAGGTCAACAGCGCAACGAGCTCGCCCCCCACCTCGAGGCACAGTGCGCCATCGTCCGCGACGGTAACCAGGCACTCCATCGGACCGTTCGCGTAGCAACCCACGAACTCCGCTGGGCAGGCGACCGGTACTCGCGACGACGTGTCCCGCTGATGTGCTCCCAGCGACACGTTGGCCCGACCCAGTTCGACCCGCAACTCCTCCCACAGAGACGAGCCGGTGTTGGCGTTGGTGGTCAGTGCCACCACCCACCCGCCGACCGGATCAATGCGCAGGTAGCAGGACGTGCCATTCGCGTTGCCGTCGTGGCCGACCCAGTCGGTGCTCTCACCCCGGAAAACGGCCAGCCCGCAACCCCAGCCGTCGGCTAGTCCGAACGGATCGATGCCGAGCACGGCCTGCCGCATCCGTTCGGCGTAGACGATCGGCAGCAGCTCCGGGAAACCCGGCCCGACGTGCATCAGTCCCAAGGCCACCAGATCTAGGGCACTCATCGCCAGTCCTCCCGCCGAGGCTTCGACAGGCGCTATTGACTGCTGCACGAGCCGGGTCCGGCCCAGGGCAGAGTTGACCGAGTGTCCGGTGGCGATAGGGCGCCCGCAGGATGTTCGCATCGATTCCACCACCGTGGCGGGGTCGATGCCCAGCGGCCGCAGCAAGATCGCCTCCATAGCCTCCGACCAACTCATGCCTGTGATCGTTTCGATCAGGTGGCCGACCAGGACGTAGTTCCGGTTCGAGTAGGAGAAATCAGTCCCGGGAGCGAGGAGCAGGTCCTGCCGGCGGCAGTGCTCCCGTACATAGCGCGCCAGCGACGAGGTGGACAGATCCGGTATGTCGGGGCTGGAGGCGAATCCGCTGGTGTGGCTGAGCAGTTGCCTCAGGGTGAGCTGGCCGCCCAGGTCGCCGAGCTCGGGCAGGTGCTCGTCCAACGGTGCGTCGAGCTCGAGATCACCGTCCGCGACCAGGATCATGGCCAGGGTTGCGGTCCAGGCCTTACTGATCGACCCGATAGGGAAGGCGGTCCCCCGGGTGACTGGAATCCCCGATCCGTGCTCCAGCTCACCGACCTCAACCGTGACGGTCACACCACCCCGGTGGACGGCGAGCTGGGCACCAGGGATCTGGTGCCTATCGACCAGCGCGGTCAGCGTGGCGGCCAACCAATCGCGATCGACCGGTACCCGTGGCCCAACTATCTCAGTATCACCCGTCCGTGCGGTGGCGTTCCCTCGTTCTAGGGAGTGAAGCGCGTCCTTGTTCTCACCGCTTGGTAGATCGAGTGCCGCGATCAGTCCCATGGGTCACACGTTAGGGCGACCACCTTCGTGGGAGCTTAGTGTCCGCTTAAGGGAACCGAGTGGCCCGGCGTCCGACTGTCGGCGCGGCGACCCGCCCGACCAGCAGCTCCGTCCACTCCTGGGGATCTTGTGGCCTACGTCAGGATCGCTCCGACCAGACCGGTCTCGTATCCCACGATCACCAGCTGCGCCCGGTCCCTGGCGTCGAGCTTGGCGAGCAGCCGGCCGATGTGTGTCTTGACGGTCCCTCGGCTCAGGTGCAGATGGTGTTCGATCTCACTGTTACGTAGTCCCCGGGCGATGAGGGTGAGCACCTCGCGTTCCCGGTCGGTGATGCCGGCCAGCGTGCTGGCCGGGCGCCGGGCCGACTCCGGGTGTCGGACGAACTCGGCTATCAGCCGCCGCGTGACGGTGGGTGCGAGCAACGCCTCGCCGGAGGCAACCACCCGGACGGCGTCTAACAATTGAGCGGGGGGTGTGTCCTTGAGCAGAAAGCCGCTGGCTCCGGCCCGCAGCGCTGAGTACACATATTCGTCCAGATCAAACGTGGTCAGCACCAAGATTCTTGGGGCATCCTCACGTACGGTGATCCTCCTGGTGGCCTCAATACCGTCCATGTCCGGCATGCGCACGTCCATCAGCACCATGTCGGGACTCTGCGCCTGGACCAGGTCCACAGCCTCTGCCCCGGTACCCGCTTCGCCGACGACGATGAGGTCCGGCTCGGTCTCAATGAGTACCCGCAGGCTGCCCCGCAGCAGCGCTTGATCGTCGGCTATCAGTACCCGGATCGGTGCGTCAGTCATGCGGGCTCCGCGGCCTGGTAGGGCAGGCATGCGTGCACGGCGAACCCGCCGCTGGCTTGCGGACCCGCCATCAGGGTTCCGTGATGTAGGGCGGCTCGCTCGCGCATGCCGATCAAGCCGTGCCCGGGCTCGCCGGCCGGGCGACGCGGTATGCCGTCGTCGATCACCGCCAGATGCAGTTCGCCCGGTTCGGCGGTGATGCGGACGGTGCATCGGGCTGGTGCTGATGCATGTTTGATGACGTTGGTCAACGCCTCCTGCACGATTCGGTACACAGAAAGCTGAACCGCCGCGGGCAGTGCGGGGATGGCCCCTCGGTCGAGCTCCACCTGCACGTCGGCGAGTCGGGCGTTCTCTACCAGTTTCGGTAGTTCGTCGAGGCCTGGGCTGGGCGCCAGGTGGGCCTCCCCGGCCGACCGCAAGGAGCCGAGCACGCGCTGGATATCGGTGAGGGCGGCGCGGCCAACGGACTCGATGACGCCGAGCGCTTCCCTACTCTCCTCCGGACGCGTGTCGTACACGTGATTGGCCACGGCCGCCTTCATCACGATCACGCTCATGCTGTGCGCCACCACGTCATGCATTTCCCTGGCGATCCGCAACCGCTCCTCGGAGACGGCCTTCTGCTCGCGGTGTTCGGCGATCTGCCCGGCGTACGTGCGGCGCGCGCGGACGCTGCAGCCGAACGTCCAGCCTGCGCCGATGGTGAACCACGAGGAACTCAGCGAGGAAAGCAGGTCGGTATTGAACGACTTTGTGTTCGGTGCGATGAGGAGAAAGTGGGGATCCAGCACGGTCGCCGCGAGCACTGCCGCCAGCGTCACACCCAGTACCGCTGCGCCGAGCGCGACGGCTGAGCGCCGCGGTCCCCGGGACAGCGCGACCGAATAGAGCGCTACCGCGACAGCCAGCACGGTTGCCGCAACCGACATGCCCAGCAACACGGCGAGGATCGTCGAAGCGAGGACGACGCCGAATACCGGGAGAGGTCTGCGCCTGCGGACCGTAAGCGGAACGCTGACCGCAAGTGCCAGCAGCCACACCACGACGACCGTCCCGCTGGAGAGACCGAGCGCGGTGTAGAGGGTCGCGTTGACAGTGAGGAACGTGATCCACACCGCCAGCAGCAGGTCGATCGCGACGAGCTGCCACGGGCGCTGTCGAAACCGCAGCGACAACACGTCGGAATCAACCCCAGCGGGTTCGGTCACATGGCCACGGTAGCCGCTATCGCCCAATCAGCGTATCGGAGCAGGGTCCGATCCCTAAGCCCGGACCCTGCTCCGATGTGCGCGTGCCCCGGGTGCGGCAGCATTTGCCGCATGATCGAAGTACGCGAACTCACCAAGGATTACGGTGACGAGCGTGCGGTGAACCGGCTGTCGTTCACCGCACGCCCTGGCGTGGTGACCGGCGTCCTCGGCCCGAACGGCGCCGGGAAGTCGACCACGATGCGCATCATCCTCGGCCTGGACGCCCCCACATCCGGCACAGCGCTGGTGAACGGGCAGCGCTGTGCCGGCATCGACCGGATGCTGCATACCGTGGGTGCCCTGCTCGACACGAGCACGATGCGCGGCGGGCACAGCGCGGCGGACCACCTGCGGTGTCTGGCGCACCGTCATGGCATCGGTGAGCTCCGGGTGGCCGAGGTACTCGACGAGGTGGGGCTTTCGGCGGTGACCGAGAAGCGGATCGACGATTTCTCCGCTGGCATGCGGCAGCGGCTTGGGGTCGCCGGCGCGCTGCTCGGCGACCCCGGTGTCCTGCTGTTCGACGAGCCGATGAACGGTCTGGATCAGGAGGGAATACGGTGGATCCGCGGTCTGGTGCGGTCGCTTGCCGCTCAGGGCCGGACGGTCCTGGTGTCCAGCAAGCACATGAGTGAGATGACGCTGACAGCCGACAAGTTGCTCGTCATCCGGCGCGGCGAATTGATCACGGAAACCTCCACGCGGAAGCTGGCCGAACGTCTTGCGTGCGACGTGTTCGTGCGCTCACCCCGCGTCCGGGGGCTGACCAAGGTGCTGACCGGCATGGGCGCGACGGTGCGCGCCGAACCTGGCGGTGGGCTGTTGGTCACCGGTATGGACGCATGGAGGATCGCGTCGGCCGCGGCGGCGCATTACATCCCGATCCAGGAGTTGACCCCGCGTTACGGGTCAACCCAACCTGTCTTCGGCGCGGTCCAGACGACGCATCAGCATGCTGGCCACCGCCAGGCACTCTAAGGTCTCGTCCAATGCAGCAAGAGCGCTGCCGGTATTGTGCGAATTTCGCAGCCCAAGCATGACGCCTGCAAACAACAGTCGGAAACTCTCACACTCGTCCTCAGCCGCTTGGCCCATTGTCGTGGTGATGTCACGTTGCGGCACCCGAGCGCCGAACACCGACTCCATCAGGATGCGTCCGGAGTCGGGGCTTGCGGTAAGTGACCGCACCCGTTCTTCGACCAATCGGAACGCCTCAAAGACCGCCTCGGACATCTGTCCATCCGCTACCAGCGCAAGGACAACGGAAATCCTGGGATGCAGGACCGGCGCCGTGGCCTCGGGGAAGGCCTTGCGTCTACCCGACACGCAGGTAACTTCAATGTGATCGTCAGTGGCATTTGCACCTGGCATGTCCGGACGGACAACATCGATCACGCTCATTGTTCGTAACTCATCGCTTAGCATGCGATACTCTAAGTAGTCACCTACTTGCACTTCCGTCGCGATAGGTAGGAGGACCGTGTTGCCGTCTACCCGGGCCGGGGAGCCCAGACGTCCTTCCACCCCTTCCTGTTGCCGTCGAATCAGCGTGACGAAGGTGGTGAAAAAGATCATCTCACATCGAAGTCCCGGCTCGTCGAAGTAATATCCGGCGCAACAGGCGTCCTTCCAGGCCAGCCCCTGATGATCCATCGCAAGCGGAACCACTTTTGTTACATGACGTGGCAGCCCGATCGCTCTCAAAGTGAACAACGGCATGCCTTCGCCGAGCGCCGCGGCACGATCGCTGTTAGCGGTGTGTTATTCGTATCTGAGGGCTTCGATGGGGCGTAGCCGGGCGGCCCGATAGGCGGGGTAGCCGCCGGCGATGAGCCCGATCGCGAGGCTGATCGCGAACGACATGACCACGGGCAGTAAGGATACCACGGGGGCGAACCCGGCGAAGGTGGGGCCAAGGCGGGCGGCGAAGGAGGGCACGATGATGCCGACGAGTAGGGACAGCCCGAGCCCGACGCCGATGCCGATGAGCCCACCAATGCCGGTCAGGACGATGGCTTCGATGAGGAACTGTTCCAGGATGGCGCGGCTGGTGGCGCCGATCGCTTTGCGGATGCCGATCTCGCGGGTTCGCTCGGTGACCGAGACCAGCATGATGTTCAGGACGCCGACCGCACCGACCATCAAGGAGATGGTGGCGACGGCGGCGGTGAACAAGGTGAGAATACCCAGGATCTGGTTGAACTGAGCGGCCGCGGCCACGAGGGTCTGGACCGCGAAATCTCGTGCCGCGGGAGTAGTGATCTCGTGCCGGGTGTCGAGGATGCTGTTCACTTCGGCCTCGGCGGCGGGCACGGCGGCCACGGAGGTGGCTTGCACCGTGGCCTGGTTGACGATGTCGCCGTAACCGAAGACATAGTTGCGTGCGGTGTTCAGTGGCATGACCACCATGTCGTCGCCGGGCAGGCCAACGGACTGCATCACCCCGATGACTGTGAAGTTCTGGCGGTTGATCTGGACAGTGTGGTTGAGGGCGGCGGCGGTGTCGCCGCCGAACAGGTTGGTCACCGCGGTGGGCCCCAGCACGACGACCCTGGCGGCGGAGCGGACCTGGCCGGGGTCGAAGAACGACCCGGCCGCGATGTCGCGGTTGTTCACCTCGAGCCAGTCTGCGGTGGAGCCGATGACGGTCGTCCGTGACGCGGCGATGGACTGGGCGATGTCAGCCTTGATCAGTGATGGGCCGGTGACCACCGGGGTGACGGCGAGGACGTCGGGTGCTTTCCGCAGTGCCGAGACATCGGAATCGATGAGGTTTTTCGGAGCGGGGCCTCCGGGGAGGTCCCCGGTCGTGGCCACGATGGTGATCAGACTGGCCAGCGGTTCGATGCGCGCGTCGACCGATTTCTGCACCCCGTCGCCGATGGCGACCAGAAAGATCACCGCTGAGATTCCGATGATGAGGCCGAGCATGGTCAGCGCGGAGCGCATCCGGTGCGCGCGCACTCCGCGTAGCGCGATAAACAACGCCTCCCGCAGGCTCATTTTCCGTCCCTCGATCGGTCCCGTGACACCACGGTATCTACCCGTGAGTAATAGTCTGGAAGACTAAGAGGACGGCCTATAGATAATCTTAGTTCCACCTTAATTGATTCTTAGTTTTGATCATTTCCGGCAGTGGGCTGGGCGAGACGTCGATCTCTTTCATCCGGCGAACGTAGATGTGGTAGTAACGGCGCGCCTGGCCGAGACGTCTGGCGTCGAGCAGGGTGCGGATGAGGGTGAGATGGGCTTCCTCGTCGTAGTGGTCCTGCTCGAGCAGGCGCAGCGTGTACCGCACGACCGCATCGATGTCGCCGGCCTCGCGTAGCCGTGCGGTCAATGCCCGCAGCAGCGCGATGTGGGTGGCGCGCACCTCTTCGGCTAGTGCGCCGGCCCACTCATGATAAGGATCTTCTTCGAGAAAATCGCCGGTATGGGCGGTGACGGCGGCCGCGAGTCGCGCGGTCACATCCGGCTCTTTCGCCCGGTCCGCGTCGAGGGCGGTGATGGCCCGGGTGAGGAAGTCCTCGAGGTCCACGCTGACCTGAGCACGGTTCAACGACACCGCGCCGTCGGTAGTGACCAAGGGGCCCTCGCCTACCGGTTGGGGTTGCAGCACATCGCGGACCGTGGAGAGCAGCACGGAGAGCCGGTTGCCGGCCACGGCCGGGGCCACTCCCGGCCACAACAACTCCATCAGCTGATCACGGGGGATCGCCCGGCGCCGCGTAACCAGGATCTTCAACAGGTCCCGGGATTTTTTCGACTTCCAGGCGATATTCGGAACCGGGACCCCGTCGCGGATCACCCGGAACACCCCGAGCGTCTGGATAGACATCACGGGTGCGGACTGGGCCAGTACGCCGAGTGGTCCGGCGACCCGCCGCGATTCGATGTCGACGCCGTGGTCCCGGAGTATCTGATCCGCGTCGTAGTCGTCGAGGCGGGGAATGTGCGCGCCGAGGTGAGCGGCCACGACTCTGGTCTCGGCTTCCTCAAGGCGACAGCCCGTCTCCCGCCAGATGTCGATCGCCTCCCGCAGCGGGGTGGTATCCACAGTGGGATCAGTCGAGGCCAGCACGCCCAGGGTGATGGCCTCGGCCAGTCCTGGGTTGTCACGCCGCCCACGCGCGGCCAGGGCAGCCCGGTCGGCATCCGCCGAGGCACTCTGCCGGTCACCGTCCATCAACTCGACCCAGCCGCAGGTCAGCAATGCCGAGACCGTGCGGAGTCCTTCATCCAAGCCCACGGCCCGGTCCGCATGCTCACGAGCACGCTGGGGGTCATCAGCCGCGGCGATGCGCGCGAGACCGATCAGCGCCGAACTGAGGCCGAACACGTCGTGGCATGGCTCGGCGAGGGTGAGGGCTTCCTCGTATGCCGCCCGGGCTCGCACCAGTTGGCCCCTGGTTCGATGTAGGTCGCCGACGCCGCACAGTGGCCAGGCCAGGAATCGGGACCTGATGCGCTGGAAGAGGTCGATTGCTGTGGCGAAGTCGGCTGCCGCCTCCTCCAGCATCCCGAGGCGCCCGCGGGCGCGGCCGCGGGTGGTCAGCGCATGCGCGATGATGAACGGGTTCTCGCATCGTTCGCTGAGGCTCAACACGATCTGGGCGTCGGCCAGCGCATGCCGGGGCGCACCCGCTTCACAGTGGTGGAACGCTTGGTAAGCCCGAATCCACGTCAGTTGGATGAGGTCGTCGCTCGCCTTGGCGTTGCGCAGGGCATCGATGAAGTGGGCGTCTGCTTGCCGCTGGTCGCCCTCGGCGGCAGCGAGGAGCGCGTAGACGTGGTGGGCAAGAGACCACGCGCGTGGCTCGTCGCACCGTCGGGCTGCGGCATAGGCTCGACCCGCCATCCTTCGCAGACCCGCGATGTCACCGGTCATCCGGTGGGCGCTGGCCGACAGCGCCAGCACGCCGGTCTCGTCGAGCGAATCCTCCCGGTCGAGCCGGGTTCGCCGGGTCAGCGCTTGGACTTCGGCGAACTCACCCTGGGTGAAAGCGATGAGGCCGACCCGCCAGGATAGTGCGGGAGCTAGCTCGGCCCGATCGTAGCCAGCGTGCTGAAAGTGCCGCAGCGCCAGTGCCCACTGCCCTCGCACTTGCTGCGCCTGCCCGAGAACTTGTTGGATCCGCGGGTCGTCGAGGTACTCGGCGGGCAACTCGGCGGCCCGCAACACGTCCTCGAGTTGCCCGCGGGCCACCATTGCGCCACCGTGCTCGATGAGTAGCGAGGCGCACGCGGCGTGATCACCCGCCGCGAGGAGATGCCGCAGTGCGTCGGCCGGTGCCCCCCGCCCGATGCACTCGTTGGCCGCCGTCACGTGCAATGCTTTCCGTTCACTGGAGGACAGCGCTGCCTCGTGCTCGAAGTAGCTCCACAACGGACGCATGAGCATCCAACTGGTGCCCCTACCGGTGCGCCGCACGAGTCCTTGGCGGCTCAGTTCGGCAAGCAGGGCCGTCGTATCATGGACATTGATCCCACCCGAGAGTTCCGTCGGAGACCTGACCTCGCCGAAGATCGCCAACGTGCGCAGTAGCTGGTGAACCCACTCGGGTGTGGCGCCGATAACCTCTTCAGCCAGATAGCTATGAAATCGCTGTCCAGGGTGGGCCAGCTGCCCCACTGCGGTCAGGCGCTGATCCGCCCCGACCACCCGCAACATCTCCACCGCGCAGTGCACGGCCGCGGCCCAACCACCGGTGTGCTCCCACACTCGCCTCGACAAGCCGGGTGGATCTTTCCCCACGGTCTTGCGCAGGAGTGCCTCGACATCGGCGACGTCAAAAGCAAGATCCGGTGCGTGGATCTCCGTGACAAGACCACGACCCCGCAGCCGCTGCAGGGAGAAGGGAAGCTCACGCCGGGATATCAACACCAGATGCAGCCGCTCCGGTGCTCGCTGACACAGACTCTCCACGATGTCCGCCGCGTCGCTATCCGGCTGCAACCCATGCAGGTCATCGAGGACCAGAACGAGCTCCTTGGTCAGGACACTGCGCAACCACGCGCAGACAGCTACTACCGGGGACCCCACCCGATCTGTGTCCGCCGCCGTCATATCCCGCATCGGCGCCGGCGCCGACACGTGCGCCCGCAAGACTCCGACCATGGCGGCCAGCAAGCGTGCCCCATCGTCCTCGCCCTCCCTGGGCGGCTCATACCGCAGCCACGCGGTAGAGCGGTTGCGCGACCACGCTGCCACCGCCGTGGTCTTGCCCCAGCCAGCCGCGCCGATCACCACACAGATCCGGCGCTTCGCGGCACGGTCCAGCAGCTCGTCTACTGACGGGCGCTCGACCAGCTCTTCAGCTGGACCGGCTGGGTCTGGTCCAGCGGACAGCACCACGCTATCTCCCCAGGTAGTCTCGCGTGCTCCGCACACAGGCCTGATGTCGCAGTTGACCTTCCATTTCCGCTAGAAACACCCGACCACGCAGAGTTATCACTTCCACCGATCCGTGTCGGTTGTTCTTCAGCTCATCGTGCCACAACGCCGAACCGGATTCGACCAGAGAGGGTTGCTGAGTTGATCTCTTTACTCGTCCGTACTGACTGCGGTGGGACCGCGACCGAGGTCGCGGTCCTTGAGCTGGTAGCTGTCGCCCTTGAGGGCGATGACCTGGCGTAGTGGACCAGTTGGTCGATCATGGCCGCTGCGACCACGTCATCACCGAAGACCTCGCCCCAGCGGCCGAAGATCTTGTTGCTCGTGACGATCAAGCTCGCTCTCTCGTAACGGGAGGAGACCAGTTGGAAGAACAGGTTGGCGGCCTCGGCTTCGAAGGGGATGATGCGGTCGGGTTTCCTCGGCGTGGGGCTCTTGTGCGTGTCGGTACGCGGAGGAAGGCCGGCCAGCTCGGTATGAATACGGGAGGCTAACGCTGTTCAGCGCTGCTTTCCCCAGGAATCTTTACTTGCTGGGCATTGTGCGTCTCAGGGTGCACGGCGGCCACCGACTCACCGGTGCCGGCTAGGTGCTGGCCTGAGTGGCCAGGTTCTCGAGTGCAGGACCACAGCAGCGTGAGTCCCTGAGAGGGCTCGTCCGTCCACTCGAACCCGCACCGGCAGTCATCGGCATTCCCTGTGATCATACTCGGTAAGTCTGGTGTCGGGTCCGGATCACCCACAACGATGTGACTAAGCTCGTCCTTGCCCATCGTCCTGTCTCACAACCTGCCGTCTTTCGGCGAAGAGTAGCAAGTCAAGTACACTGAGTGTACGTGCAGTGATGCGCCACGATAGAGTGACCGCCGACCTGCCGTCATTTTGATGGGTAGCGCTGCTTGCTTGGCGCGCTAGCCGATGACGTTGTGGATCTACTCCCTGTCGTCATCCGACACATGGTGTGGATCAATAACAGCGAAAACCGCAGAGGATCATCGTTGGATGGGGTAACGCGCGATGAGCCCGTTTATTTCCTACGTCGCTCCTAGAGTAGTGGGTGTGGGTGGACCTCGATCTCTTTCATGCGTTGCACGTAGACATCATACTGGCGGCGTGCCTCGCTGAGGTGACCGACGTCGAGCTGCATGTCAACCAGGTCAAGATGAGCCTGCTCGTCGAACGGGTCCTGCCTGAGCAACCTCAGCAGGTATTGTATCGCCCCATCAATGTCACCGGTTCGTTGCAGTCGCGCCGCCAGTGTCCGTAGCAAGGCGATGTGGATCGCTCGAGCCTCCTCGGCCAGCGATGTGGCCCAGTCCGCGTGGGCATCATCTTCCAGGAAGTCTCCCGTGTAGGCGGCTAGGGCGGCCGTCAGTCGCGCTGCGGCGTCCGGCGCTGCAACATCACCCCGGCCTGCGGCAAGGGCGTTGATGGCATCGGTGAGGAACTCCTCGACATCCACCCTGACCTGCATGCGATCCAGCCACACCACGCTGCCATCGCTGGCCAGCGGACCCACGTAAGCGTGACGCTGCAGCACGTTACGCACCGTCTGAAGCAGCATCGACAGTCTGTTACCGGCCTTGGCCGGATCGACCTCCGGCCACAGCAGCTCCACCAGTTGCTCCCGTGTGGTCGCCGCGCGCCGTGCGATGAGGATCTTCAACAGATCTCGGGCCTTCTTTGACTGCCACACGGTGCCGGAAACCGGCGTGCCGTCACGGATCACCCGAAATGCTCCAAGTGTCCGAATTAACACTGCGGGTGTCTGTTTTGCGTCGATCATGCGTCCATCACCGCTACTAATCGTGTTCATCTTATGTTTATCGCCGCGTTCCGGGTCTTTGTAACAACTTTCTGGTTTTTTCTGTCGAGTTCTTGTTGCGGATTCCAGCCCGGAACACTGAGTGACGTGATGTCCCAAGCGGCGCAGGAGGAGCTCATCCGTCGTTACCGTGACCGAGCGCACCCACATGACCTCCCGTGTGACTTTCGGCCGACTCGGTCTCTATCACCAGATCGGCGCCGGCGCCGATCTGGTGATCCGGGCCGTTGAAAACGCAACAGTTTCATTAAGGGTCAGCTAATCTCGGCCATTCACCGAGATCGGAAAAGATCGGCGCCGGGGAGGTGTTGTGGTGCACGAAAATTGCCTCTGAGCTGCGATAATGAGGTGTCTTCAAGATCCTTGACACCGCGGGCGTGAGAGGCACTTTTCAGGTGGATGTTACCGCGTGGTCGAAGGGCTTGTCCGTGGACGTGGGCGGGCATGGTGTGGTGTCGCATGTGGGGTCGGGGCTGCCGCGGCTGGTGGCTGATCAGGTTGGACTGACGGGTGCGCTGTCCGGGGCGTTGGCTCGGTCTGGTTTCTGGTCGGCGCCTGATCGGGATCGGGTGCTGGTGGATCTGGCGGTGGTGATCGCTGATGGGGGAACGACGATCAGTGCGATGGACACGCTGCGTCATCAGGGGGAGTTGTTCGGGTCGGTGGCTTCGGACACCACGGTGTGGCGGGCGGTGGAGGAGCTCACCGCGGCCCGGTTGGAGAAGGTCGCGGTGGTGCGGGCGGGGGTGCCTCCGGTTGGATGCCTCGACCGTGGTGGCCCACAGTGAGAAGCAGCGGGCGGAACCCACGTTCTCCTGTTGACTGAATTACGGGTGCCTGGTTTGTGGCGCTGGGTATCGAGTGTGTCGCGGAGGGCTACGGTCCCGGGTCATGTTTACAGCCGATGTCCTCATCCGGACCCTGACCGTGACCGCAACTGAAGGCTGGGCAGGACGATGGGACGGCCGGAGATGACCACTCTCGACAACGCCCGCAGGGACAGGAACCGGGAGAGATGACCGCCCACGAGAAACTGGCCGACAGGTTCACCGAGATCCGCGCACTGACCTTGTTCCGGTGGAGGGTGACCGGCGTGGCCACCCTCACCACCGTGTTCGCGATCGTGCTCGCCGAGGCGGTGTACGGCTCCACCGCCCTATAGATCACGAGCGTGATCGCCTCGGCGGTACTGGCGATCACGGGTAGGCGCAAGGACGGCAGCCCCGGTCGCAAGGCCGTGCTGCCCGGCCTCCGCACGCTGACCTGGACGATGGATCCCCAAGCCCTCGTCGACGCCTACCGGGACGCGAAACTCATCGGCAAGGACGAAACTCTGCGGCTGGTCGAACGCGCGATGCGGGTCGGCGAGGGTGGGCCATCACCGTCGACCTCCCCGCTACCCGCAAAGCCACCGATGTGATCAAGAACCGTGAAGCGCGGGCGTCCGCGCTGGCCGTGGACGAGGTACAGCTGATTGTCGAGCGGGTCCGCGGCGACGGCGGGCATGCTGGCCGGGTGGCGATGTGGGTCGCCGGCGCGGACCCCTACGCCAAAGCGTCGCCGCCCACGCCGTCGCTGACGGTCGAAGTGGGACGCGTGGCGCCCGGTGCCCTTCGGCCGGGACCCCCGTGACCGCGGGGTCGACCTGCCCCTGGTGTGGACGTCGCTGCTGATCGGCGCGATTCCCCACCAAGGCAAGACGATGGCCGACTGGTAGACCATCTGCCAACGCGGTCGCGCACTGCGAGAGATGACCGGCACCCTGACCGGCCACGCCACCGGACACGACTCAGCACTCGTGCTCGACCACGCCGCCGTCGCCAAGGCCATCGGCACCACCAGCGGTCCCGAGCACGCGCCAGAGGCCGAGGTGCCCGAACCACTCGCCTCGGTGCTGGCCTACCGCGACGAGGACCCCGACGAGGCCGACAGCCGCGGCTTCGTCCCCACCGCCGAGCTGGTCACCGCGCTCAGCATCGACCTGGCCACACTCAGCCGGCAACTGAGCGACCTCGGCTGCCGGTCCAAGCGCGAGCGCATACCCACCGAAGACGGCACCCTCCGACAGGTCCACGGCTACCTCATCACCGACATTCGAACCGCAGCCGAAGCCATCCGAGACGGGAACCCACCCGAGGCCGCCGTGACCACTAACGATGAATGATCACTCTCGGCGCACCCGTCACACCGCGCGCCGCGACCCGTCACAACCGCTCGAATCGCCCGTCACGCCGTCACAGCCCTTACGACGGGCACACTATGACCTCTAACTGCGAAAACAGTCCATGTGACGGGTGTGACGGGTCGCCGCGAACCCGTCACACCCGTCACATTTCGCACCGTCCGCGCGGGGGAACACGGCGCGAGCAACACCGCCCTCCGTCCAGAGTGCGGATGGCCCGGCCTAAATGCGGCGGACAGCTTGTCTGCGGTGGGTGTCGCACGCCGGGCAGATCTGGTTGGGGTCCGGGGGGTGACCGGGCAGGCTTGTCCGCAGTGGTCAGGGCGTGAACCGCACCCCGACCACTGCGGTGACCATCTGATCGGGACCCAGCGCGCCGTGGTGGGTGTCCCGGTCACTCAGGGACCGCAGGAACCAGCTCACGACGCGCCCCCCAGCGGCGGGTTCGCGCAGGTCGGGCAGATCCGGGTGGGTGGCTCGTCGTACAGGACGGCCACCCGGCGCAGCTGGTGCCCGCAGCGGGCGACCCACACCCCACACGGGTGGTGCCCGGCGTCCTCATCGACGGCGTGGGCATGCCAGTCCCGCGCGGACAAGCCCCAGCGCGGCGCGCTCACCCGAGCCACTCGATCAACGCGTCCCGGACTACCACCGCGGTGTCCTCGTCGAGGATGAGCACGCACTCCCCGGTGAC